>WHSV01000053.1 GCA_009379915.1 Actinomycetota bacterium | reverse complement strand
CCCTACGCGCCCGAGGGGGCCGGCGAGGGCCTCGACCTCGACTACGTCACCTGGGCCCTGCTCTTTCAGTGACGGTCTCGACTCGACGCCCCGCTCCCGCGGCCCTAAGTCTTTCGCTCCCATCGTCCGGGGGCGGTCAGCCCTTGACTGCACCCATCGTGAAGCCGGAGATGAAGCGCCCGAGGAGGAGGTTGAAGACCAACGCGATCGGCAGTGCAACGAACACCACCGCCGCCTGTAGCGACTGCCAGAAGAACACGTCGCCGCGAATCAGCTCGGTCGGGACTCCGATGCTGATGGTCTTTGCCGGGGTCGATGACAGAAACGCGAGCGCGTAGATGAACTCGTGTGCCGTCAAGGTGAACGCGAAGACGATGACGGCGACGATCCCGGGGAAGGCGAGCGGGATGACGACGCGGACGAAGGCGTTCAGCCGGCTGTAGCCGTCGACCAGGGCCTGCTCCTCGATGTCCTTGGGAATGCCCTTCAGGAAACCGGTGAGCAGCCATATCGAGACGGGGATAGTGATCGTCGGGTAGATGAGCACCAGGGACCACGTATTGTTCAGCAGCTCGAAGTTCCCCACGACCCGAGTCATCGGGATGAACAGCAAGGTCGGCGGGATGAGGTACACGAAGAAGATGGCGATGCCGAGCGGACCGCTCCACTTCATTTCGAGGCGCGCGAGCGCATAAGCGGCGGGAAGCCCGACGAACAGCGTGATCGATACCACGAGGAAACCAACCCACAGTGTGTTCCAGGCGAACGTCAGGAACTGCGTGTCGAAGAGCAAGAACCTCCAGTGCTCCAGGGTGGGTGGCAGATTGTAGATGAACGGGTTGTTCGCCTTCGTGTAGAGGTCCGGGTCCACCTTGAACGAGGTGATCGCGCTCCAAATGAATGGTCCCGCCGCATACAGCGCCGCGACGATCGCGATGGTGTAGAGGACGGTGCGCCCACCGATGGCGCGGCGGCGGCGCTGCCGGCGTATTCGGTCGACCTCACCCTGGTGCGTGACGTCGATGCGGCCGCCGGCAAACTTTTCGGCGGGAATCTGCGTGGGAGCAGCCACCGGCTACATCACCTCCGTACGCCGGACTGCCCTGAGGATCGCGATCGCGGCAGCGAGCAGCAGGGGGAACAGAAAGAGCGCCACCGCGGCGCCCTGGGCTAGGTCGCCGCCCTCGATCCCCTTGAAGAACGCCCAGCTCGAAAGCACCTGAGTCGCCTGGGTGGGACCACCCCGAGTCAGAATGAAGACGACCGTCATGTCCGCGAACGTGAGGATGGCCCCGAAGAGCACCGCCACCGCGGAAATCGGCAGCGTCAGCGGGATGGTGATCTCCCTCAACTTCCGCCAGAACCCGGCACCGTCGATCTCCGCGGCATCGTTGATCTCACCTGGGATCGCCATGTGCCCGGCCATGATGATGACCGTCGCGACCGGGACGATGCGCCACACGTGCACGGCGATGACCGATCCCATTGCGAGGACGGGTCGCCCCAAGTAGTACATGTTGGCCTCGATCAGCCCGAACCAGCGCAACACCCAGTCGATGGGACTGAAGATCGAATTGAGCAACCACAGCCACGACACCGCCGCGAGCGCCACCGGGGTCGTCCACGGCAACAGCACGCAAAAACGAACGAGCCATTTCCCCTTGAAGTCCTTCACGAGCACCGTCGCGAGCACGTGGGCGATCAAAACGATCAGCGCCATCGAAATCACGGTGAACGTGATCGTGTTCCTGAAAGCGGTCCAGAACACACGCGAGCCAAGGATCGTGCGCCACTGGCGGAGCCCAACGAAATCGAGGCTCGGATTCCCGGTCGTCACATCGCTGAAGCTGAACACGATGGCGAGCACGAACGGGAACGCGACCAGACCGATGATGTATGCGACGGTCGGCAGCAGAAAGAGCTTCGCCAGAAAACCCTCGCGGTCGGCGAGCCTCCGCCTTGCTAGCTGCGGCCGCGGAGTTGGTTCCGGCACCCGGGTCACGGTATCGGGAGCAACCGTCCCAACCTCGTCCGCGCGGTGAGCCGGCGTCACGAGCGGACCGGCCGGGACTCGGTGCGCACCCCCGTGTCGCCGTCGAAGAAGCGCAGGTCTTTCTCGTGGACGGCGAAGCGTTGCGCGCGGTCCTCGTCCACGGCGGCGTTCACGGTCGCGGGAATCCGAGCGATGAGGTGGGCGTCGTCGGATCCGAGACCCGAGGTGGTCGCGTAGACGTGCCGGTCGCCCGAGAGGTACTCGATCCGGTGAATCTGCACATCGACCTCGAGCAAGTTGTCCCCGTTGCTACCCATCGCCTCGATCGGCAGGCAGTTCTCCGGCCGGAAGCCGAGGAGATGGTCGCCACGGTCGATGAGGTTCATGGGCGGGGAGCCGATGAAGGTCGCAACGAAGGTGTCGGCCGGGTGCGAGTACACCTCTTGGGGAGCTCCGATCTGGCGGACCTTACCGTTGAGAATGACCACGATGCGGTCGCCCAAACCCATCGCCTCGACCTGGTCGTGCGTAACGTAGATCGTCGTCGTGCCGAGACGCTCCTGGAACTGCTTCAACTCGTCACGGGCGGAAGTGCGCAGCTTTGCGTCGAGGTTGCTGAGCGGTTCGTCGAGGAGGAACACGCTCGGATCTCGGACGAGCGCACGGGCGAGTGCCACGCGTTGACGCTCCCCACCCGAAAGGTGACGTGGCTTGCGGTCGAGAAACTCCCCGATGCCGAGGAGATCGGCGGCCCAACTCGCCTTCTCGCGCCGGGCGTCGCGGTCGGTCATCGTTGCCTTTAGCGGGAAGGTGATGTTGTCGAGCACCGTCTTGTGCGGGTAGAGAGCGTAGCTCTGGAACACCATGGCAATGCCCCGGGCGCGCGGGGGGAGACCGTTCACAACGTTCCCACCAATGAGGATCTCGCCCTCTGTGGGCTCCTCGAGGCCCGCTATCATTCGCAGCAAGGTCGTCTTGCCGCAGCCGGAGGGTCCGAGCAAGACGAGGTACTCGCCCTCGCGAGTCGCGATGTCCACTCCGTCGACGGCGCGGACATCGCCTTTTTCGAAGTGCTTCTTTAGACCCCGCACCTCGACTACGTGCGCCATGTGAACTCTCCCCTCGCCGGCGTTGCTGCTTGGCCCTGGCATTAGCCTCCGCCGACAAGGCCCTCGCGCCGCCACTTCTCGAAGATCTCCTCGCACTCCTGGTGCGCCTGCTCGACCGACTGTTCCGGCTCCTGGTTACCCCGTGCGACCCGGGCGAGCATGTTGGGCAGGATGAAGATGTTGTTGATCTCGCCGATGGCGGGGCTGGCCGGTCCCGGATAGCCGAGGTTCGTCGACCAGTCCACCGCGTTCTTCAGGGGTTGAAGCTTGGTCGAGTCGTCCCCCTCGATCGTGAACGGATCCTCGTCGAGCCAGCCGTCCAGGTCCGGCACCTGGTCCGGGTAACCCGGGAAGTCGTACAGCTTGGACTCGTAGGCGACCCGCGGCAGGTTCTCCGTGTAGTGGAGCAGGAACTCCTGCGCGGCGTCGAAGTTTTGCGAGAACTTCGGAGTGATCCAGTTGTACATGACGTGCTGTGCGGCGAGCTGTCGCTCCGGGCCTTCGAGGGCCGGGACGAAGAAGACGTCCTTCGCGATGTCCGGGATGCTCTCCTGGGCCGTGCGCCACGCCGAGATCGAGTTGAGGATGTAGCTCAACTGCCCGGCGATGAGACCCTCGTTGTTCGACGCCGGGTTCCAGGCGAACACCTCTTCGGTCATCGCTGCATCGAAGAGTTCCTTCGCGTACTCGACCGCTGCGATGGTCTGGTCGGACATCAGGGTGACCGTCTCGCTCTCATCCTGTTCGGCGCCGCCGAACGACCACATGAGGGCGCGCGCGTACATGTTCGAGTCGATCTCCTGGGACATCCCCAGACCCATCTGGATGTCCTGCTCGCTGAAGATCCTGCCGCCCCCCTCGAGGAGCTCGTCCCAAGTCGACGGGCCGTCGGGCAGACCGGCCTCCTCCCACAGGGACTTTCGGTAGTCACCCGGGTCGGGCGACCACGCCGGCGCATACGCGTAGTAGTTCTCGGTCGTCGGGTTGAAGCTCGACTTCTGGCACAACTCCAGTTGCGTGCCGAAGCGGCTGTTGGCCTCGTCCATGAGGTCGTTCATGGAATAGACGCTCGGTTCGAACTGCGACAGGGTCGCGATCATCTCGATGAGGTCGTGCCCCTCGCCGGAGCCGATCTCCGACGAGATGCGGGCGGGGATGGTGGTGACGTCGATGTGGTCGACCGTGACGTTGACACCTACCCGCTCGCCCCACTCCTGTGCGAAGGTGTCGAACCACTCGTCGTGCGCGGGGACGAAGTGACTCCACATGAGGAGGCGGAGATCTCCGGATAGCTGGGTTGCGGGATCGGTGAACCTCTCCTCCGGCGCACCCTCGGTAGGGGCAGCGCTTTGCGGGCTCGACCCCTCCCCGCCGGAGCAGGCCGCAAGCAGCGCGGCTGCGGACACCCCCTGCAAGAACGTTCGACGGGTGATCGGCAGCGGCCGGCTGCGGCGAGTCATGATCGGTCCCCCTTGTGCCTCGGCTAGGTGAGCTTTCTCCCCGTCCACCCACGCCGCAACGCTGCGGTTAAGGATCACCGCGGGAGATCAATTCAGGATACTTCTAGTGCTTGTACCCCTTCGCGACGATACCAAGCCCTGGGGGCATCGTCGGGGTCAAGAGGTGCCGGGGGTGTAACCGCCGGGGTGACTCGGAGAACCCATGCCGATCGGCACGAGGGCAGGACCCTGCCGGCGAGCGGCCCCTTTCAGCACCGTGGCCGCGCCGTCTCCGACCTCGCCGGCCGCACGGATCTCTTCCGCGAGCTTCTCGGCCGCATCGAGCAGAGCGTCGACGAGCCGGTCCTGCGGCACCCAACCGATCTGCTTCCCCTTGGCGAACAGCAGCCCGCGCCCCGGACCCGCGGCGATGCCGATGTCCGCGTCACGGGCCTCGCCCGGGCCGTTGACCTCGCAACCCATGACCGCGATCTGCATCGGGGGGAGATCCATCTTCTCGATGCGTTTCTCGACCTCGTTGGCGAGCTCGAACACATTCAGCTCGGCGCGCCCGCACGACGGACAGGCGACGAGGTCGAACCCAGACTCCCGGAGACCGAGGATCTGAAGTATCTGCTTTCCGAGCTTCACCTCTTCGACCGGATTCGTCGTGAGCGACACTCGAATTGTGTCGCCGATGCCCTCGGCCAGCAGCGTTCCGATCCCGATGGCCGACTTGGGAATGCCCTGCTTCGGTGTCCCTGCCTCGGTGACGCCAAGGTGTAGCGGAACGTCGGTCTTCTCGGCCAGGAGCCGGTAGGCAGCGATCATCTCGGGAACATTCTGATGCTTGACCGATACCTTGATGTCGCGGAAACCGTGCTCCTCTAGCAACCCGATCTCGTAGAGCGCGCTTTCAACTAGAGCCTCGGCCGTGGGTCGCCCGTACTTCGCTATGAGCTTCTTGTCGAGCGAACCCGCGTTGACGCCGATGCGGATCGGGATGTTGCGCTCGCGCGCGCCGTCGGCGACCTCTTTGATGTGCTTCGGGTTGCGCATGTTGCCCGGGTTGACGCGTAGCCCGTGCACCCCGGCCCCCAAGGCCAGCATCGCGAGGCGTACCGAAAAGTGGATGTCGGCGATGATCGGCACTCCGCCCTGCTCTACGATCTGAGGAAGGGCGTACGCGTCTTCTTCGTGAGGAACCGCAACCCGCACGATGTCCGCACCCTGGGTGGCGAGTTCGTGTACCTGGATGATCGTCTCCTGCGCGTTCTCGGTTTTCGTCGTCGTCATCGATTGAATCGAGATCGGCGCGTCGCCTCCGACCGCGACGTTGCCGACCGAGAGTTGCCTCGACTTGCGGCGCGTGTGGGGAGCGATCATCAGAACGGAAGATCGACCGGTCTGGCCAGGTCCAGATAGAGGATTGCCACGAACAGGATGATGAAGAACCCGATCACGGCCGCCGATACCGGGATCAACTTGCGGATGTCGACCGTGCGCTTGGTCACGGCTTCCCACGCGACCACTGCGAGGTGGCCTCCGTCGAGCGGTGGAAGCGGCAGAAGGTTCATCAGCCCCACGAAGATGGTGAACGCGGCGATCATCTCGAGGATGTTGGTGTATTCACCCCGGTTGGAGCTCTCGCCGACGATGCGGCTGGCGCCCACGATGCCGATGGGACTGTCCTCGGCAGAACGTTCACCCTCACCTCCGAGCGCCTCGAAGATGTCGCCGTTGAACACCTGTGCGAACACCTGAGGAACTCCTATGACCGATCTCACAGTCATGTCCCACACGCGCTCCCCGGAATGGGTTATCGCTTCGCCGAAGCCGTACGACTTGATCTCAGGCTGCGGGCCGACTCCGAGGTACCCAACCTTCTGCTCGCCGTCACCGGCTTCGCGGACGTCCTCGCCCGCGGGTGCAAGCGCAAGCAACTCGTCTGTCTGCGCGGACACGATGCCGGTGCCGAGCTCGGCATCGATGGTCTCCCGCCGTCCATCGCGTTCGACGATGAACGTGGCCGCTTCACCCGGGTTCGCGCGAATGAAAGAGCGGACCTCACCCCAGCTGGTGACCGTTTCGCCCTCGATTGCGACGATGGTGTCGTCCAGCTGAAATCCGGCGGCCTCTGCGGGCGTCTCCTGGCCGAAGACGCGCGCTTCCACGGCGGAGAGCTGGTTGCTCGGCTCGCCCGTCGGATACCCGAAAGCCATCGCCGCGATCAGCAGGATGACGAAGGCCACCGGCCAGTGAGTGGCCGAGCCGGAGACAAGAACGATGGCCCGCTGCCAGCGCGGTTTGTTCGGGTAGGAGCGGTGCTGTTCTTCGGGAGGGATCTCCTCGTAGGGGTTCATTCCGACGATCTTCACGAACCCACCAAGAGGAAGGGCCTTCACCCCGTACTCGGTCTCGCCCTTCTTGCGAGAGAACAGCGTCGGGCCGAAGCCGACGAAAAACTGCGTGGCCTTGAAGTTGAAGTACTTCGCGGCCAAGAAGTGGCCCGCCTCGTGGACCATGACGACCACGAGGATCGCTAGAACGAACAACCAAATCCCCAGGTTCAAGACGGGGTTCCTTTCATCTGCATGATGTTCTTCATCAAGTCTTCATCCTCATGGTTTCTATGTAATCCGCGGCCCTGCCTCGGGCCCAGGCGTCCGCGTCGAGAACCGCATCGAGGTCCTGGGGGTCCAGCGACTCGTGCTCCCCGAGGACCTTCTCGATCACCACGGGAATATCGACAAAAGAGATCCGATGGTTGAGAAAGGCTCCCACAGCCTCCTCGTTCGCAGCGTTCAGCGCCGCCGGATGGGTCCCGCCGATTGTTCCCGCTGCGCGGGCGAGGCCCATACAGGGGAACCGATCGTGGTCGACCGCCTCGAACTCAATCGTTCCAACGCCGGCCCAGTCGATCGCCTTCCCCACCCTAGGCCGCCTGCTCGGGAAGGTCAGAGCCGCCTGGATGGGAACTCGCATGTCGGTGGGAGCCGCCTGAAGGATCGTCGTGGAGTCGAGGAACTCCACCATTCCGTGCACGAGGCTCTGCGGATGGCAGACCGCGTCGATACGATGGTAATCGAGCCCGAACAGGTGGTGGGCCTCGATGATCTCCAGGCCCTTGTTCATCAGCGTGGCCGAATCGATGGTGATCTTCGGTCCCATCGCCCAGGTTGGATGCGCGAGTGCGTCGGCCGGCGTGACGGTCGTCAGATCGGCCCGGGTCCGAAACGGGCCTCCCGACGCAGTCAGCACGAGCCTGCTGATCGTGCTCAGGTCCACGCCCGTCAGGCATTGGGCGAGCGCGGCGTGCTCCGAGTCGACCGCTACGATGGTTCCGCCGCCTTTGCGGGCGCTACGAAGGCAGACCTCGCCCCCGGCCACGAGGCTCTCCTTGTTGGCTAGAGCAAGAGTCTTGCCGGCGTCCAGCGCCGCGACCGAGGCCCGGAGGCCCGCGGCCCCCACGACCGCGTTGAGAACGATGTCCGCTTCGTCGAGCGTGGCCAGGTCCAGGGCGGCCCTCCCCCCCAAGCCGCTGCGGGTGACCCCGAACTCCTCGGTCTGCTGCTTCAGTTGCTCGGCCTTGCCGCCCGCGACCAGCCCGGCGACCTCGAAGTCGTCGGGATTCTCTCGAATGACGTCCAGCGCCTGGCGGCCGATAGACCCCGTGGACCCGAGGATGACGACCCGCCGGCGGGTATTCTCGCTCACAGTGAGATTGTCACACGGCCCCAGGGCTAGGGCACCGGTGAAAGGTCTGGGGCTAGAGGCCAATCCCCCTCAGGTAGAGGAAGACGAAGGGGGCGCAGAACACGATCGCATCCAGCCGGTCGAGCACGCCCCCGTGGCCGGGGAGAAGCGTGCCCGAGTCCTTGATACCGATCTCTCGCTTGGCCATCGACTCGATCAGGTCTCCTACGGGGGCGAGCAGCCCGATCAGAACCCCGAGCGCCAGCCCGTGCAGAGGATCGAGACCATGAATGATCACGAAGAACAGAAAGGTCCCGAGTAGGGCCCCCCCAATTCCCCCGGCGAAGCCCTCCCACGACTTGCCCGGCGAGATCGAAGGCGCCATCTTGTGCTTCCCGAACCTCGTCCCAATGAAATAGGCGGCGATATCGTCGGCTGCGACCGACAGGGCAAAACCGATCATCAGGAATATCCCGTCATCGAGCACCATGATCGCGATGGCCCCCGCCGCCCCGCCGCCTATCCAAAGAACGCTGAGCACGGTCCAAGCCGTGTCGGACATCGGCGTCGCGCCCCGCCGGGGCCGAAGGGCTGCGAGGAAGCTGCCGAACACCGTGACCGCGACGACCACACCCAGCAGACGAAAGCTCTCGAGGAACGCGACAGTCATCATCGCGACGGCAGCCGGGAGAGCGAAGGGCACGAACGGCCTCCGTCCCGCCTGCTTTAAACCGGTGAACAGCTCGAAGAGAGCTGCCGTGCAGAGCGCCACGATGAGAATGAAGAATGCGACCGGTCCGATGAGCGCAGAAACGACGGCGATGACGAGCAGAGTGACGGATGTGATAACCGCCGCGCGCAGCGATCTGCCGGTTGGTTTGTCGGTGGGTTCCTTCTCCAAGACCCGGGCAGTCCTAGATCTCCGAGAGTTCGGCCTCTTTGCGCTTCAGATTCTCGTCGACCTGAGACGTGTACTTGTCGGTGAGCTTCTGGAGCTGGTTCTCCGCGCCGCGCTCCTCGTCCTCGGACAGCTTGCCATCCTTCTTCATGCGCTCGAGATCCTGCTTGGAGTGACGTCTGATCGCGCGTACGGCGACTCGCCCCTCCTCGGCGCGACCATGAGCGAGCTTGACGAGTTCCTTGCGCCGCTCCTCCGTCAACTGCGGAAAAACCAGGCGAATCACCTTGCCGTCGTTGTTCGGGTTGATGCCGATGTCCGAAGCCTGGATAGCCTTCTCGATGTCCGAAAGAGAGTTCGGATCGTACGGAGTGATCATGAGGACGCGCGGCTCCGGTACCGCCATGTTCGCCACCTGGTTCAGAGGGGTCTTCGTGCCGTAGTAATCCACCATCACCTTGTTGAGTAGCTGCGGCGTCGCTCGCCCGGAGCGGATGGTGGACAGCTCCTCGAGGTTGACCGAAACGGCTTTGCGCATCTTTTCCTCGGCTTGGCTGAATACCTCACCTTTGGTGTCGGCCATCGCTCCTCTCCTAAGTGCTCTCTTCTGCGTGCACGAGCGTACCGACATCCTCGCCCGCCAGCACTCGGACGATGTTCGGAGCCTTCAGGTTGAAGACCACGATCGGAAGCCTGTTGTCCATGCACAAGGAGATGGCGGTCGAGTCCATCACCTTGAGTCCGCGGTTCAGAACATCGATGTAACTGAGCGAGTGGAACATCTTCGCGTCCGAGTTCACCATTGGATCCGAGTCGTAAACGCCGTCGACCCTCGTTCCCTTGAGGATGCACTCCGCTCCGATCTCCAGAGCGCGCAAGGCCGCCGAAGTGTCGGTCGAGAAATAGGGGTTCCCCGTACCACCGGCGAAGATCACGACCCGGCCCTTCTCGAGATGCCTGATCGCGCGTCTGCGGATGTACGGCTCTGCGAGCTCCTGCATCCATATCGCAGTCTGCACGCGCGTCTGGATGCCCTCCTTCTCGAGCGCGTCCTGAAGCGCGAGCGCGTTGATGACCGTTGCGAGCATGCCCATGTAGTCGGCGGTCGTCCTGTCCGTTCCCTGAGCGGACGCCGACAGGCCCCGGATGATGTTGCCGCCGCCCACCACGATCCCCAGAGCCGTTCCGAGTTCCTTGACGTCGGCGACCTGACGGGCGATCGATGCAACCGTTCGGGGATCGATGCCGAAGTCTTCCTGTCCGGCGAACGCCTCGCCGGACAGTTTGAGTAGCGCCCGTTTGAACTTCGGAGTGGCTTGTAGATCGTCGGACATTGGCTGTGTCCCTAGCGTGCCGCACCCTCGCCCACACGGATGCGGGCGAAGCGGCCGACGGAGACGTTCTCGCCCATCGAGGCCTTCGCCTCGTCGAGCAGTTGGGCGATGGTCTTGCTCTTGTCCTGGATCCACTCCTGGTCGAGCAGGACTCTCTCCTTGTAGAACGACTCGAGCTTGCCGGCGACGATCTTCTCGATCACCTGCTCCGGCTTGCCCGAGTCCTTCGCCTGCTTCGCGTAGATGGCCGACTCCTCGTCGATGACCGACTGCGGAACCTCATCTCGCACCGTGAAGGCGGGATCGGCGAACGAGATGTGCATGGCGATGTCCTTCGCGAGGCGCTCGAAGGCCTCGGTCTTGCCGACGAAGTCGGTCTCGCAGTTGAGCTCGAGCAACACGCCCAGCTTAGATGGGTAGTTGGGAGCGGGCTTGTGCATGTAGGCGTAGACGATGCCCTCACTAGCGGCGCGTCCACTGCGCTTGGCGGCGGAGGCCAGGCCCTTCTCACGAAGCACTCTCTTGGCGGCATCGAGGTCGCCGTCGGTCTCCTGGAGGGCCTTCTTTGCATCCATCATTCCCGCGCCGGTTGCATCGCGCAGGGCCTTTACGTCCCTTGCTGAGATGTCAGCCACTCGTTGATTCCTCCTTGGTTGCATCCGCAGCCGGCTCCTCGGCCGCGGTTCGTCCCCGGCCTGGGGCGGGTGGTTCGGCGGCCTTCTCGCCCTCGCCGGCCGGCTGGTCCTCAGGGGCGACCTCGGCAGCCTTCTCGCCCTCGGCCGCCGGCTGGTCTTCAGAGGCCGCCTCGGCCTTCTCGAGCTCGATCTCCCACTCCGCCTTCGGCTGGGCTTCGGCGGTCGGAAGCGTCTCGACCTTCGTATCGGCGGGCACCGGCGCCTCGCGCGGCTTCTCACCCTCCGTCGGGCGCATCGACTTACCCTCGATCACGGCATCGGCGACGATGCGGGTCAGGAGCGAGCCCGACCGAATCGCGTCGTCGTTGCCGGGAATTCCGAAGTCCACGTCGTCCGGATCGCAGTTCGTATCGAGAACGGCCACGATGGGGATTCCGAGCTTGCGAGCCTCGCGCACCGCGATCTCTTCTTTCTTCGTGTCGAGGATGTAGATCGCTTCCGGGAGTTTCTTGAGGTCCTTCAGGCCCCCCAGGTTTCGCGCGAGCTTCTCGTACTCTCGGCGAAGGCCCAGGGCCTCCTTCTTCGTCATGGCCTCGAGCGAACCCGTTTCGATCATCTCGCCGAGTTCGTTCATGCGCTGAATTCGCTTGGCGATGGTCTGAAAGTTGGTAAGCATGCCTCCGAGCCAGCGGAAGTTGACGAACGGCATGCCGGCGCGGATGGCTTGTTCCTGGACGATGTCTTGAACTTGGCGCTTGGTGGCGACGAAGAGAACGGTTCCACCCTTAGCCACGGCGTCGCGCGTGAAGGTGTAGGCTTTTTCGATCCCCGACATCGTCTGATGGAGATCGAGAATGTAGATGCCGTTTCGCTCCGTGAAGATGAAGCGCTTCATCTTCGGGTTCCAACGGCGGGTCTGATGTCCGAAGTGGACACCGGCCTCCAGTAGCTGCCTCATCGTGACGACGGGCATCGTTACTCCTCCTTCTTCGGTTACGCCGGTCCGCCTTTTGAGAGGACGGCCGGACTCCTCCGCTCGCAGAACCCTTCTCCCAAAACCCCTGGAAACCGAAGGGACCGAAGTCCGCACCCGAATCAAGTCGTGCGCGGCAAGCGAGCGTGTGAATTTGGGCCGGACGAAGGCTACCACGAGCGAATTCCCTGGGGTGCGGCCGAACCCGCCCCGCGCGCTCCATGAGCCGCCTGAGAGAGGCCGGCTCAGTCGCCGCTCGTGACTTCGTTGATCTTGCCTCGCATGGCGAGCACGGCCTTGGTGTGCATCTGGCAGATGCGGGACTCCGTCACTCCCAGCACCTGGCCGATCTGGGCGAGCGTGAGGCCCTCGTAGTAGTAGAGCGTGATGACGATCTTCTCTCGCTCCGGGAGCTTGTTGATCGTCTGGGCGAGGATCTGCTTCATCTCCTCAGATTCGACGCTTTCCAGGGGCGAGAGGGCCCGGGTGTCCTCGAGGGTCTCGACGAGAGAGAGCTTGTCGCCTCGTTCGCTGTCGACCGACATCATCTCGTCGAGCGCCACGAGGGAGACGGTCGAGAGTTGGGTGTAGATGTTCGTCAGGTCGTCCATAGTGACGCCCATCTCCGCGGCGATCTCCGCATCGGACGGTGGGCGCTTCAGGGTGTTTTCGAGGGCGACGTAGGCCTTCTCGACCTCGCGGGCCTTGAAGCGAACGGAGCGCGGGACCCAATCGATGGCCCTCAGCTCGTCGATGATCGCCCCCCGGATGCGGCTAATCGCGTAGGTCTCGAACTTGATGCCCCGCGCGAGCTCGTACTTCTCGATCGCGTCGATCAGCCCGAAGATCCCGTAGGAGATGAGATCGGCCTGCTCGACGTTCGCAGGGAGGCCCACGGCAACGCGCCCCGCGACGTACTTGACCAGGGGCGAGTAGTGGAGAATCAGAGCGTCTCGGGCACTCGAGCTCCCGTTGTCTTTGTATTCGTTCCAGGCCTGAAGTACCGGGTCGGCCCCGCTCTCGGTCTCAGGCGTCTCATGCCCTCGGGTGGCTTTGCTCATAAACGGTCCTCAGACGCTCCGTCGATACATGTGTATAGATCTGCGTGGTCGCAAGACTCTCATGCCCGAGCAACTCCTGAACAGTACGTAAGTCCGCCCCATTGTCCAGCAGGTGAGTCGCGAACGAGTGCCGAAGCGCATGAGGGTTCACGTGCCGGGCCCCCTCCGCGTCGACGTATCTATCCAGAATCCGCCTCACGCTTCTGGGGCCGAGCCTGTTCCCTCGCACGTTTAGAAACAGCGCGTGTCGATCGCTCATTCCTCTGCTCTCAACCGGCGTCTCCCCGGCTCGCTCGCCTAACGACGCCCTGACCCCAAGATAAGACCCGAGGGCTCGGGCCGCGGGGTCGCTCAGCGGCACCCTTCGCTCCTTGCGACCCTTCCCCATCACCGTTATGTGGCTCTCGGCGAGGTCCATGTCGTCGAGGTCGAGCCCGCACAGCTCGGACACCCTCAGGCCCGACCCGTAGAGAACCTCGAGCACGGCCCTGTCCCTGATTCCCAGGGGGTCGTCATCGGGGGGTAGCTCGCAGAGCCAGGCGGCCTCGCTCGCCTTGAGAACCCTGGGAAGCGGCTTGTCGAGTTTCGGTGCGACGAGCTCTTCTGCCGGGTTCGTCTCGACCAGGCCGTGCAGCTGCGACCACCGGAGCATCGACCGAAGCGCGCTGGTCTTCCTGGCGATCGAGCGTCGAGCGAGCCCCCGCTCGCTCATGTGGGCGACGTAGCGTCGCAGCGCCCGCCTGTCGATCTGGTCCAGGTCGGCGATCTCCTGCCGACGCGCCCAAGCGACGAACTGGTCGAGGTCCGTGCCGTAGGCGGCCTGGGTGTTGGTGGACAAGTCGCGCTCGGCCCTCACGGCCTGGAGGAACCCCTCGACCGCGCGTTCCAGACCCTTCCGTCTCGACTTTCCCGACTGAGCAACCCGATCCACGAATCCCACTCTCCCTCAGGTGGCGAGCATGAGGCTCGATGTCGGCTCTGTCAACAACTGTTGATAGTTCGGGGGATAACGGGGTTTATAGAGCGCAAAGCAAAGGTTCCCGGCGGTTCTCAGGGTCTTCGGGGGCCTTCAGGGTTCTCAGAGTTCTAATCGGTTCATGGGCACGCATCGCCACCAAGGCGACGAATCGCACGTTCACTCTTGAGTGCGGTCGGTGCGGTCGGTGCGGTCGGTGCGGTCGGTGCGGTCGGTGCGGTCGGTGCGGTCGGTGCGGTCGGTGCGGTCGGTGCCTACCACTCCGACCACCACGACCAGCGAACTTCCCCGAGAGACCTATCTCGAGCGTTGGGCGAGGGCGGCTCTGATCCGGGCCCCCGATGCCGTCAGTTCGTACGCACCATTCCAGCGCCTCGCAAATCCTCTGATCTCCAGCTTCGAGAGCGTCAGCAGAACCAGGCCCTGAGCCATTTGCGTCTGGGCCACGACGAAGTCGGCGGTCACAGAGGTGTCATCCAGAACGCCGAGCACTCTCGCTTGATTCTCGTCCAGGCCGACCGGCCCAAGGGGAAGCGCGTCGTCACCCCACACCAATCCCGGTGCCAAATCGTCGAAAATGTGTTGCACCTCCGTGATCGCCGTCGCCTCCATGCATCGGATCAGCTCGTTCGGTCCGGCTGCATAGGGATTCCGAATGCTGCCCGGCACCGCGAAAACGCTGCGGTTGGCATCGAGAGCAAGCCGTCCGGTGATCAGTGCTCCGCTCTTTATCGAACCCTCGACGACCACTACCGCTTCGGAGAGCCCAACGATGATGCGGTTGCGCCGGGGGAAATGGTGCTGGTGAGGCGGGACGCCTTGCGGATGCTCGGTGACAACGGTGCCCTCGGCGTCGATTCTCTTTCGGAGAGCGAGGTTGTTCTTCGGGTAGTTGAGGTCCATGCCGCCGCCGAGCACGGCAATTGTGCGCCCACCGGCCTCGAGGGAGGCCCTATGGGCCGCCGCGTCGATTCCAATGGCAAGACCGGAGACAACGACAAAATTGGCCTGAGCTAGGCCCCGGGCGATCATCTGCGCCGCCTCGATTCCAGCCGCCGTTGGTCGGCGGGTCCCCACGACGGCCACTGCTCGAGCACCTGGATCGACGTCGCGGCCTGCGACGTAGAGCTTCTTGGGAGGCTCATGGGGGCCTAGTTCGTTCAGCCGCTCCGGCCATTCACTCGATCCCGGTGCTATGACTCGTGGGTTCAGGGGGTGGTGATCTGGGATTCTCGGAGGAGGTTTCACGCAGCCCGCACCCCCTCCAGGTTCTGCAGTCGGTAGCCAAGGGCCTTCCCTAGATGTTCCGCGGTGACCTCGGTCGATCCATGAAGATCGGCCACCGTTCTGGAGACTCTTAGCAGTCGGTCCACGCCCCGTCCGGTCAAAGCAAGCCCGTCAATGACGCTCCCCAACTCCAGCCCCGCTTCCGCAGTCAGGTCCAGGGCCGCGCGAAACCGCCCGGCGGGCACCGAGGCGTTTGTAAGGCTCGGCCCCCAGCGCAAACTCTGCTGCGCACGAGCGGCCTCGACCCGCGCACGGATGACGTCGGAAGACTCACCTTCGGGAGGACCCACGAGCTCGGCACGAGTAAGCCTCGTAAGGGTGATGCCCAGGTCCATGCGATCGATAAAGGGGCCAGAGAGTTTGGACCGGTAAGCCTCGCGACGATGCTCCCTGCAACGGCAAGCCCGCTTCGCGTCGCCGCTGTATCCGCAGGGACACGGGTTCATGGCCGCGATCAATGAGAACCGGGCCGGATACGTAACCGCGCCGGCACTCCTCGCAATGCGAACCAGTCCAGCCTCGAGGGGCACGCGTAGGCTCTCGAGAACTTCACCTCTGTACAGGGGAAGCTCGTCGATAAAGAGAACGCCATGATGAGCAAGACTCACTTCTCCGGGTCGAGGCAAACCGGTCCCACCTCCGATGACCCCCGCAAGCGTCGCGTGGTGATGCGGCGATCGAAATGGTCGGTCCCTCACCAACCCGGCGTGCTGACCCAGGATTCCTGCAACGGAGTAGACGCGCGTCACCTCGAGGGACTCTTCGAGCGTCATGGCGGGCAGAATGCCGGGGAGCCGGGTGGCCAGCATCGTCTTGCCGGACCCCGGGGGACCGCACATAAGAAGGTTGTGGCCGCCCGCGGCGGCTATCTCGAGAGCCTCCTTGGCTACGCCTTGACCGCGCACCTCGCGCATATCCGGAGAGACGGGCTCGACCCGGCGCGGGGTAACCGGTGGAGGATCCGGCGTCCAGGTGCCCTTGGCCCAGTCGATGCACTCTCGAAGTGATTGCACCTGCACCACTTCGATGCCCTCGACCAGGGAGGCCTCCACCGCGTTCGATGCCGGGCAGATGATCCCCCTGCGGGCGCTCTCGCGGCAGGCGATGGCCGCGGCCAGGGTTCCTCGTACCGGGCGTACCGATCCATCCAGTGCGAGCTCCCCCACCACGACCCAATTCTCCAGAGGCTCGGGGGGAATGCGGCCGCTCGCCGCCAGCACGCCGAATGCGAGCGGCAGATCGAAGTGCGTTCCCTCCTTGCGTAGCGCGCCCGGGGCCAGGTTCGCCGTGATGCGCTGCTGCGGCCAGTTCTCGGAACTCGAGAGAATGGCCGACCGGACTCGTTGATCCGCCTCGCGCACCGTAGACGAAGGCAGGCCCACGATGGTGAACCGCGGGACACCGGTGCCCACATCGACTTCGACCTCGACGAGGTGAGCCTCGGTCCCGATGAGGGCGACGGATTCAGTTTTCGCAAGCATGAGACCGTCCAATCCGGTCTCGTGGGTCGCGGCCGTTCACAAACGCTATCGAGAGGCTGTGACGAAAACGCTTTCAGAACGCGTCGGGCAGGTGCGTGACCCGTGGTTCTCTTTCGCCGACGAGGACGGAGACGACGTCGAAACGCACGTTCGCGTGTCCGGAGCGGTGCTCACCCATCCATGCGGCGGCGAGTCGCCTGAGGCGAGCCTGCTTCTGGTACCCCACCGCCTCCGCAGGGCTTCCGAAGAAATCGCTGCGGCGAGTCTTGACCTCGCAGAAAACGAGAAGATCGCCCGATGCGACGATCAGATCGAGCTCGCCGGACGAACAGCGCCAGTTTCGATCCACGATGGAGAATCCAAGCCTGCGAAAGAGATCTGCGGCGAGAGCCTCACCCGTCGCCCCCAGCGTTCTGCGCGCGTCCATGTGTCAAGGCTAAAGACGCGCTGTGACGAAAAGCGCCGGGAATGCAAAAGTGAAACAGGCTAGCTCTCGAGCGTTGGGGGTTCGGGGAGGAGGTCGCGCTCGGCGAGTTGCGCCAGCTCTTCGACGTTGAGATCTCTGAAGGTCACTACCTTCACGTGAGAGACGAAGCGCGCGGGCCTGTGCATGTCCCACACCCATGCGTCGTTGAGCTCGACCTCGAACCACACCTTGGCGCCCACATGGCGGGTGTCCACCTTGACCTCGTTGGCAAGATAGAAGCGCCGCTCGGTCTCGACGACGAACTTGAACATCGGGAGGACGTCCCGGTACTCCTTGTAGAGCTGGAGCTCCATCTCGGCCTCGTATTTCTCGAGGTCCTCGACGCTCATCTGGCGATCCTCTCCTCGTCGATCTTCGCTACTAGCTCGTCTGGGTCCAACCCGAATTGTCGCGCCTGATGGGGACGGACTACACCATCCTCATCGGGAAAACCCACGACCCCGAAGAAGCTCTTGCGGTGGATTTCGCACGGCCCCTGCTCCTTCAGAGCGTTCCAGTGGAAACGGGTTCCATAGCCGACATTGGTGCCAAATCCGTAGCCCGGGTAGCGCTTCGAATAGCGCCTCATCGCCGCGTCTCGCGTCACCTTGGCGATGATCGAAGCGGCGGCCACCGTTCTCGAGACGTAGTCCGCTTTCTTGACGCCGAGATTGGGGTAAGGGAGGCGCTTGAGCTTGAAGCAGTCGAGCAGCGCGTAGTCGGGGGTGTGCTCGAGCCTCTTCAGGGCTCGGCGGAGCGCCTGGAGGTTGCATCGCTGGAGCCCGTCTCGATCGATACGGTCATGGCGGACCCTGACGACCGACCAGGCGACGGCCTCCTCTTTGATCCGCTCGGCGAGCCGCTCCCTCTGCGGCCGGGTGCAGAGCTTCGAGTCCCTGATTCCCTCGATCGTGGTGTCGGGAGGAAGGATGACCGCGCCCGCCACGAGAGGGCCTGCGAGAGCTCCCCTGCCGACCTCGTCGGCCCCCGCGACGTGCGTAAAGCCGGCCTCGTAGAGACGCCGCTCCATCAGACCCAGCGCGTCAGAGGTGGGACCGGCGACGTCGGCGCTTGGAACGGCTGCCTCGGCCCCCGAAGCGGCGAACTTCGCTTCCCCACCGCTCATTAGAGCGTGCCGAAGTCCTCGGGCGGCCAGATGATGAGCCACGCCCTGCCCACGATCTCGTCCTCTTCCACCGGGCCGAAGACCCGCGAGTCCATAGAGTTACTGCGGTTGTCACCCATCACGAACACCGTACCGGCCGGAACCCTGCAACCCTCGTCACTCACCTCGAGTTGCATCGGCTTGCAGTTGGCCGGCGTGATCTTGGTGCTTCCGGTGTCCCGGCCCCCCCTGATGTAGGACTCCTCGACCCGTTCGCCGTTCACGACGAGCTTTCGAGAGTTGCCCTGGTAGGTGATGACGTCGCCACCGACCGCTACGACCCGCTTGATGAAGTCGGTCTCCTCGCCGGTGGGCAGGCCAAGCAACTCCCTGAAGAAGTTGCGCAAGTCCTCGCTCCACGGAAGGTCGGGGGCCCCGCCCGCGGTCTCCTGAGCAAAGACGATCACCTGGCCACGCTTCGGTTCTCCGATGCGGTAGCCGATTTTCTCGACGAGGACGCGGTCCCCTCGCACCAGAGTCGGGTTCATCGACGCCGAGGGGATGAAGAACGCCTGGACCAGGAAGATCTTGATGACGACGGCGATGGCGAAGGCGAGCACGATGAGGATGGGCAGCTCGGCCACCTGCCGCAACAGGCCGTTCTTCTTTTTGGCCTTCGATGGAGGCTCTTCCTTGTCGGTCGATTCCTTGCCGGGCGGCTCCTCGCCCGGGGGCCGGCCGCTCTGGGCTGGTTCTTCGGACGGGGCTCGCTGCTCGGTCGTCGGTTCCCGAGTCCCCGTGGCCGCCCCCGACGGCTTGGCGCGGGCCGTGGCGAGCGCACCGTTGTCCTCGGGCACCCCCGTCGAGGTGGACTCGCGCCTCAGGCGATCGGCAACCGACCGCTCGACCGGAGTCAGGTGGCTGTCCGCCGGCTGGCCCATGGCCTTGAGTCTCGCGATGACTTCCTGGGAGGTCAGGCCGAGCTCCCGCGCTACCTGTTGGACGGTTGACATAGAAGAGACAGAGTAGGGCGTTTTAGAGCGTTCCGAAATCGTCTGCGGGCCAGATCGACAGGAAAGCGCGGCCAACGACCTCGCCGTCGGGCACCGGGCCGAAGTTTCTCGAGTCGTCCGAGCTGCCGCGGTTGTCGCCCATGACGAAGATCTCACCCATGGGAACCTGCTGCGGCGGGAAGTCGCTCGTGACCACGCCGTCGGGAAGGTACGGCTCGTCTACGGGCTCGTCGTTGACGTAAACGACTCCCTCTCGCCCCTCGATCGTGTCTCCCCCTATGGCCATCACTCGCTTGACGTAGTCCTGCTCGCCCCCCGTTGGCCAGCCGAAGAGGCTCTTGAAGGCGTTGACCACGTCCTCGGCGACGGAATCGTCCTCGTGCGGCGACGGCGCGGCGGGATCGAGCGATCGCTCGAAAACCACGACGTTTCCCCTGTCCGGCCCCCCGAAGCGATAGCTGACCTTCTCGACCAGGATTCGCTCGCCCACCTCGAGTGTCGGGAGCATCGACCCCGACGGAATGTAGAAGGCCTGCAGCACGAAAGTCTTGATGAGCAGAGCGAGCGCAAAGGCCGCCACCACGAGCACGGGGAACTCGCGCCAGAAGGATCGGTGCTTGGCGGACTCCTCGGGCTGGGATGTAGGACGGGCGTCCTGTTCCTGGGACACCTGAGCCATTAGGCCTGGCGCTTCTCTTTGACCTTCGCCTTTTTTCCGATCCGGTCTCGCAGGTAGTAGAGCTTGGCCCTGCGGACGTCGCCCTGTGTCACCCGCTCGATCTTGGCGATCATCGGAGAGTGCACGGGGAAGGTCCGCTCGACGCCCACGCCGAACGACATCTTGCGCACCGTGAAAGTCGCAGAGAGCTTGCTTCCGCGCCGCCGAATCACGATGCCCTCGAAGATCTGCACGCGCTGGCGCTCGCCCTCGACCACGCGGACGTGCACCCTGACGGTGTCGCCCGGGCCGAACTCCGGCTGGTCGTCTCGCAGATAGGGTCGCTCGACGACGTCGGTCGGATTCATAACGTGGCTCCTCGTGGTTACTCGTGCTGCGCGTAATTTGTCTTGCTTGGTAGCCCGGACGGGATTCGAACCCGTGCTCTCCGCCTTGAGAGGGCGGCGTCCTCGGCCAGACTAGACCACCGGGCCGTGCTCAGCGCTGATGTGATTCGTGTTGCGGATGCTGCTGGCTGGGGTGCCTGGATTCGAACCAGGACTAGCGGTACCAGAAACCGCCGGGCTGCCAGGTTACCCCACACCCCAATTGTGGTTCTTGCGGTTCGTGTGGTTCATGAGCGATCGTCTCGACGATCGCTCGCGGCTCACTCGCAAACAGACGGTTGGCAAGGATATCAGCCCCGGCCCGGTCATCCCACCCTCGTCCTGATGCGCTCGAGCGTCTTGGGGCGCCCCAGGATCTCGAGCGACTCGAACAGGGGCGGGCTCACCAGCGTCCCGGTTACCGCCGCCCTAATCGGCTGGAACGCCCTCTTCGGCTTGAGCTCGCGCTCGGCGGCGAGCCGTCTCAGCGCCTCCTCTATGGCCGCGGCGGTCCACTTCTCGAGAGCCTCGAGCCGGTCGGCAACCGCCGCGAGGTACTCCTCCTGGCCCCCGAGGGCCTTCGCAGCCTTGTCGTCGGGGGTCACGTCGGCGAACAGGAACCGGACCATCGGAGGCGCCTCGGTCAAGCGCTTCATCCGCTCGACGAGCAGCGGCGTCACGGCCTCGAGCGTCCGCCGGCCCTCGGGCGAGTCGGCCGGTATCCCCTCGGTCACGCAGTATTGAACGAGAAGCTCGGCCAGCTCGGCGGGGGTCTTCGAGCGGATGTAGTGACCGTTCAGCCACTCGAGCTTGTCGACGTCGAACGCGGCCGGATTCTTGCCGACGCGGTCGAGGGTGAACCTCTCGACGAGGTCTTCGACCGAGAAGATGTTCGTCCGGTCGTCGAAACTCCAGCCGAGAAGGGCCAGGTAGTTGATCATCGCCTCGGGCAGAAAACCCTGATCCCGGTAGGCGCCGACGGCCACGTCGCCCCAACGCTTGGACAGCGGCTTGCCGTCGGGCGACACGAGCAAGGGAAGATGAGCGAGCATCGGCGCATCGGTCACTCCCAGCGCCTCGCGTATCAGCAGCTGGCGAGCGGTCGACGCCACGAGATCGTTACCCCGGATGACGTGCGTGATGCCCATGGCGAGGTCGTCCACGGTCACGGCCAGCATGTAGGTCGGGCTCCCGTCGGCGCGCACGATGACGAAGTCGGGCGTACGGCCGAGGTCGGTCGACATCTCGCCGAGCACCTCGTCGTGGAACGTGATCGTTTGATCGGCCGGAACGATGAAGCGGATCGAGGGGGCGTGGCCATCTTCTTTGCGCGCATCCGCTATGGCCCGGTGATCGGGACGACGGCCCTCGGCCTGCGCCCTCTTTCTCTCGGCATCGACATCCTCCGGGCTCGCGTAGTCGTAGTAGGCGAAGCCGCCCTCGACGAGCTTTTCTGCATGAGTGCGATAGAGATCGAAGCGCTCGCTCTGGCGGTAGGGCCCGTGAGCTCCGCCGGCCTCGGGCCCCTCGTCCCAGTCGAGCCCGAGCCAGCGAAAGTCCTCCAGCACCGCTCGATAGTTCTCGTCGGTGGCGCGCTTGGCGTCCGTGTCGGCGATACGGAGCACGAACACCCCGCCGTGGTGGCGAGCGAAGAGCCAGTTGAACAGGGCCGTGCGCGCGTTACCGACGTGGATCGAGCCCGAGGGGGCGGGCTCGATGCGGGTGCGGACCTCGGTCAT
>WHSV01000002.1 GCA_009379915.1 Actinomycetota bacterium | reverse complement strand
GTGTTTCCGGGACACGGGCCGACGACGACTCTGCGGGCCGAGCGCGCGCACAACCCGTTCGTCGGCGACAACGCGAGGTTCTGAGAGTCCCGAAGTAGTTGCCGGGACTAGATGTAGGGATGGACGCCGGGCGCCGGAACGCCCGGGTACCGCTCGACCTCGCGCTCCATCGTGACTTTGACCTGGTCCTCGCGCGAGCCCAGCTTGCGGTCGGTTTCCCGGAATCCGAGCTTCGACAGGCGCTTGAGCTCGCCCGCATAGGACTTTCTGACGTTACCGCCGGGCGCCGTCAAGTACACGTCGAGCGTGATCCTCTGGGTGATCTTCTTTTGCTTCTTGTCTGCCATATCGGGGCGATGCTAGCAGCACCGCGGAGGTCTCAAAGCCAGTGTCGCCGCTTGAAGTACACGTAGAGTCCGCCGCTCACCACGATCATCGCCGTCAATGCGAACCAGAATCCCGCTCGTTGACCCAAATCGGGGTAGAGGTGGAAGTTCATTCCGTAGAGGCTCGTGATCAGCGTGGGAACGGCGATGATTGCGGCCCACGCAGTCAGCTTCTTGGTCACCTCGTTCAGCGTGCTCGCCTGCTCGCCGCGCCGCAGATCCAGGAGCGCGTCGGTCAGACTCTCGACGCTGGTGGTCTGGTCTCCGACGCGCAGAGCGTGATCCTTTACGTCCGCGAAGCGCGGGGCCAGTTTTGGATCGACGAGGGCGTTGTCCTGCTCCGAGAAGAGATCTTGAACGAGACGCGCGGCGGGGTGCCCGTAACGACGCAATCGTGAGATGCGTTGCTTGGCCGAGTAGAGCCGGCGTTGCATCGAACCGTCGTTCACGAACACGATACGGGCGCGCATCGGCATATCGAGTGATTCCAGCGTGAGCTCCTCGAGATCTTCGATCTCCTGTTCGAGGTCGTCCGCAATCTGCTGGTACCCGTCGACCACCGTGTCGAGGATGGTATGCAGCAGCCACGCCGGCCCAGTATCTTCGTCGCTGCCCTCTTTCCAACGACGTCGCGCTTCCTCGAGTGTGCGCGTGGCGCCGCCGTGAAGCACAAGGAGGTAGTGGTCACCGACGAACATCGAGAGTTGCGCCGGTTCCAGTTGCCCATCTTCTTCATTGAGTTGGTGAAGAACGACGAACACGTGATCCGGGAACGTCTCTAACTTGGGTCGCTGCCGCAGCGTCACGGCGTCTTCTACGGCGAGTTCGTGCAATGAGAATTCCTCTGCGATGATTGCAACGTCATTCCCGGTTAGGTCTTTGACGTCGGCCTCCGCCCAAACCAGCTCACCCTTCGAGCGGAGGTCGGATATCTGAGCCGGGTCGGAGACCTGTTGCCATCCTGTTTCGCGGTGATGGCAGATGGCTAAGAGCATCACCAGACGATAAATGAGAGGAGCAGCCGTCATGGCAGAGGCTCTCGCCGCCTACAACGTGATCGCGACCTTCACAGACCCGGGCCAAGCCCGGGAGGCCGTATCCGCATTGCGCAATCAGCATTTCGATGAGGAGCACATCTCGCTGCTCTCACGCTCGGCCGAAGCGCGCGTCTCACAAGAGGTTGCGCGCAATGAGGCCGAGGAGCTGCCGGGCGAGGTCGCAGGGCGCTCCGCCAAGTCGGCGGTTGCGGGAGGCGCTGCGGGCGGAGCTGCGGGATTGCTCGCAGGCGCTGCGGCGTTCGCCATACCCGGGATCGGACCTGCGGTCGGAGCCGGCATCTGGGCCGCTGCCGGGATCGCGGGAGGGGCCACCGCGGGTGCAACCGCAGGGGGCGTGGCCGCAGGTATCACGAAGATGTGGGAGGAGCGTTACCGGGATGCCGTCACCGAGGGGTCGATTCTGATCGGGGTCCACCACGCGGACCCTCGCATGGTCGAGCAGGCCGGTGGCCTCCTGCATCGGCAGGGGCCCGACCGCGTGGACTTCTTCGACGCAGACGGGCGGCCGATCGGTGGCGACGACGGTGAGGCCGTGGCACCGCGAACCTGAACCACCTGGGAAGATAGAGCACTAGAACCGACCTGAAAGCGCAGAACGCCAGCGAGCGTCTCGACGATCGCGCAGAGCGCCAGCGAGCGTCTCGACGATCGCGCAGAGCGAAAGGGAGCCTACTTATGTCCGACCCGAAGCCCTATCTCGTTGCAGGGAAGTTCAAGTCGTCCGACGAGAGGTTCGAAGTCAAGTCCCCGTTCGACGGTAGGACGGTGGCGACTGTGACCAAACCAACGAAGGACGACATCGAGGCCGCAACCGCCGCCGCCCACGAGGTCTCCCATGAAACACGAAAGCTTCCCGTGTATGCGCGTGCGGAAGCTCTTGCACACATCTCGAAGAGACTGGCCGAGCGCGGGGAGGAAGTCGCCGAGCTGATCGCCAAAGAGGGCGGTAAGCCGATCAAGTGGGCAAAGGCGGAGGCCGCGCGCGCGGTTTCGACGTTCCGGTGGGCCGCCGAGGTACTGCGCGCCGACGAGGGCGAGATCATGCGACTCGATACGGAGGCGTCGCTCGGCTCGCGCCTCGGCTTGGTTCGGCGTTTCCCACTTGGTCCGGTTCTGGCCATTACGCCCTTCAACTTCCCCGTGAACCTGGTGGCCCACAAAGTTGCCCCCGCGCTGGCCGTCGGGGCGCCCATAGTCGTGAAGCCCGCTACCGCCACCCCACTCGGAGCGCTTTTGCTCGGAGAGCTCTTTGCCGAGACCGATCTGCCACCACGGATGATGTCCGTGCTGCCGATCAGCGGCAGCGAGGCCGGCGCGTTGGTCACCGACGACCGGTTCGCCAAGATCTCGTTCACGGGATCGTCCGAGGTTGGCTGGAACATGCGCTCGGAGGCTCCGAGGAAGGCCATCACTCTCGAGCTCGGCGGAAACGCGGGCGTCATAATCCACTCCGACGCCGACCTCGAAAAGGCGGCGCAGCGCATCGCCTACGGTGGCTACTACCAGGCGGGTCAGTCCTGTATCTCCGTGCAGCGCGTGCTCGTCCACTCCGATGTCGCCGACCGCTTCCATGGGTTGCTCGTCGGTGAAGTGAACAAGTTGAAGAACGGCGATCCAATGGATCCCGAGACCGACGTGGGCCCCTTGATCGATCACGACTCGCTCGAGCGCATCTCGCAGTGGGTCGACGAGGCGGTGCAGGCCGGAGCCGAGATTCTGACCGGTGGCAAGCGAGAGGACCCCTTCTACGTTCCGACCGTTCTGGCCAACACCGAGGCGAACATGAAGGTGCGCTGCGAGGAGATCTTCGGACCGGTCGTCACCGTGAGCACGTACGACGATTTCGAGGCCGCGATCAAAGAGGTCAACAACTCGAAGTACGGGCTCCAGGCAGGAATCTTCACGAACGACGTCAACCGGTTGATGACCGCGTGGCGCGACCTCGAGGTCGGTGGAGTCATCGCCAACGACGTCGCAAGCTTTAGAGCAGACCAGATGCCCTATGGAGGATCCAAGGACTCGGGGGCCGGGCGCGAGGGTCTGCGCTTCGCCATGGAGGAGATGACCGAGCGCCGCATCATGGTCCTGTCCGAAGTGCCCATGTGAGGGGATGCGGCCGGTCTGGAAGGTCCTGTGGGCGTCTCCCGGTTCGATCGCCGGCTTTCTGGTGGCGCCCTTCTTCAGGAGCAGGCGCATCGTGCGAGGCGTCATGGTCTGCGAGGGCGCCGATTGGCCGCGCAAGATCGGTTTCCGGCACCGTGCCATGACTCTTGGTCACGTCGTGCTGTGCGTCGACGAAATCGACGAGGGCATTCTCGAACACGAGCTCGTCCACGTCGATCAGTGGGAACGATGGGGCATCGCGTTTCCCCCCGCCTATCTCGTCGCGACGCTCGGAGCCCTGCTGCGAGGCAAGCACTTCTACAGGGACAACCCCTTCGAGGTCCAGGCGAGGCGCATCTCGAGCCACTGAGTTTCCGGGAGGTATCCGGGGGCCGATGACGAATCTCTCCTAAGGCCCCGAACTTGTGACCTGGGAGATCTGGATGAAGCTTGCCGTGCGCGTCGTCGTCTGCACTCTGCTCGCATCGTCGCTCGTCGATCTTGCGGGCGCGAGTGCTGCCCAGACCGCGGACGAGATCACGATCGAGGACCCGATCATCGTCCAGTCGAAGGACGGGACTCCGATCGTGGCGACGCTGATGTTGCCCGCAGGTGCTTCCGCAGCATCTCCCTCACCCGTCGTTCTCCAAACCCACGGTTGGGGAGGAACGCGCGCGAAGTCCCCTTCGGGTCTCATGAACGTCCTCCTTCGGCGCGGGTACGCCGTGCTGACGTGGGATTCGAGGGGTTTCGGTGAGTCCGGAGGAGAGGCCAACATCGGAGCACCGGGCTTCGAGGTGGCCGACGCTCGTTCGCTCATCGACTTTGTCGCAAAGCGACCCGAGATCCTCAAGGATTCTCCAGGAGATCCCCGCATGGGATGGATCGGTGGGTCCAACGCTGCGGGAGTCCAGTTCAATACGGCCGCCGTCGACAAGCGAATCGACGCGCTGGTTCCCGAGATCTCGTGGGGCAACCTCGTTAGAGACCTTCTTCCCGGCGGCGTGCTCAAGCAGACCTGGGACCTGATCCTTTACGGCGCGGGCGGAGTGACGGCGGCGACGCTCGGGATCTGGTCGCCCGCCGGACCTCAGACCGGCATCTTCGCGCGTGAGATTCACGAGGCGTTCGTTCAGGGCGTGGCCCTGGGTGAACTGGACGACGGTCTCATCGAGTGGTTCTCGAAGCGCTCGACGACGGTCCGCTCTCACAAGGTCGACGCGCCGACTCTCATCATTCAAGGAAGCGTCGACACGTTGTTCCCGCTCAACGACGGGTTCGAGAACTACCGGAACCTCGTGCGCGCGGGGACTCCAGTGAAGCTCATGACTTACTGCGGCGGACACACTCTCGGCTGCGACTATCCCGGCGGGACCAGCGGCGATCCCAAGAATGTCAGCGACGCGCGGTCGGTGCCCGATCGGCGCATCCTTGCGTGGCTCGATCGGTACGTGCGCAACAAGGGACCCGACACCGGAGCCCGAGTCGAGTGGCAGGCGCAGGACGGCTACTACTACGGGGCCCCCTCATATCCGCTGCCCAAGACGAGGGCCCGGGCGACCAAGCCGGTGACCGACGTGACGCTGATCGGACCGGGCGCCACCGGTGGCGACGAGCTCGCCTCCGGCGGTCCCGCTCCGCAGATAGAGATCGGCACGACCGCTCACCGCGCGACGATTCTTCGCAGGGCCAATCGACCACGCGCCGTTCTCGGCAACCCGCGCATCTCGATCGAGGGCAGGGTGCTGGGAGTGAAGGGCCATTCGTTCTTCGAGCTCATCGACGTTGCGCCCGATGGCACGCGCGTGACGCTGGACGATCAGACGATGCCGCGC
The DNA here is from genome assembly GCA_009379915.1 of Actinomycetota bacterium. Lineage (GTDB taxonomy): Bacteria > Actinomycetota > CADDZG01 > CADDZG01 > WHSQ01 > WHSV01. Next base: position 83,127 of record WHSV01000002.1, on the reverse strand, counting down.
GCGCTTCCTCTCGGCGATTTCAAGAAGAGCTTCAAGCTGCACGGCGTGAGTTGGATGCTGCAGCGCAGGCACAAGCTCGAGCTCGAGATCACCACCGGTTCGACGCAATACTCGATTCCAAGGACGGGCCCCTATCAGGTGGCGTTCGAAGAAGCGGTGGTGAAGCTGCCCCTGACGCGTTGGGCGGCGCACCGCCATCGAGTCGCACCGTAGGTCAGGCTCTCAGATCGACGACGGGCGCCCCGGTTGCTTCCTGCAGTTTGGCCGGATGGACGGGGAAGACCGAGTCGGGTCGGCCGGCGGCGGCCCAGACCTCGTCGTAGGCGAGCAGGTCGGCGTCCATGAACACCGGAATGTCGGTCGCGTGGCCGAAGGGGGGAGTGGCGCCGATCGAGAATCCCGATGCGGCCCGGGCGGCGTGCGCATCGGCTTTGTCGAGGACCTCCACGCCGGCGACCGCCGCGCCCTTGGTGCGGTCGACTCGGTTGGCTCCGGAGACCAGCAACAGGACAGGACGGCCGTCGGCCTCGAAGACGAGCGACTTCACGATCTGACCGACATCGCAGCCCACTTGTCGGGCAGCGTCGGCGGCCGTGCGGGTTTCCTCGTCGAAGGTCACCGGCCGGACCTCGATTCCGAGGGCGCGGCCGGCCTCGATGACGCTCTCGATCCTGGGATCTGCGAACTGCTCTCTCGCCTCGCTCATGGACGAAAGATAGATCACCGGACGCGAGAACGGCCCCCGAGCCTAGAGGGGGGCCGTTCTCGTGATGTGGCTCGGGATGGTCGCGGGTCCACGCCGAGCGAAGAACATCTTTCCCTGCCAGACTCGTACCCCCCGGCCCCTTCCGCAAAACCGTCACTTCGCAGCAAATTTCGCGAACCAGGCAAAGCAAGGACGCCCAGATTGCCTCGAGCACTGTTATAGGTTCGGGCGCCCCTGGGATTGACCAAGCCCCGTCCGCGACCCGACCCAAGGAGTGCGAAAACGTGGAGTTGACGAGCAGTGTCTGCGTCGTTACGGGAGCGTCGAGCGGCATCGGCCGGCGCACCGCCCTCGACCTGGCCCGCGCGGGCGCGCGCGTCTGCGTCGTCGCTCGGCGGCGCGCAGTGCTCGAAGAGGTCTTGGCCGAGATCGGAGGATCAGACCGGGGACATTCTCTGTTCGTCGGTGACGTCGCCGACCGCGCGCAGGTGCGAGACCTGGCCGAACACATGTCGGCTACCTACGGGCGCTGTGACGTCCTCGTCAACAACGCCGGCTACTCGGACGACGGGACCTTCGAGGGCCCGGACGACGTCGAACGCCTCGAACGGGTCATGGCCGTCAACTTCTACGGAGTTGTCTATTGCACGGGTGAACTGCTCCCGTTGATCCTCGAATCCACACCGTCGAGCATCGTCAACATCTCGTCCATGGCGGGTCGGTTGGGGCTCGGAGGAAACGCTTCGTACAGTGCGAGCAAGTTCGCGATCAACGGTTTTTCCGAGTCACTTCATATCGATCTCGCCGGACGGGACGTGTGCGTGAGCCTGATCGAGCCCGGGTTCATTCCCACCGAGGGGTTCCCTCACCCCGGCCTGCAGAAGGACTCCGTGATGCGACATGCGCTCGGCACGGTCGAGGACGTCTCGGCCGCCATCATCGACGCCATCGAGAACCGCAAGATGGAGCGAGTCGTACCGCGCTGGTATCACCTGTTGCAGTTGCCGCGCGTCCTGCTGCCCCGGTTGCACCGATGGGCGTCCTTGAAGATGAACGAAGCCCGCTCCCGGCGCAAAGATGACGGGACAGAGGAGCGTACCCAGGAGAGCGGCTCGTGAGGCTCTTCGTAACGGGGGCCACGGGATTCATCGGAGCCCATGTCGCCGAACGATTGCGCGCACGGGGCGACGACGTGGTCGCTCTCGTACGCTCGCTCGCCAGAGCCGGTGCTCTAAGGGAGCTCGGCTGCGAGCTGGTGCAGGGACAACTGACGGACGGGGACGCGTTACGCGCCGGCGTCTCCGGTTGCGACGGGATCGTTCACATCGCCGCGGCCTACAAGCTCGGCGTCACCCCTGACGAGTGCAGGGACATGCAACGGAGCAACGTCGGAGGCACCGAGGCGATATTCGAGGCGGGTGTGGACGCCGGCATCGATCGGATCCTGTACGTGTCGACCATCAACTACTTCGGAAACACCTTCGGGCGCGTCCTGAAGGAGGGTGACGAGCGGCCGTCCATGGACTTTCTCTCGTGCTACGACGAGACGAAGTACCGGGCGCATCAGCTCGCTCTCGAGTTCATCGGACGCGGTGCCCCCATCGTCATCGCGCAGCCCGGGTCGGTGTACGGACCCAAGGACCACTCGCAAGTTGGACGCATGATCTTCGACGCACGGCGGGGCCGCGCGAAGCTGATGATGTTCCCCGACCTCGGCATCAACATGGTGCACGTGGAGGATGCCGCGGACGGCATCGTTCTCGCACTGGTCAAGGGGAGAGTGGGCGAGTCCTACATTCTCGGAGGGCACATCGGCACTCTGGGAGAGCTGGTGCGCCGCGTTGCCGAACTCGCGGGGCGCAGGCCGCCGAAGCTGTCCCTGCCGTCCTGGCTCATTCGCGCCTCGTTACCTCTCAGCCCTGTCATCTCGAAAGCCTTGGGCCTTCCCTCCAATCTGCGCGAGTTGGTCAAGGCGTCGGACGCGGTCACCTACTGGGCGACCGACGACAAAGCGCGACGCGAGCTCGGTTATTCGCCGCGCAGCCTCGACGAGGGACTACGTCGGACGCTCAGCGAGTCCAGATGAAGCCCCGATCGGAGGCCGTTCCTCCTGCGTAGTTGCGGTGGATCTGTCCCGAGAGCGGATAGGCCTCGTGCAAGAGGTCCTCGTTGGAGATCTGATGGAAGTGATAGGCGTAGCCGTTGGCCGCGACGTCGACCAGTCCATACCCGAAGGGGTAGTCGCGCGGGATCCCAACCTCGGTCACGGGTACCGTGCCGAAGCGTCCAGAGACCTTGTTGCGGTGAGTGTGACCCGCGAAGATCCCGGAGACGTTGCCCGAGTCGCATACGGCGTGCAGCCTGCCCGAGTCCGCGTCGCGCAGACCGAAGACGATGGGCGGAAAGCTGGTGAACGGCTGCGTCGGGTGATGCAGGAACACGAAGGCGGGAGGCGAGTCCGGAGCGGCGACTTCTGCGAGGATCTCGTGCTGCGGGGTTGTTAGGGCCCCGCGCACTATGGCTCCGCCGTTGCCGTCCATGAACTGGCCGGTGACCAGGTTGTAGGGGGCAAAGGGGGACGCAACCTCCTCGGCCGAATCGAGCAGCACGAACTTGTGCCCCTTGTGCTCGATCAAGTGCCCGTCGGGGGCCCGGTTGAAATGCTCGGTGAAGTACTCGCGCCCCGCGAGACGCTCCTCCTCGGTCGAGTACATGTCGTGGTTACCGGTGACCACCTCCCAGGGCATGGCCAGTTCGTTCATGACCTTCGCCGCCTGCACGAACTCGGTCCGCTTTCCGTGATCCGCGAGGTCGCCCAACTGGATAGTGAGATCGGCCCCCGAAGCGTTGATGTCCGCGATCGCCGCGCGCGCCATGGACTCGCCCGCGGGGGAGCCGACGTGGAGGTCCCCGAGGATCGCGAAGCGGAACGCAACGTCGCCGGGAGGCTCCACCGGTGGCGTGGTGACCGCCTCGTACGGCGGCGCCGCCGGCATCTCGGGGGCTTTCAGAGTCAGTTTGTCGGTCTCGTGCAGCTCCTTGAGCCGGCCCGCGCCCTCGGACAGAAAATCGCCGGCATGGGCGACGACCCAATCGGCCAGCCGGACCACGAACCAGTCGGCGAGCGGTGTGGCGCCGGGGTCGTCGCCGACCAGGCTCGTTATCCACTCGGCGTGCCCCTCGGCTATCGGAAGGTCGGTCCGGCGGTCACGCTCGTTCAGCTCTCGTTCGAAGATGGCCGCGGCCTCACGTGCGGTCCGAGACGGGGACTCGAAACGCTCGTCGGCGGCCGCCCAGCGCCGATAGACGAGAGAACGGGCGCTCTCGACGGCCCACGCGCTCCGCATCAGGTCGGTGATGACGTCCTGCCTCGGGTCCCGGCTCATCTGTAGAAAATAAGGGGGCCAGGACGATAGCGCGGTCGCCTACAATCTCCCGCGTGTCCACCGCAGGCCGAGCCCCGCAGCGCACCGACTGGGATCGATACTTTCTCAATCTCGCGAGAGAGACGGCGACGAGGTCGAATTGCGTGCGGAGACAGCACGGCTCGGTGATCGTAAAGAATCGCCGCATCCGATCGACCGGCTACAACGGACCTCCCTCGGGCCATCCCCACTGCAGTGACGGCGGGTGCCCGCGCGCCCAGAGCGAGACGCCCAGCGGCTGGGCGTACGACGCCTGCGTGGCCATCCACGCGGAGGCGAACGCCATCCTCTATTCGTCCCCCGAGGAGCGCGAGGGAGCGACGATCTACATCACCGGGGTTCCGTGCTTCGGGTGCGCCAAGTTGATCGCCAACTCGGGCATCGAAGAGGTCGTCGCCGAGGGCGAGACCTACGGCGACTGGGACAGGGTCTACAACTTCCTGCTCAACTCCCAGGTGCGCGTCCGGCTGCTCTAGGCGACCGGCTTCAGCGCTTCGATCAAGGTTGCAAAGCGCTGGCTTCTAACCGAGCGCAAGGCCAAGCCGGCCTCCGTCAGCGCTACTACCAGCTCGCGCCGTGACTTGAGGACGGTAGGCAGCTTGCGTCCGACGCTCGATGGCAGCGCGGCCGCCACCGGCATCGTTATCGCCGAGGAATACAGGGATGCGCCGGGGGCGAGCACGCGGGCCAGCTCGGCGACCGCCTCCTCGAGCCCCGGAATGACCTGGAGCCCGTTGGTGCAGAGGATCGCGCCGAAGCTGTGGTCGGCGAAGGGCAGTCGGTGGGCCTCTGTTTGGACGGCCACGAGATTGTCGACACCGGCCTCGGCCCCCGCTCGCTTCGCTCGCTTCACCATGCCCGCCGCGATGTCGGCGCCCACGACGAGCCCATCGTGAGCGGCGGCCGCCGTGACGGTGAAGAACGCGGTGCCGACGGGCATGTCGAGGAGCGGCCGGGTGCCGGCGTTTGCGACCGCGCGGCGCCCCTGTTCGAGAGCGAGCTCGTTGAGGTTGCCGCCGAGCAGCGGAAAGGCGCGCTGGACGACGAGTGGTTCGTAGACGCGGTCGGCCGACCACGAATAGAGGTTGGCGATGCTCCGCTTGATGACCTCGCGGCCGCGGTTCACCGGGGGTCGCGTCCGGCGGCCTCGATGAGCGCTTCGAGCGTGCATTCCTCGGGAGCCTTGTCCGTCCTCAGTCCCTTGAACGACGGTGCCCGCAGGCGAAGCCCGCTGGTGAGCTCCCGGAACTCGACTATCGCGACCTGCCGGGGCTCGCACCAGCGCGCGTTGCGCAGAGCCTTGCCGAAGCGGCTCGGCGGAAGCCCTGTGGGGTCGTCGATGAACGGACACTTGTCACTCTCGAGCTCCTTCAGCCTGGGCAGCAGCTCCTTGAGCGATCTGTCGGTGAAGCCCGTGCCGACTGCACCGATGAAGCGGAGACCCTCATCGTCGAACACGCCGGCTAGAAGCGCACCGAACGACGAAGATCGAGTGCCCTCGCCCGGCGACCAGCCTCCGATGACGATGTCCGCGTCGTAGGTCACCTTGATCTTCAGCCACTCGCGCGTGCGTTTGCCCACTCGGTATGGAGAGCCCATCCGCTTGGCCACGATTCCCTCGAGGTTCTGTGCCTTGGCGGCCTCCGACAAGACCCGGCCCTCCCCGACGACCGCTTGCGAGACCTGGATCCGCCCGTTCGGTACGACGATCTCCTCGAGGAGCTCCCGGCGGCGTTCGACCGGCTCGTTCACCAACCGGCGGCCGTCCATGTAGAGGACGTCGAAGACGATGAACGACACGGGAATGGACTTCATCGCTTGCGCAACCTGTGCTTGGTTTTGCAGGTTGATTCGACTCTGGAGTTTCTCGAAGCTGGGACGCCCCCTGTGTAACGCGACGACCTCGCCGTCGACGATCGCGTCGAGAGCGACCAGTCGTTCGTGAAGCCTGTGCAGCTCGGGATAGGACGCGGTCATGTTCTTCTGGTTGCGCGACACCAGCATGGTCTCGCGCTCGCACACCGCAAGCGCGCGCACTCCGTCCCACTTGGGCTCGAATACCCAGTTGTCGTCGTCGAACGCCTCGCGCTCGAGTGTCGCCATCATCGGTTTCAGCTCGGGTGGGGCCTCCGCCTCCGGACGGTAGCTTTTGCGGAAGAAGACGAGCCACTCGTCCTTATCGGACATCTTCTGGGGGAGGATCATGTGCCACTCTCCATCGAAGCGCTTGCCGTGGAGCCTGAAGGTCAGCTTCCCCGGCTCCTGCTCGAGGACCTCGTAGGTTCCCGAATCGAAGATCCGCACCTCGCCCGCACCGTAGTTACCCGCGGGGATGGTCCCGGAGAACTGCCCGTAGTCGAAGGGGTGGTCCTCGACGTGCACGGCGAGATGCGGCTTTCCCTTCGTCAGCGGAAGGTTCTTCGGGACCGCCCACGAGGCGAGCACAGGCGTGTCACCGTTGAACATCTCGAGCCTGAGGTCGAAGTGCAGCCGGGTGGCGTGATGCTGGTGGATCATGAAGGATTCGCCGGGGCGCGCGGATGTGACGTCGACGTTGCCCGAAAAGGTCGCCGCCGGCTCCGGCGTCTCGTCGAAACGCCTCTTGTCCGTGTAGTCGCGCGTCTTCTCAGCCACCGGCGGGCACCTGTTGGACCATCCACTGCGCGAGACCGACGCCTCCGTACTCGTCACCCGTTGGGATGCCCTCGTGCTTGGCGAAGGCGAACACGTCGCGCTCGGCCGACTCGCGTCTCAGAAGATCGAGCCATCCGGCGCGCGCCTCGGGCGAGTAGCGCTCGGTCCGCAGTCGAACGTACGCGAGGGGGCCGGGAGGCAGCGACTCGGGCACCTCGCCGTTCGTGTTCGAGATGCAAATGGTGCCTCCGGCCTCGGCGATCGTCTTGGCGACGTAGTCGTCTTCCCAGGACTCGTGACGGAACTCGAACGCGGCGCGCAGGCCCTCGGGCAGCGCTGCGAGGAGCGCGTTCAGCGCGTCGTCGTCTCTGCGCCGGTACGGCGGAAACTGGAACAGCGTGGCACCCAGCCGGGGGCCGAGTCGCCTCACCGACGCGAGCCAAGCGTCGAAGAACGAACGCCGACTCTCCTCTTCGAGCGTGATCGTCTTCGAGTGAGTGAGCCGGCGGTGGGCCTTGGTCGTGAACCGGAATGACTCGGGCGTGTTCGCCGACCACTTCTCCAACGTCGCCGGCGACTGGAGCTTGTAAAAAGTCGCGTTGATCTCGCACGCGGTGAGGGCCGAGCAGTAGTGCTCGAGCCATCGCTTCTGCGGAACGTCGGCGGGATAAAACTCCGGCTTCCACTCCCGGTAGGCCCAACCCGACGTGCCGAGATAGAGGTTTCCCATGGGTCCAAGCGTACCGACTCAGTTGGCCGGAGCGTGCGGCGCGCGGGGGGGTTGGGAACTTTCGACCAATACGGTCGCTGGGTGTCCGGGGAGGTCGAGTGAACGCCGCGTGGTTGCGAAGCGGGCGGTCAGCGGTCGCGGATGACCCGGGCCTTGCGAGGCTCGGCCCCCAGGGTGTCGATGGCCTCGGCGAGCGCCTGGCCGGGGCCCTCTGCCACCGGCAGGAAGGGATCACCTACCTCGGCGATTCGTTCGAAGACGGTTCCGATGGTGAAATCGGTCGGATGGACGTCCGCGACCTCATCCCATCGCAGAGGCGTCGATACGGTCGCGCCGGGCTCCGGCCTCACCGAGTAGGCGGCCGCGATGTTTGCGCCCGACCGGTTCATGTTGACGTCGAGAAAGACCTTGCCGGTGCGGTTGCGGACCTCCCACTCGAGCGTCGTGGTGTCCCGATCGACCTGGTGAACCATGTCGGAGATCGTTCCGACGAAGCCGCGCACCTCGCCGAAAGTCAGCGTGCCGTCGAGCGGGACCATGATCTGCATGCCGGTCGCTCCCGAGGTCTTTGGGTAGGCCTTGATCCCGAGTTGGTCGAGCACCACCTTGATCAATCCGGCCACGTGAGCAACCTCGGCCCACCCCGCCGGTTCGAAGGGGTCGAGGTCGAAGAACGCATAGCTCGGATGTGCCTGATCCTCGCCTCTCGCGTGCAGAGGATGGAACTCGATTGCGCCGAGGTTGACGATCCACAGCATGTGGGCGACGTCGCGCACGCTGAGGAAGTTGATCGTCTTCTGAGTGTCGCTGGAGAAGACCGGGATCGTCGGCATCCATTCGGGCGTGTGCCTGGGAGCGTTCTTCTCGTAGAAGAAGTCACCCGTGACGCCGTTGGGCATGCGTTTCATGGTGAGCGGCCGATCGATGAGGTGGGGGAGCATCACCGGAGAGACGTCGAAGTAGTAGGTGAGCAGATCGGCTTTGTTGTAGCCCTCGTCCGGCCAGAAGACCTTGTCGAGGTTCGAGAGGCGTAGTTCGCGCCGGCCCGCGCGCGCGACCCAGTGCTCGCCGTGCTTCACGACCGGCAGATCGACCGGAAAGTTCACCGTGGTGGGAGATGTCGACTTCATTCAGCGCAACCATAAAGGTGTCGACCTCGAGTCTCCTGCGCGATCGTCGAGACGATCGCTAGCGGTCTCCTGCGTCAGCCTCTTGCTTCAGCGGCAGAGAGAGGGTGAAGGTGGCGCCCCGTCCGGCCGCGCTATCGCAGGTCAGGTCCCCCCTGTGGGCTCGCGCTATGCCGCGCGAGAGGTAGAGGCCCAGCCCCGTCCCCGAGCCGGTCGCTCCCAGCCGGGAGAACTTCTGGAAGAGCTCACCCTGGCGATGCGCTGGTATACCGTGGCCCTGGTCTCGGACGCTGATGTGGGCGAACTCGTCGTCCCGATGCACCCCGATTGTGATCTCCGAGCGGCGCGGACTGAACTTCACGGCGTTGGTGACGAGATTGGTGAGTACCTGGCGCACGCGCACCGAGTCGACATCGGCTGCGAAGTTGTCGCTCGCGTCGACCACGATGGTGTGGGATCCAACGCCCGGCGAGAGATCGTCGATGGTCAACCTCACCAGTTGGACGACCTGCGTCTCGCGCACTTTCAGAGCCAGGCGACCCGACTCCATCGCTCCGACTTCGGCGAAGGACCGGATGAGGGCTCGCATCGAAGCGCTCGCTCTTCTAATCGCCTGCGACGTCTCGAGGATGGCCTTGTCATCGCCTCGCTCTACGGCGCCACGGAGTGCGAGTGAGAAACCCTCGATGACCGAAAGCGGAGCCTGCACCTCGTGCACCAGCAGCGACAAGACCTCGTCGATGCTGCTCCTCGGTACCTCTTGCTGTAACTCGGACCCGGCTGGTGAGGGGGGCAACTCGGGGAACATCGCCGCGAGCTTGGTGAGAAGTTCGGCTACGCCGCTTTCCTTTTCGAGAGAATCGTGGGCACCCCCCTGCACGATGGCTTCGTGCGGTTCGGCGTCGGGCCCCGTCAATGCCAGGATGCGGGCGCGGGGCGCGCGCTGGGCAATCATCGGGATGGTGTTGAGTCCGTCCATGTCGGGCATCGCCATATCGAGAATCACGGCGTCCGGTCGAGCGGTCTCGATGAGCTCGATAGTCTCTGGACCGGTGGCGGCCTCGGCTACGACGGTGAAGCGCATGTCGCTTTCGATGATGCGACGTAGCAACGCCCGCACTTCCTGGTGGTCATCCGCAATCAAGACGCGGACTGCGGTCCATCGCTCGCTCATGCCCGGTCTATTTTCGGTCGGTTGCGCCCGCGAGGAACTGTGGGTGAGGCTCTTCGTCCCTACCGCGGGGCCGTTGACACCTCATCAGCGCAGTGGCGGCTCCCGAAACGAGCGCAACCAGCAGGGCTCCGCACAACTCGGCCGCGAGGGTCGGCCGTAACTCCGGGCCGAGCGCGACGCGCCGCAGCGCACCCCTTTTCTTCGCTTCGCTATCGGCGTCTATTGAATTCCTCCTCTTGCCCCCCCGGCCCCTTCCTGCTACTCCTCCTTGCTTGCGCCCCGAGCGGCCTTGGCCTTTATCTCCTCCAGAATCGGCGCGTTCAACAGTGTCGTCACGTCGCCGAGCTCGCGCTCCTCCGCGACATCGCGCAGCAGCCTGCGCATGATCTTGCCCGAGCGTGTCTTGGGCAGATCGTCGGTGAAGATGATCGAGTGCGGCCTGGCGATCTTTCCGATGACGCCCGAGACGTGCTCCCGCAGCTCCTTGGCAAAGCCGTCGTCACCCTCGACGCCGGACTTGGGCGTAACGAATGCGGCGATTGTTTCACCCTCGCGTGGGTCCTGACGACCCACCACCGCCGCCTCCGCAACAGATTTGTGATCGACGAGAGCGCTCTCGACCTCGTAGGTCGAGATCCGGTGACCCGCGATATTCATTACGTCGTCGACTCGGCCCAGCAACCAGAAGTAGCCGTCCTCGTCGAGCTTGCAGCCATCGCCAGGGAAGTAGACCTCGTCTCCGAATCGGGCGAAGTAGGTCTCCCGGTATCGCTCGTCGTCGCCGAAGATCGTGCGCAGCATCGAAGGAAACGGTCGCCTGAGGACGAGGTAACCACCACCGCCTCGGCCGACGGAGTTCCCTTTCTCGTCGACCACGTCCGCGACCACGCCCGGGTAAGGCTTCGTCGCGCTGCCGGGTTTGAGCGTCGTGATCCCAGGCAGGGGAGTGATGGCGATCGCGCCGGTCTCGGTCTGCCACCAGGTGTCGACGACGGGTGCTCGTCCGCCACCGATGAACTCCTGATACCAGACCCAGGCCTCGGGGTTGATCGGCTCGCCGACGGTGCCGAGCAGTCGCAGAGACGAGAGGTCGTGTTTCTCCGGGTAGTCCGTGCCCCACTTCATGAACGTGCGAATGGCGGTCGGCGCGCAGTAGAGGATCGAGACCCTGTGCTCCTCGATGATGCTCCACCAGCGGTCTTTGTCCGGCCAGTCGGGCGCGCCCTCGTAGAGCACCGAGGTACACCCGTTCGCCAGGGGTCCGTAGACGATGTAGCTGTGACCCGTGACCCAGCCGATGTCCGCGGCGCACCAGTAGACGTCGGTCTCGGGCTTGATGTCGAAGATTGCTCTATGGGTCGACGAGACCCCCGTGAGGTAGCCGCCGGTCGTGTGCACGATGCCCTTCGGTTTCCCGGTCGTGCCCGACGTGTATAAGACGTAGAGCATGTCCTCGGAGTCCATGGGCTCGGCCCCGTGCTCTGCGGACGCCTGAGGCACGACGTCGTTGTAGATGACGTCGCGTCCCTCGACGATGTTCACGTCGTCCATCGTGCGCCGGACCATCAGGACTTTCTCGATTGACGGTGTCTTCTGGAGGGCCTCGTCCGCGGCCTTCTTGAGTTCGACGACCTGCCCGCGCCGGTACCCGCCGTCGGCGGTAATCAGCACCTTGCACTCCGCGTCGTTGATGCGGTCGCTCAACGACTCGGCCGAGAAACCACCGAAGACGACCGAGTGAGCCGCGCCGATGCGCGCACACGCCAGCATCGCCGCAGGTAGCTCGGGGATCATCGGCATGTAGATGGCTACGCGGTCACCCTTCCGAACGCCGAGATCCACGAGCACGTTGGCTAGCTTGCAGACCTCCTCGAAGAGGTCTCTGTAGGTGATGGTTCGGGCTTCGCCCTCGGGCTCGCCGATCCAGTGGTAAGCCACCCTGTCGGGAACCGAGGCGGCATGGCGGTCGACGCAGTTGTGGGCCGCGTTGAGCTTTCCGCCGAGGAACCACTTGTGGTGAGGAGCGGTCCATTCGAGGACGGTGTCCCACTTCTCGAACCAATCGAGGCGTTCGGCCTGGCTCGCCCACCACGCGTCGGGGTCGTCGCTCGCCGACTCGTACACGGAGGCATCGTTTACATTCGCCTGATCGGCAAAGTCCTCCGGTGGTTTGAAGATGCGGCGCTCCTCGAGCAACGCCTCGATAGTCTTGTCGACGTCTCTTTCGACCATCCGCGCCCCCTTTTTCCTTGGCCCTCTTACTCCGTAGTGAGGTTAGCGTGCTCTGCCGAGGTCGTGCGCGAGATACTGAACGCGCGCTGAGCAAGAAGGCAGACGATGGTTTCCGAGAGACGACCCCACGAGCGGCACGACGCGTACTAATGGGACATGGGGCGAGCGTGGACGCTCACTCACCCAGAGCGAGAGCAGATGTCCCTAACTTGTAAGGTTCCGACTTTCCGCCGCCGTTTCGGTGGGCTGAGGGTCGCACCGTCGCAGAATTCCCGGAGCAGGCCGACCCAGCCACACAACCCACCAAGTCGCCCCCTTGCTGCCCGGTTTTGGGTTCGACACCGGCCAGATCACCGGCGCGAACGGTTCGAGACAGACTTCGCGTACTAATTGTTTCCAAACGACCACGAACAGGGATAATCCCCGGTGTATCTTGAGCCGCGCTCGCTCGGGCTCATTGGAAAGAAATGGTTTAGAACGGGCACTCAGCGTCAATGAATGACAGCGTGACGCAGTCAAACCACGGTGAAGCAAGAGACCGGCGGGGGTGAAGGACGAGCCGGGTCGAGGGCGGCAGCCATGGCGGCGATCATCTCAATCGGCTTCCAGACCGAGGCCTTCGTTTCCGGCGGAGGCACGATCCCCGCGTTTTCCCACGAGCCCGCCCCCAACGATTTCGAACGACTCGTCGACACGGTCCGGGGCGCCATCGAGCAGAGCGGACACGTGATCGCGATCTATCCCGACTACGCGGCCGAGCCCTCACTCGCTCGGCTCGAGACCGTGAGGACGGCGCTCAACACGCGCCGGCTCGCGACCTACGGGACCAGCCTTCCCCCGCTCGCAGGAGCCGCGCTCACCGCCCTGGCGGCGGCGGTGACTCCCTACATCCAGGCCCCCGGTGTGCTGTTCGCCGCGCTCCCGACTCTCGAGGAAGAGCTGCTCGTACTCGCGTGGCTCGGGAGCGTTTCGAAGTTGGACCGGCCCTCTCCGAGCCTGGCCCAGCACCTCGCGTCGATGTGGCCGATCAGCGCCTTCGGCATCTCGTTCTGGCCCGAGCCGTCGGTCAAGACGCTGCGCAAGAAGGACAGGACCGTATCCCTTCCCACGACCTTCAGACCAATGATGCTTGCGACGGCGGCGCGTGAGGGTGGCGACATGACCTGGGTCGAAGAGGTCGTGCTCCCCGGGCTCGGGATGCCTCCGACGGCCCGTTTCGACCCAACCCCCCTCGGCCCGCGGTGGTGGGGAACCACTCGGTTGGTGGAGGCGATCGCCTATCCCGTGGATGTACCGGTAACGGCCCGGCGAATCACCCAGAACGTCTCTCCCTTCCTTTGCCGCTGGTGCGCGGAGGCGATCGCCACCCGTCATTGCCCGTTCTGCGGAATGGATGCTGCCCGCACCGCGTTGGTCGGGGGCGCCGCATGAACCCGCGTCAACGCCGGGGCACTCTGCTGCTGGCCCTCGCCATAATCGGGGCCGTCGCAGTCTTTTTCTCGGTCTCCAGCTACGTGGCGGAGGTCCGGCGCGAGGTCGGTCCCAAGCGGATGGTCCTGCAACTCAACACCGAGGCGATCGCGTTTCAACCGCTTCCGGCCGAGTCGGTCGAGCAGGTCGAGGTTCCCGAGAAATATGTCCCACAGGGCGCGATCACCGAGGACGAGCTGCTGGAGGGCTCCCTTGTGCCGGCCGCCGACCTTCCCGCGGGAACGATCCTTCAGGAGGGCATCCTGGGGCCCCTCCCCGCGCTCAAAGAGGGTGAGCAGGAGCTCGCGATCGCGGTCGACGCGGTGACGGGAGTGATCGGACAGATCTTTTCAGGATCAAAGGTGGACATCTACGCGAGCTTTCCCGGTGGCTCGGACGGGGACGTCTCGCCCCAGGACTGCTCGATGCTGCTGATGAGCGACGTCACCATCCTCGATGTCGGGGGGGAGCGTCCCGACCCGGATACGGCGGAGACCGGCGCTCCCGACGTCTCGACGGTCATTCCCGTGACCTTCGCGCTTCCGCCCGAGCTAGGAGTTCAGCTCGTCTACGCCGAAAGCTTCGCCCAGGAGGTTCGACTCGCGGTCCGTGGGGCGACGGCGGACCCCGATATCGACACCGGACCGGTCGGATCGACGGGGGCGAGCGTGCCCAGCCCAGGAGATTGCTCGCTTCCGCCGGGCCTGACCTTCGAAGGGGAAGAGTAATGGCCTACAACGTGTTGCTGGGCATCGCCGACTCCACGCTCGCCGGTCAAGCGGCGGACCTTATGGCCGAGGACGGCGACCTCGCCGTGGTCGGAACCGCGCGGGATGGCGGCGGCGTCATGTCGACACTGGCTTCAGAAGTGATCGACGTCGTGGTGCTGCACGAGGACATAGGCCCTCTGCCCGTCATGGATCTCGCGCGCGAAGTTGGACGGCGCTATCCCCAGGTCAGCATCGTGCTCGTCGTACGAGAACGCACGGCGGAGATTCTTCGCTCGGCGCTGCAGGCCGGGGCGCGCGACGTCCTGGCCATTCCGCTGAGCTTCGAGGAGCTGCAAGGCGTGAAGGCTGCCGGCGCGTGGACGCAGCAGTTGCGCGACCGTGCGCGCGGCGAAGCCGCGAGCACGATGAGTCTCGGCATCGGAGGCCAGCTGGTCGCGGTCTCGGGGGCCAAGGGTGGCGCCGGGTGCTCGACGGTGGCTCTGCACCTCGCCCTGTCGGCGACGACGGGGGGCCGCGGGCGTTCCGTCTGTCTCGTGGACTTCGATTTGCAGTCGGGCGACATGGGGATACTTCTCGATCTGAGCCACCGTCGCAGCGTCTTCGACCTGCTCGACGTCGCACACGAGCTGTCGCCGCGGGTCCTCGAGGACGCTCTCTACGTTCACCAGTCCGGCCTACGGGTCCTACTTGCCCCGGAGGACGGCGAGCAGGAGGAGGACGTCACCGCGCCCGCGGCTCGCCGGATTCTCGGAGCGCTGAAGTCGAACTTCGACATCGTGATCGTGGACGTCGGCTCGGTCGTCACGGAGGCGAACGCGGTCGCAATCGATATGGCGGATCGAGTGCTGATGGTCGCGACTCCCGACGTGCCTTCGCTGCGAGCAGCCAACCGCTTGCTCGAGATGTGGAATCGCCTCGAGATCCGATCGCCCAAGGCGAACAAGGGAAGCGAGGTATTGATTGTGCTCAACCGGGCGCATCGTGATTCGGACGTGCAGCCCGACCTCGTAAGGAAGGTGGTGGAGGCGCCGCTCGCTCATACCATCCTCCCCGCCGGTTTCAGAGACCTCGAGCCCGCGGTGAACACGGGAGTTCCCGGTCGCCTGACCGACGGATCGCTCAGGACCTCACTCGCCGGGCTCGCCGAAGAAGTGGGTCTCATGCCTCCCGAGGGGAACAAGAGCAAGAAGGCCAAGGCCCGCGCGGGGCAGCCGAGACGGTTGCTCGGACAGAGTGGGCAAGTGGCCGTCGAGACGGCCGGTCTTGCCTTCCTGATCATTCTTCTTGCGCTTTTCGCCTGGCAGATGGTGCTCATCGGGCTCACGCACGTCGTTGCGGGGCACGGCGCGCGTGAGGGCGCAAGGGCGCTGTCGGTGGGCGAGAACGTGGGCGAGAAGGTGAACGACGAGACGCACTCCATCTGGCGCGGCGGCCTCGACATCGATGAGGGGGACGACTTCGTCAGGGTCACGCTTCAGGTGCCGTTGATCGTGCCCGGTCTCGATAGCCCGTTCGAGGTCGACGCTCGGTCGGGGGCAGTGCTCGAGGACGAACCGCTGCCGGATGCATTCGAGACCGAAGAACCGACACCGAACGAGGACGAGGACGACCAGTGAGGCGGAATATGAGCAACCACAAGAGCAGGAGGCGGTTCGACGAGCGCGGTTCGGCATCACTCGAGACCATCGGCATGCTCCCGTACCTGCTCATGGCCGCACTGTTCGCGTGGCAGGTGCTGGTCGCGGGCTATATCGCGGTCAACACTGAGAACGCCGCGCGGAACGGGAGCCGGGTAGAGGGACGCGGTGGCAACGGAAGCGCCGCGGCGATCGAGTCTCTTGCACCCTTCGTGCGCGACAAGGCAACGGCCTCGATCGATGGGGAAATGGCCACGGTCACGGTCGAGATCCCGATCGTTCTGCCTCAGATCACGAGCGAGAACTTCGCCATCACGCGCACCGCAACGCTGCCGTCAACCGACTGAGATCAAGGGGTATTCGTGGGACTGAAGGACAGGATCGCGGTCGACAACCTGGAACAGGTCGTCACCGACTCGGGCGAGAAGCACACGGTCGCGCTCTACAGACGCAAGCTGCTCGAAGAGGTCGATCTCAACGAGCTGGCGACGCTGAGTCATTCACAGCGCCGCGCCCGCCTCGAACGAGTTGTCGGCCACATCCTGACGCGCGAGGGCCCCGTCCTCACGAGCGCAGAGCGATCATCGATGATCCGTCGGATCGTCGACGAATCGCTCGGTCTGGGCGTTCTCGAGCCGCTCATCAACGACGAGTCCATCACGGAGATCATGGTGAACGGGCCGGCGGACATCTGGATCGAGCGCGACGGACGGCTAGAGAAGGTAGACGCCCGATTCGCCGACGAGCACCAGCTCTATCTGACGATCGACCGCATCGTGTCAGCGGTGAACCGACGCGTCGACGAGTCGAGCCCCATGGTGGATGCGCGCCTTCCGTCGGGAGAACGAGTGAACGTCATCATTCCACCTCTCGCCCTGACCGGTCCGACGCTGACGATTCGGCGTTTCCCGCGCGCCTATTCGCTCAAAGAGCTGATGGACCTGGGGGCCATGGACGACTCCATCGCGAGCCTGATCAGCTCGTTCGTGCGCGCGAAGTTCAACATCATCGTGTCCGGAGGAACGGGTACGGGAAAAACGACTCTGCTCAACGCGCTCAGCGAGTTCATCCCCGAGGGCGAACGCATCGTCACCATCGAGGATTCGGCGGAGCTCCAGCTAAAACAGCCGCACGTCATCTCGCTCGAGTCCCGGCCCCCGAACGTCGAGGCAAAGGGCGAGATCACGATCAGGGACCTGGTGCGCAACTCCCTGCGCATGCGCCCCGACCGCATTCTCGTCGGTGAGGTGCGCGGGGCCGAGACGCTTGACATGCTCCAGGCAATGAACACGGGTCACGAGGGTTCCGTCGCCACGCTGCACGCGAACTCCACGGAGGACGCGATCGTTCGGCTCTCGACCCTCGCGTCGATGAGCGACCTGAACGTCCCCTACGACGCGCTGCGCGATCAGATCAACAGCGCCATCGATGTCATCGTCCAGTTGACGCGCACCGTCGACGGCCAACGCAAGGTCGCCGAGATCGCGGTCGTCGCCTCGCAGCGGCGCGAGAAGTTCCGTCTCGCCACGGTCGCCGGATTCAAGCCGGATCCGATCGGTCCGGACCGGCGTACCACAGGGCGCTTCGCACACTTTCCCCTGCCGGATGCCGTGCGCCAGCGCCTGCAGCTGTCGGGCGAGGAGATCGCGCGCGAGTTCACGGAAGCGGCCGAGGCCCCGGTGGCCCCCGAGCGCGAGGCGGTGTGATGGAATTCGACAGCCCCGGAGTCGCGTTGGGACTTCTGTTGATCACGACCATTGTGGCCCTGCTCGCAGTGCGGGTGTTCCTGCGGGACCGGGCCGAGCGGGCTGCGATGGCCGAGCGGAGTGCGCTCGAGCTCGCGGAGAAGCGAGCGTCGCGCCTGCGCTATCGGATCGACCGGCGTCTGATGAGAACCGCGCTCGGGCAGGCGCTTGGGATTCGCATCGGCTCCGCCGGCGTTGGCATGATGACGATCGACTTCCTCCTGCTCAGCGCAGGAGCCTTCTCGCTCGGGACTTTCCTTCTCAACCTCGTCGTTCCCCTGTGGCTCGCTCTGATCGGAGGAGTCGTGTGCGTGCGCCTTTGCTTCGTGTGGGTCGAGAAGCAGAGAGAGAAGCGCAGGCTCGCCTTCGTGACTCAACTTCCCGAGGTGGCCCGGCTGCTGTCGAACGCATCGAGCGCCGGGTTGGCGATCCGAGCGGCGATCGACATGGCCGCGGACGAGCTGGACTCTCCCGCATCCGAGGAGTTGCGGCTCGTCAGCGAGGAGCTGGCACTTGGGCAGTCGGTGGGACGTGCTCTTGAGAATCTCGAGCAGCGGATGCCGTCACGAGACGTGGGAGTGCTCATCTCAACCCTCATAATTCAGCAACGCTCCGGTGGCGACCTCGTCAATGCACTTCAGGACATGGCCGAAACGCTGGACCAGCGGCGCGACCTGACCCGCGAGATCAGGACCGTGATGGCGGGATCGGTCGCAACCGGCTACATGGTGGCCGGCCTCGGAGCGATCACCGTCTTACTGATGAACACCATCACGCCCGGTGTACTGGACGACCTGACGTCGTCCGTCCCGGGTCTTTTCGCCGTGTCAATCGCCGGCGGCCTCTACGCGATCGGTTTTTTGCTCATTCGCAGGGTCACGAGGGTAGAGGTCTAGTGGATCCCCTGCTCGCGGGCGGAGCGACCACGGCCTGCTTCCTGCTCGCCGGGTGGGGCTGGCGGCTCATGCGGGACCGGGGTCCCGCATCGCGACTCCAGACCGCAATCCCGGGCAGCGCGGAGGCCACCGGGCGCACGAGCCTCGTGTCCCGCCTCTACGATTACCTCGGAGACCGCTTTGCGCCGCGCGTGATGGGCTACCTCAGCGAGAACAGGCGAGCTGCGATTCGACGCAAGCTCGACTCGGCCGGAAGACCCGGGGGCATGAGCGTTCAGGGATACGCGGGCCGAAAGGCCGGCTACACGATCATCATGGGGGGGGCGGGGGCGCTGTTCGCTCTGCGCGGCAATCTTGTGCTCGGCGCCCTGTGCATTGGGTTCGGCTGGTTCTACACGGACATCTGGCTCTCCGGAGTGGCGCGCGCTCGCCAGGCCCGCATCGAGCGCGACCTGCCCGACTTCCTCGACATCCTCGCCGTGACGGTGGCGGCGGGGGTAGCTTTCCGATCGGCGCTGGAACGCGTATCCGAGGCACTCGAGGGCCCGTTGAGCGAAGAGATCATGACCGCTCTCAGGCAGATGGAACTCGGAATGAGCCGCAGGCAGGCGCTCGAGGGGGTCAGGGGCCGCAACTCGTCGGAGTCGCTCAACCAGTTCGTCACCGCGTTGCTGCAGGCCGAGGAGCTGGGAGTTCCGCTCGCCGACGCGCTCGGCAACCTGGCCGAGGACATGCGCCGCTCGTTCTACCAGGCGGCCCGACGCCGCGCCGCGAAGGCCTCGCCGCGCGTCAGTCTCATCGTGTCCACCGTCATCGTTCCGGGGGCCATCGTGCTCATCGTCGCCTCCGTCGTCGCCGGCACGGACATCGACTTCGGGAATCTCTTCGGTGGTTGAGCTCGAGCGGGAACTCGGCTTGTCCATGGAGCGTGTGGGTGCGCTGTGCCGCCTGATCTTCAACTTCCGGCTCATAGCGCTGACGGTCGTGGTCCTCTGGTTGCCCTCCCGGGTCGACGATTTCGGGCTGCTCCTCGGAGTTCTCTGTGGCGCCGCGGTCGCCAGCTTTCTGCCGATTCTGTTCTGGGACCGCTACGGCCCGATTCTGTTGCGCCACCCGAGCCTCCTGGTGAGCGACATGTTCCTTTCGATGGCCATCCTGACCACCACCGGCGCGGAGAGCCCGTTCTTCTACTTCACGCTGGGGACCGCGCTGCTCGCCGGCGTGCTCTACGGGTGGAAGGGGGCCGGGATCCTCTCGGTGGCGATGCTCGCCTTCTACTGGGGCGGCCTCTATCTCAGAGCGGTGGTCGCCGACGTTCAGACCTTTCAACTCATCATCGGGTTGCCTGCGCTCTATCCATTGTCCGCCGCCGGCGGCGCGGCCGTACGGAATCTGATCGATCGCCAAACGCGCGTCGAGGCCGAGCTGGCCGACGCCGAACGGGTGTCGGTCGTCGAGCGTGAGCGGGCCCGGCTGGCGCGCGAGATGCACGACTCGCTGGCCAAGACGATTCAGGGGATATCGCTGAGCGCTTCGTCGCTTCCGGCGTGGGTCAAGCGCGACCCCGTGAGAGCGCTGAAGGAGTCCGAACAGATCGTTAGGGCCGCTCGCCTTGCGAGCTCGGAGGCGCGCGAGCTGCTCACCGACATGCGCTCGGACATGCTCGAGGTTCCGCTTGGAACCGCAGTGTGCAGTTTCTTGACGAGCTGGTCGGATCGGTCGGGTGTCGCGATCGTGTGCGATGCCGACGAGAGATGTGACGCGGGCCCGGAGACGCGCTGGGAGCTCTTTTCGATCGTGCGGGAGGCCCTGCATAACGTCGAACGCCACGCACACGCCGACAAGGTCAGAGTGGTCCTCGGATACGACCGCGACGACATCGTGTTGACCATCGCCGACGACGGGGACGGATTCGAGATCCCCAAGGAGCTCGAGGAGCTCGGGGACGGCGGTCATTTCGGAGTCATCGGCATGTCCGAGCGCGCCGAGCGCGTCGGCGGGCATCTCGAGTTGGAATCGGCGGCCGGCGAGGGCTGCACCGTGCGGGTTACCGTTCCGGAGCGCATCCCGGCGGAGAGGGGAACCACACAGTGACGCGTGTCCTGATCGTCGACGACAACGCCGTGTTGCGTCGCGGCGTGGCGAGCCTGTTGGAGGCGGCCGACGGCATCGAAGTGGTCGGGGAGGCGGGAACCGGCAAAGAGGCCATTGCACTGGCCAATGAGGTGGCGCCCGACATCGTCCTTCTCGACGTGCGCATGCCGGTCATGGACGGGATCGCCGCGGCGGGCCCTCTCAGCCAGATCGCCAAGGTGATGATGCTCACCTACGCAGAGGACGAGGAGCGCGTCTCGCAAGCCATCAGGGCGGGAGCATCGGGCTACATGGTGCACGGCAGGTTCTCACCCGAGGAGCTCGAGCAGGCGGTGATCGGCCTCGCCGAGGGCCGCAACGTGATTTCGCCGTCGGTCGTGTCGGTGGTGTTCGACGCGCTCCGGGAGGGCCCCGACGGGACCGAGCCGGAGGGGCCGGCTGCGCTGACCGAACGGGAGGCCGAGATCATGAACCTGCTGGCCCAGGGGCGGTCGAACGGAGCCATCGCCACCGAGCTCTTCATCAGCGAGAAGACCGTCAAGAACCACATCAACCGGATCTACTCAAAGCTCGGAGTCGCCAACCGGGCGGAGGCGATCGCGGCCCATCTGGGCGTTGCTCCCAAGGGGCAGGAGGCGTGACCCGAGGGGGGCCCAGGGGCTATTTGGGCCCGGCCCAGGGACGCAAATGGGCCTTGGGGCCCTCGAAGCGGGAGGAGGGGATCGCTAGCGTGAGGCACGTCAAGTCGGCCAGCCAAGCAGGTGCTTCACGGACCGGGCAACAGCCCAAAAGGAGGAGACAACGATGCAGGATCTGGCGCTTCGGACCTACGTTGCTCTCGAGAACATGCCCCTTCGTGTGCGGGAGACCCTCGCCGACGAGGACGGCCAGACCGCAGCCGAGTACGTCGGAATCCTGGCGTTCGTCGCAGCCGTGGTCGGTGTCATCTACGCCGCCAACAGCGACATCGGTGGAGCCATCGTCGAGCGGATCACGAGCCTCATCGAAGGCCTCTAGCTCCCGGCGGGGATGGCAGGCGGCCTCATGAAGGCTCGAGAAGGGGGACAGGTAATGCCTGTCCTCCTCTTGTTGTTCACCGCCCTGCTCGCTGCGGGCGCCATCCTCTTTCAGGTCGGCAGGGCGACGGGCCTCTCCGCAACCGCTCAGACGGGAGCCGACGCGGCCGCCCTTGCCGCGGCCAAGAACCTGAGGACCCAGCTCGTGAACATGGCGATGCAGAGGGGGTACTCGGACCTCCTCCTCGTGAGCGACGCTCAAGTGTGCTCGGCGGCAGAGGACTACGCGGCCCGGAACGACTCGGTCGTGACCTCCTGCGAGCGCGAGGGACTCGAGGTCCAGGTTGCCGTGGTGACGCAAGAAAGACTGGGCGAGGCCGCGGAACCAATCGAAGCCGAGGACTACCGGGGGGCCCAGCGGTCGCGCGCCGAACTCGACGCTCAGCCTCTCGTGCTCAGCAACAACCTTCCCAACCTCGGGATCAGCGGGAACAGCGGAAACGGCCGCATCCCGGGCCGGGAGTGGAACGACTTCAAGGACGAGTTCGCCGATGGCCCCCTCGACGTCGTCGCCCTCGGACGCTTCTTTCTGGCCTTTGGCTTCCAGGTCGGCGAGCACCCGGCGTTCGGCGGCGTGTGCAGCAACCAGTGTCATGTGGGGGGCTCGTGGCACTACCGCAACGGGGCCATCGATGTGAACTACGGCGCAGGCCAGAGCGCGTCAGAGATGGCCGCCATCGATCCCCTGATCCCGCACATGAGCGAGATGGGCTTCGGGATCATCTGGCGTTCCGAGGGCCACTTCGACCACCTTCATGTCGATCTCGGCGGAGCCCGCCCCGGGTTGATCGGCACCGACTTCGCCGGGAGTGGCTACGGGCCGTCCGTCTTCGAGATCCAGTTTGTCCCTGTTGAGGACTAATTAGGTTCTCCCGAGGGTAGTGTCGCACCCGATGAGCCCACGCACGGTGGCGGCGCGCTTGGTAAGCGCCGCCCTCAAACCGGTAAGGCCGCTGATCCTCATGGGCTTCGTCCTGCTGTTGCTGGCGCCGCCGAATGCTGCGCGTGCCGCCGCTCAGGAGGACGATGAGGCCGACCCGGCTCTGTTGCTGATCATGGACTCCTCGGGGTCGATGAACGCGAGCGACGGCGCCGGCGGCACCAAGATCCAGGCGGCGAAGGAAGCTCTCAACGGAGTTGTTAACGCCCTACCCAACGACTCGCTGGTCGGGCTTCGTGTCTACGGCCATCGCATTCCGAACACCGACGAGAGACGGGGATGCAAGGACACCGAGCTCATCTCACCGGTCGGCCCCCTCGATCGCAGCGGGATGAGACGGCAGATCCGCTCGTTCAACGCCAAGGGCTTCACCCCCATCGGTCTGTCGCTGCAAAAGGGGGCCAGGGACCTTCCCTCCGAGGGTGAGCGCACCATCGTGCTCGTGTCGGACGGAATCGACACCTGTGCTCCACCCCCGCCCTGCGAGGTCGCCAAGAGGATCTCGAAACAGGGGGTCGAGTTGCGAATCGACACCGTCGGGTTTCAGGTCGACCCCCGCGCGCGCAGAGAGCTGCAATGCATTGCCCGCGTTGCCAAGGGCAGCTACGTCGACGCCGGCTCCTCGGCCGAGCTGGCGGATCGACTGGCGCAATTGTCGTTGCGCGCCTTGCGCAAGTTCGAGGTGTCCGGGACCGCCGTAACCGGCGGCAACTCGATCTCGAGTGCCACTGCCCTCGAGTCGGGTCAGTTCACAGACACCATCTCGCCCGGCGATGAGCTCTACTACTCGGTCGAGCTCGCCGAGGGCCAGGCGGTGGGTGCGGCAGCGTCGACGATCGGCGAGATCGACTTTCTCGGGACCCTGACCCTGACCCTGACGAGTCCCGAGGACGATTTCATCGCGGACGATGCCGCGGTTGCAGCGGGGGAACGCCTCCAGTCGATCGCGGTTCGCTCCGAGACCATCGACCCGACATCGAGCGACCCGGACTTACAGAGCCCCGGCACTTACTACCTGCGGCTCGCGCTCGAGGAGCAAGGAGACCCATCCGAGGAGTTCCCGGTCGAGATCGTCGTCGATGTCACCGGAGAAGCGGTCGAGCCGACGCCGACCGAAGAACCGCCTCCCGCCGACGAAGACGACCCCGACCAGGCCGCCCCCGATGACACCTCCAACTCGTCCAACAACGTGATGCTCGCCGTCGGAGGAATCGCCTTCGGACTCCTTGGTGCGGCGGTCGGTGCTCTGGCGGGACGCAGGGTGGCGGGGGCCCGGTGAGGCGCGCCCTCGTCCTGGCGGTGTTCCTCCTCGCGGTTCCGTTGCCGGCGACCGCCGCTCAGCGGGGAACGCCCGTCCAGGGGGGCGGAAGCTTCACCGACGCACCGCTTCTCGAGCGGGGCAGGTACTCGGACACGGTTCGTTTGACCGAGGAGCTGTTCTACGGCGTCGAGCTTGCCCTGGGCCAGAGCCTGAGGATTACGGCTCAGCTCTTCGGAGAGAGGGACGGTCCAATCGACCAGTTCGTTCTCGGCCAGCTGCAGATCTACAGCCCGCTTAGAGACCGGTGGCCGTCCAACGAGCTCGTGTATTTCGACGGCGTCTCCAACTCCGACAAGTGGAGCATCAAGACTCCCGCAGTCGGAAGTGAGGGACGGGAGTTCAGCTTCGACGATGAGTTCTTTGCTCAGCCGGGCACCTTCTACTTCTCGCTCAGGCTCTTCCGGAACGTGGGGCCGGATCGCGAGAGCCCCGTTCGCAAGCGAGAGTTCAAGACCCGCTACAGGGTCGCGATAACCGGCACCGCGCTGGAGCCCAGCCCGACGCCGATCCCCACCGAGGAGCCGAGCCCCGAACCGACCGAGAGCGAGGATGCGGGCGGCGGCGCGGCGGGACCGAACGAACCGACCTCGGACGACACCCCGTATGTGCGCGTGTACCTGATGACGTTTCTAATCGGGCTGTTGCTGGGCTTCGGGGTGGTCGTGGCTCGAGGCCTCGCGGGGCGCTCGGCCTCGACGCGCCGGGCCTAAAACCCAAGGCGGCATCAACGGGGAAAAGTTGGTCGGGGGTCTCGTCTCGGGGGCCCGCTTTCCGCTTGCTCGCGTTCATCGTCCATGAGCTGTCGCATGGAGCAGTGTTCTTGGCCACGAAAGCCGCCAGGGCCGGGCGTGCAACCAAATTCCGCTCGTTTGATGCCGGGTTTGACTTGCTCAGGCGTGGGTCGAGTTCGTCAGGCCCCCGTCGACCATGATCGTCGTTCCCGTGACGTAGCTCGCCCGTTCCGAGGCCGCGAAGGCGACGACGTCGCCGAACTCGTCGGGCCTGCCGTAACGACCCAGCGGGATCACCTCGGCCCAGGAGCGTCCTACCTCCTCGATCGTCTCGCCGGTCT
Organism: Actinomycetota bacterium; assembly: GCA_009379915.1. GTDB lineage: Bacteria > Actinomycetota > CADDZG01 > CADDZG01 > WHSQ01 > WHSV01. Next base: position 58,117 of record WHSV01000002.1, on the reverse strand, counting down.
TGGCGGCGCGGCCCGCGTCCAGCTCCTGGAGACGCTTGGTTGCGACCCGGCCCGGTGCGATGCACAACACGCGGATGCCGTGGGCTCCGAGCTCCTTGGACATCGTCTTCGCCATGCCGACGACTGCGGCCCGCATCATGTTCGAGAGCAGGAGACCCCCGACGATCTCTTTGGTGGAGGTGGAGGTGAGAAACAGGATGGTGCCCGAGCCTCGCTCCTTCATGGAGGGGACCACTGCGTGGGCCAGCCTCCATGCCGACGAGGTCGTGAGGTTGAACGCCAGCCTCATGGTCTCGTCGTCCAACTCTTCGAAGCGTCCTGCGGGAGGCCCACCCGCGTTCGCCACCAAGACGTCGACCGGACCGAGCGCGTCGGCAACCATTTGGTGCGCGGCGGAGATCGCCTGAGGATCCGTGACATCGAGTTGGATCGCGACGCACCGACCCCCGGTATCGGATTCGATGTCGGCCGCCGCCCGACGGAGGGCGTCCGCGTCTCGCGACGAAATCGCCACCAAGGCTCCCTCGCGCGCGAGCGACTGCGCCGACGCGCGCCCCAGGCCCGACGAACCTCCGAGCACCCATGCCACCTTGCCGTTCAGGCCAAGTTCCATGTCCTCACCCGCATTCGATGATCGTTTTCCCGTAGCCTTCGTTCGTCACCATGTGTTCGTACGCCGCGTTCGCGTCGTCGAGCATAAAGACCTTGTCGACCACAACCCGAGCGTCGCCGCGGGCCAACAACGGAAGCACCTCGCGCTCGAACGCCCTCGCTGCCAGCGCCTTCTCGTAGTCGGGTCTGGCGCGCAGCGTCGTGCCGCGAATCGTCAGGCGCTTGGACAGAACCGTTCGCATGTCCAGAGTCGCGTTGGCGCCGGCCAGCAAGCCGACGATGATTATCCGGCCACGAGAGCGGCAGACCCTGACGTCTGTCGCCAGGTAGTCACCCCCGATGAGATCGATGACGACGTCGACCTCGTCGATCTCGTCCGCCATCGTCTCGGATGCGATCACACCCTCATGGAGACCGAGCTCGGCGGCCCTGAGCAGCTTGGCCTCGGTGCGCGAAGTGCCGACCGTGGTCGCGCCGAGCAGCCGGGCGACCTGGACGGCGGCCGTGCCCACGCCGCTACCGACGCCGTGGATGAGAACGCGCTGTCCCGGCCGGAGCCCTCCTTGCGTGACGAGCGCGTCGTGCGCCGTGACGAAGGCCTCGGGAACGCCGCCGGCGACGACCATGTCGAGCCCGCCGGGGACCGGTGAACAGAGGTCCTCCTTGGTGATGAGTTGAGTGGCGTGCCCGCCGCCGCCGACGATGCCGAAGACACGATCACCCTCCCGCAGCGACTTGACTCCGTTTCCAATCGCCGCAACCGTCCCCGCGAACTCGAGACCGGGGACGTCCGGAGGCCAGCCCGGCGGAGCCGGGTACATGCCCCGCATTTGCATTATGTCGGCCCGGTTGAGCCCCGCCGAGGCCACCTCCACGAGCACCTGGTCGGCTTCCGGAGTCGGCGTCGACCGTTCTTCGAAGCGTAGTTTTCCGTCGTCGATGACGAGCGCCCTCACGCGTTGTCGCCGACCCAGGATGATCCGTCGGCATAGGCCTCTCGCTTCCAGATTGGAACGGTCGACTTGATGGTGTCGATGATCCAGCGGCAGGCCTCGAGCGCGTCGCCTCTGTGGGGCGCTCCGCAGGCCACGACCACCGTTGGCTCGCCGAGCTCGCAGTGGCCCGTGCGATGAATCGCCACAACCTTGCCGACATCCCATTTCGTCGTTGCTTCGAATGCGATCTCGCGCAGCCGCTGCTCGGCGAGACTGGGATGGCTGTCGTAGTCGAGGGCGACGACGGGCTTGCCGGCGTTCGTCTCGACCGATGAGCTGTCTCGCACGGTTCCGACGAACATCCCCACGCCGCCGATGTCGGGCCCAGATGCTCCCGCAATCGCGTCCGCGATGTCGAGAGGCGTCTCGCTCACCGCAACTGCGATGACCGCCTCCTCGCCGTTAGCCACCGGACATCGACAGTGGAACCGGAGTCTCCCTCATGCCGCCCATCATCGCACCCCAACGTTTTGTGGGCAGGCCGAGGCTCCGGCGAATCAGTCGGGCGTCTTCAGGAAGTCGTAGCACCGACCAAGTGGCTCGAACCCCATTCGAGCGTAGAGCTCCTTCGGCCAGTCCTCGTCGTCGGCCAGGAGGAAAACGAAGTCGTGATCGGAATCGAAGGCCGCTCGAATAGCTTCGGCTACGACCGCGCGACCCAGCCCGCGTTTCCTGTAGGGCTCGAGCGTGAGGACAGACTCGATCTGAGCCGTTATTCCATCCGAGTAGAGGTCCGCGCTGCACACCGCCTGGCCGTCCATCACCGCTCCGAAGAATCGGGCTCCGCCCGCTCGAGCGAGGAGGGCGTCTTTGTCGATCATTTGCCTGACCGTCTGGGGGTCCTTTGCCGAAGGGCCAACGGAATAGGAATGAGCCCTCATGTCGCGAAGCTCGTCGGTGGTGAGCTCGCGTACGTCCCGTCCGGTTTCGGGAAGCTCGCGGTCACCTCGGTAGGCCATGACGAGCAGGGTCGAGACCTCCCACCCGCTTCTTCGGAACGCCGGCGCGAGCGCGGCAGCGAGGCGAGCGTCCTCGACGACGATGTCTCGGTGAGAGTGCCCCGCCCGGTCGTGCAGAGCATCCGCCTCGGCAACCAGCTCGTGGAAGGACAGATCGGCGGGCGCCCCCTCGACTCGCACGAAGTTCAGCATGAAGACTTTGGGGAACTCGCTGTTGAAGAGCGTTACGCCCCAGCGCCACGGAACCACTCGTTCGGCGCACGAGTTCTCGAACCAGGACAGGAAGTCCAGCGCGCGCCGAAGATCATCCACTCATGAGTCCGCGTTGAATGCGTCGATGACCGCGTTCGTTATGGCCTCGGTGGTGGCGGGTTCGCCATCGGGATGGAGGTCCGCGGGAACGACCTTTCTCTCCTTTAGCACATGGGCGATCGCTTCCTCGAGCCGGCCGGCCTCTTCATCGAGGCCGAGGTGTCTCAACATGAGGGTGGCCGAGAGCATCATCGCGATCGGGTTGGCTATACCGAGGCCCGCGATGTCCGGAGCGGAGCCGTGCGTCGGCTCGAACACAGCGTGCTCCTTGCCGAGGTTCATCCCGGGCGCCACGCCGAGACCTCCGACGAGCCCGGCACAAAGGTCCGAGATGATGTCCCCGTAGAGATTGGGGAGGACCACGATGTCGAGGTCCCTCGGGATCCAGGCGAGGTACATGGCCATCTCGTCGACCTGCATCTCGTCGAATTCCACGTCGGGATAGTCGGTCGAGGTCTTCTGGCCGGTCTCGAGCCACACTCCGTCCGAGAACTTCATGATGTTGGCCTTGTGCCCGAGAGTCAGCTTGTCGCGTCCGTGCTTGGTCGCGAGCTCGAAGGCGAAGGTGACGATGTCGCGCGTGGCGGTCACCGAAATGGGCTTGACCGACACTCCGGCATCCTTCCTGATGGGGAAGTTGTGCATGTACTTCAGGTAACCCCGAAGCCTCTCGATCTCGGCTGATCCCATTTCGAACTCGATTCCCTCGTAGAGGTCCTCCGTGTTCTCGCGCACGACGATGATGTCGACCTCGTCGTAGCGCGAGGGCACTCCCTCGTAGAGCTTGCAGGGACGAACACTTGCGAAGAGATCGAGATCCTGGCGAAGGGCAACGTTGATCGAGCGGAAGCCGGTCCCCACCGGAGTGGTCACCGGCCCCTTGATGGCCACCTTGTTGGCCTTGATCGAGTCGAGGACATGGGGGGGCAGGGGGGTCCCGTGAGTCTCGATCGCAATAACTCCGGCATCGTGGACGTCCCAGGTGATGTCGGTCTCCAGGGCGTCGACCACCCGACGAGTGGCCGCCGACACCTCCGGCCCGATGCCGTCTCCGGGGATGAGAGTGACTGTGCTCATGGGTCGCGAGTCTATGGGCGAACGTTCACGCACTCCGCCGAGGCCGGTCTCAATCGAGGCACTTTTCCGAATCCCAGGACGTCTAAGGCTTGCCTAGTTCACGATGCCTGAAGGGTACGGCGGGCCCTTCCCGCAGAAAAGCAGAGGGGATCGAGAGATGAAGATCTTGGGGCGTGCGTTCATGGTCCGGGTGTGCGTTGCGGTGCCGGCCGTGGTGCTGGCGGCAACAACAGTGGTGGCAGCACCCGTGGCGGCCCAGGTATCGGCCCCCGTGGACTGTCCTCAGATCAGGCCCACACCCACACAAGAAGAGATCGACGAGGGAATCACGGGGACCGGTTTCACGGTCTCCCAGGGCACCGACCCCGAGCCGTTCGACGTCGACGTCCTCGGAGTGCCGGACAACGGCGTGGCGCCGGGTCGCGACATGATCGTGGTCGATACCTCCAGCCCGGCGATCGACCGAGCCGGCGGCATCTGGTTCGGGATGTCGGGCTCGCCCGTTTACGACGATGCCGGCCGTCCTGGGGGCCGTCGCCTTCGGCTTGTCCGGGGGGCCGTCGAGCATCGGCGGGCTGACTCCGGCCCAGGACCTCGACCAGCTACTCGACTACCCAGCAGGCCAGACCCGGAGCCGGCAGGTGTGGTACCGCTGTCGGGCACCTTGGAGCGCACAGGGAGGTTCGTCGGGGGGATCCTTTGCCTGCTTCGAGGAGTTCGGCCCCTGCTCGTCCAGGACCGGAAAGGTCGACAGCTTCGAGGACCTGATCGAAACTCTCGAGAAGGCGCCGAAGGGCAACGACCTGTCCGCGACGCTGAGCATCCCGCGCTCCAAGAAGCAACGGACGGACACGGCGCGCCTGGACGGGGTCGTCGCCGGCTTCCGCTTCCTCTCGCTGAGATCGACGAAGCGCTGAACCAGGCTCCTCGACGTAGCATCGGGGAGTGAAAGAGGACCAGCTCGAACCACCTCTGGCCGTCGTGGCGCTCGGGGGCAACGCGATGCAGCGGCCCGGCGGCGACGACTCGGTCGCGGCCGACTTCGAGCGCACGACCGAGACCGCCAAGCATCTGGTTGCTTTCGCCGCCGCCGGGCGCAGACTCGTCGTCACTCACGGCAACGGCCCCCAGGTCGGGAACCACCTCCTACGCAGCGAGTTGGGCGTCGAGCGGGGAGGGCTTCCCTATCTGCCGCTCGACGTCTGTGTGGCCGACACCCAGGGCGGCATGGGCTACATGCTCCAGCAGAGCCTCTCGAACGCGTTTCACGAGGCCGGGCTTCCCGCCGTCGTCACGTCACTCGTGACTCAGGTGATCGTGGACGCGCAGGACCCGGCCTTCGGCGAACCGTCCAAACCGGTGGGCGAGATGATCTCACCGGACAAGGTGAACGAGTACCGCCGGCTCGGATGGAAGCTCAAAGAGGACAACGCCCGTGGTGGCTGGCGCCGGGTTGTCGCTTCCCCAAACCCGACGGAGATCGTAGAGGCGTCGGCCGTACGGGCGATGGTGGCCGAGGGCGTGATCGTCGTTGCGGCGGGAGGAGGAGGTGTTCCCGTCGTCCAGGACGAGCGAGGCTGGCTCTCGGGTGTTTCCGCCGTGGTCGACAAGGACTTGGCGAGCGCTCTCCTCGCCGCCGACCTCAAGGCCGACGCGCTGCTCATTCTGACCGATGTGGAAAAGGTGAGCCTCGACTACGGAGGTCCTCACGAGCGCCCGCTGGACCACCTGACCATCGCAGAGGCGAGAGAGCTACGAGATCGAGGAGAGTTCCCTGCGGGAAGCATGGGCCCGAAGGTCGAGGCCCTGTGCCGCTTCGTGGAGGCCACGGGAGGAACCGGAGTCATCACGTCGATCGACAGGTGCGTAGAGGCTCTCGACGGCGAGACGGGAACGAGAATCAGTCCCTGAAGTTCGCCGGGTGTGACGTGGGTCACAGCGCGTCGCCTCGATAGACCACAGGCTGCACTGAATGGGCCTGTTGAAGCCTCTCGAATCGAATCGCCGGCCACGGGGTTCGTACGCCGTGACGGCGGTCGCGGTTGTGGTCTTTCTCGTGTGCATGTCGTTGCCGGCGATCGCAAACGCCCAGCAACCGCGGCTGATTCCGCCGGTGGACGCAGCGGTAGCCCGCGGCTTCGATCTACCGAAGGGTCAGTTCGGTCCGGGGAACCGAGGGTTGGACTACGCAGTGGTGGCAGGTGCCCCGGTGCGCGCCGCGGGAAGCGGAACGGTGACCTTCGCCGGGCCCGTGGCGGGCACCGTCGCGGTCACGTTGGACCACGGTAGTGGTCTCGAAACGACCTACACGGGGATGCGCGAGCTGTACGTCGTGCGTGGAGAAACCATCGACCAAGGTCACTGGCTCGGCGAGACGGATGACCGCTTTCATTTCGGCGTGAAGCTCGACGACATCTACGTCGACCCGCACGACTACCTGGGTCCGATCGATACCGGCGACGCCATCCATCTCATTCCGGTCACCGAGGACGAGGGATCTGTGGCCGCCGGTCTACTCGAGTTCGGAGTGGGCCACGAACTAGAGGGACTCGACACAATCGGATGCACACCGCGCGACCTGCTTCGTTCCCCCGAGCACCAGGGTGCCCCCAACGACAACGTCGCGATCTCGATCGGTGGCATCAACGAAGACTGGACTCACGATGCACCCGGAAGCCTGGGCGAACTAGCGCCTCGGCTCGGGTACGAGGAGGAGAGGTCGTACGTCCTTTCCTACTCCGATGATCCCGGCGCCTACGACCGCTCGGATACCTTCGGCGACCTGCGCTCGGCCGCCCGTCGGCTGGACCTTCTGCTTCAACGAGTAGCCGACGAGTTCCCGGACACCGGGATAGACATCCTCGCTCATTCACAAGGCGGCCTCGTCGCTCGCTACTATCTCGAGACGGTGGGCGGAAGATTGAACTCGCGTGGTCCACGCGTCGAGCACCTCGTTACCTTCTCGGCCCCGCATCAGGGAGCACCCCTGGCCGACGCGTCCGAAGATGTGGCGGATTCGTGGAGCGGCAAGCTCGCGCTGGACGGACTGAAGCGCGCTCACGAGGGCCGGGATCCGTGGCACATTCCTGAAGGGCTCAGTTTCATCGTTCCGGCTGCGCCGATTGCCGACGCCGTGATGTCGTTCGCAACACGAGAAGCGAGCAAGGTTGTGCCCGACCCCTACGCGCGCTCTATCGAACAGATGAGGCCGGGCTCGGAGTTCCTCACCAATCTCGCCACCGACGACGTCGCTTATGGCACGCGGGTGCTCGCGCTCCAGGACCGCTATGACCTCGTGGTGCCGGCCGATCACGCCCGCTGGCCGGGCGAGGCAAACCGAGCCGCAGACGGAAACCCGGACAAGCTGTTAGGCGGACTCAACCGCCATGCGGGAATCCTCGAAAGTCCCGAACCCCTCGCCATGGCCCATAGCTTCCTGAGGGGAGCCCGGCTTCCGTGTCTCGAGGAGGGTGACCAGGAGGCCTGGGACTCGGGCCGTCGCATCGCCACGGGCACGAGACTTCTCCCCGGCTTCTGGCGGATCGGCGAGGATGCGGTTCTCTCGATTGCTCTGCGGGGGAAGGGTCCCAGCCTGAAGGCGATCGTGCGCGAAGGGTCGACGCTCTGGCACCTGCTGCGCGTCCGTGGGCTTCGCGGAGTCGTGAGCTACGGCAAGGGCAAGGTCACGTACGTCATCCGCAACCCGAGGGACGTCCTCGAGTGGTTGGCCGACCAGCGCATCGAGGCAGAGCTCCAGGACGCGGTCGAGGAGATGCTGAAGATAGTGGTGGAGGCGGAGGAGTAACGCGGGGCGGAGAAAAAAGGAGCCCCCTCCGTCGGGGGGATGGGCGGAAACGGAGGGGGCTCAGTGGTCCCGATTGGGGGGACTTATTTGTTGTCTGCCCACATTGTGATTCGTTTCACATGGATGTGCAAGGCGCAGTGAGGCACAGATAGAGAATCTTTCGTTGTGTCTCAGGCACAAACCAGGGGGCCCTCGTGAGGGGTCATAGGATGCGCGGGGGAGCGATCGTCTCGACGATCGCGGGCATTACCCGACGGCGGCGCCCGGCGCCGGCGTGAGTGGAGGCACCCGAACGGTGCCGGAACGTGAGGGAAACGGAACGTGCCCAGCAATCGTCTGCCCTTCGATGCCCCCGGGGTGGAGGGGGAGTTCAGCCGCATCGAGGTCCGGCGCAGCACTCGTCGGAAGAAGACCATCTCGGCTGAGATCGTCGGCGACGCTCTCGTGGTGTCCATACCGGCCCGCTTCAGCCGCGCCGAGGAGCAGGAGTGGGTCAGCAAGATGGCCCTCCGGTTGTCCCAGCGCAAGAGGCGGGACCGCCTCAACACCGATGGCGCCCTGGCGGCGCGGGCGCGCGAGCTGGCGAAGCTCTACCTCGAGGACGTTCGGGTTGAAGACATTGCGTGGATCGAGACGCAGAAGTCCCGCTGGGGATACTGCTCCCCATCGGAGTCGCAGATCCGGCTATCGCTGGCCATCGCCGACTACCCGACGTGGGTGCGCGACTACGTCATCGTGCACGAGCTGGCGCACCTGGTCGTGGCCGATCACTCCGAGCGTTTCTGGGAACTCGTGAACCGCTATCCGCTTACCGAGCGGGCGCGCGGGTTCCTGATCGCGAAAGGAATGGAGGAGGGGAGCTAACCCGATTGCCAGACCGCCACCTCTTCGTGACCGAAGCGCTCGAGGATCCCCACCGCCAGAGCCGCGCGCACGCCGTAGCCGCTCGCCACCGTGATCGCCTCGTCGTCGACCAGCTCGGAGGCCCGAGCCCACAGCCGATCGACGGGTATGCGCGTCGCGTCCTCGCCCGGTTTGGCCCCCGGATCGCCGACGTCCAGAACGCGGCCCTGAGGTTGGGTCACGATCTCGGTCGACACGGGTGATCCTCCGGCCGCCGCCCACTCGTTGACGCCGTCGGTCACCCGACCGAGGACGGTGAACCCCTTGCCCCTCAACGATCCCGCCGCGTGAGCGGGTTCGCCGTGTCCCAGATCGAGAAGCACGAGGGGAAGACTCAGCGGCAGGCAGTCCCTTGCCCTCGAGGCCATGCCCGGTCCGAATTCGTAGAGGAGCGCCAGCGAACCCGGAATGTGGACCTCGAGGTACGACTCTATGGGGCGGAGGTCGACGAAAGCCGCCCCCCGTTCGACCGCCGCTGCCGCTTCCTCAAAGGACAAGATCCGGGCGGAAGGCTTGGTCAGCATGGCTCACTCATACCAGACGATTCGTCGTCGTCGCACCTGTATCGATGGCAAGGGCCAATACTGGGGAACATGGGCGCACTTCTTCTCATCTTGCTGCTTGCGATCCCGATCGCCGAGTTGTACGTCATCGTCCAGGTCGGCGACCTCATCGGGATTCCTCTGACCCTGTTGCTGCTGATCGGAGTGTCCCTGCTGGGCACCGTCCTGCTCAGAAGAGAGGGGGCAGCGACGTACTTCAAGGCGCGCGACGTCCTGGCGAGAGGCGGTATCCCGAGCAAGGAGTTGACCGACGGGTTTCTCATCCTGCTCGGCGGAGCGCTGTTGCTAACACCGGGATTCCTCACCGACATCGTCGGATTGGTTCTCATCTTCCCGTTCACGCGCGCTCCGTTGAAACGGTTCTTCACGACGGTGGTCTTCGCCAGGCTCGCGAGGCGCCACCCGGCAACGGCGGGCGGGGTCTACACGGCCAGGGTCGTGCGGGAGAGGCGCGGTCCGCAGAGCGAACGCGGCTCGGCCGGACCGCAGGACAAAACGAGTCCCGGCCCTAGTGAGACCTCTCCTCCTCGGATCGCTCAACCAAAGCATCGGGTGGAGGACGACGACGGTTCTCCGGGTAGGGGATGACGGGTCCGACTCGACCCTGTTCGGGGTAGCCGGCCGAGGCGTATTCCTCCTTGGGCTTCTGGTACGCGTTCATGCGCACCCGGGTCTTCTCCGGGAACTCCCCCTCGTGAAGGACCTTGATTCCGAGTTCCTTCGCCTTCGCCGTACTCTCCTCGACCGAGTGGTAGACCCAACGGTCCCACCGTCCGTCGGCGTCGACCAGGACCAACTGAGCGTCGCCGGCACCGATTCGAATGACGATCGCCTCGATGCCCTCGACGTTCTCACCGACGAAGTCCTCGGGCACGGACACGCGCTTTTCCTTCATCCAAGCACCTTCCGCTAGATGACCAGGCCGCCGTCGACGCATAGGACCTGTCCGGTGATGTAGTCGGAGTCCTGGCTGGCGAGAAAGACGAAGCTGGGAGCGATCTCCTCGGGCTGTCCGTAGCGGCCCAGCGCGAAGCGGGCGAGGCGCGGCTTGGCGGCTTCCGGATCTTCGACAAGCGGTTCGGTCATGGCCGTCAGTGCGGCGGGAGCGATCGCGTTGACGTTGATGTTGAGCCGGCCCGTTTCCTTGGCCCACGTCTTCGTCAATCCGACTATCCCCATCTTGGCTGCGGCATAGTTTGCTTGGCCGACCGCTCCCAGGAGTCCGGAGGCAGAGGTCACGTTGATGATCTTGCGATGCGAGGGCGCGCCCGTCTCTGCCTCCTTCTTGGCGAGCGGTCTCCAGTGCTGTAATGCCGCACGCCCGCACGCCCACGTTCCCTTGAGGTGAACCTTGATGACCAGGTCGAAGTCCTCCTCGGTCATCATGTGGGTCATCTTGTCTCGCAGCAGCCCGGCATTGTTCACGAGCACGTCGAGGCGGCCGAACGAGTCGAGCGCGCTCTTGACCACGCCGTCCGCGGCTTCGACGGTGCCGATCGACTCGGGGTTTGCGACGGCTTGCCCGCCGGACGCGTCGATCTCCTCCACCGCCGCCTCGGCGGCCTCCCGGTTCATGTCGTTGACGACGACCTTAGCGCCCTCTGCGGCGAAGGCTCTGGCGATGGCGAGACCGATGCCCCCTCCCGCCCCCGTAACGATGCACACTTTTCCTTCGAGTCTGTTGGTCATGGCGGGCATCCTAATGGGCAGCGCGCATCGCCCCTTAAGATTGTCCGATGGCTGATGAGAAGAAGAAGGTTCCACTGACCAAGGCGGCCCTCGAGAGAGTGACCGAGGAACTTGCGCATAGAGAGGGCATCAAGCGCCAGGAGATCGTCGAAGCGATCGCGACCGCGCGCGCCCATGGAGATCTGAGCGAGAACGCGGAGTATCACGCGGCGCGCGAGCAACAGGGTTTCAACGAGAGCGAGATTCGAAGGCTGCGCTCGATGCTCGAGAACGCGGAGGTCATCCAGACAAGCGACGACGACGTCATTGGTCCCGGCAAGCTGGTATCGCTTCGCTATCAGGGCGACGATGCCGTCGAGACGTACCTACTGGGCCTTCAGGAGGAGAAGGGCGGGGAGCACGACGTCCTGACTCCCGAGTCTCCGCTCGGTCGCGCGCTCGCCGGCCGGTCGGTTGGCGACACGGTCGTCGCACAGGTTCCCGCCGGCGAACTCAAGGTCGAGGTCGTCAAGGTCACGCCCGCCTAGGTGGACCGCCCCACAAATACACATCCGTTTTTGCGGCGAGAAAGCTGTGCCTCGCTGCGTTCTCGCTCCGTCACGTAGCTCGATCCACCGAGCTACCGAATCCTGCGGCCGCGCCGCCAGACCATTCCGACCTGGGTAAGCTCCATCGGCTCGCCGCCCGGCGCCCAAAGCACGGCGGCGACGTCCGCGTAGCGACCCGGTTCGAGCGCGCCGCGATCGGTCAGATCGAGATAGTCGGCTGCGCGGGCCGTTGCGGAAGCGACTATGTCTGTAGCGGTGACCCCGGCGCGCGCCAGGGCATCCACCTCTCGGGGGTCGATTCCGGGGCGGGGACCTTCGTTACCCAGATCGGTCCCGTAGATGAAGCGGCCTCCGGCGTCCAGGAAGGCGCGCAGGTTATCTACCGCGATCGTTTGGTCGCCGTCGAAGAAGCAGGACAGCGTCGGCACGACCGTCACCGACTGGTTCACCATCTGCTTCACGGTGGCGGCCGGGATCGATTCGGGACTCATGAGCATGTGAGCCAACTCGTCCATGCCTGCATCGAGCGCCTTCTGCAATTCGTCGAGGCCGTAGACGTGACCCGTCACGCGCAGACCGCGCGCGCGGGCTGCCTCGACGATCGCGTCGAGGGTCGCTGCACCGAGGGTCGGGCCCGCCGAGGAGTTCAGAGCGACCTTGATGATGCACGCACCCGAATCGGCCTGTTCGTCCACCGCCTCTCGTGCTTCGGCCACCGAGCGAACGGCGCGCCCGGTGTGCTCGGGCGCCCACGTTGCCCGCAGCGGGTAGCCGTTCGGCACCGTGATCATCTGACCGGCAGCGAGAATCTCCGGGCCCCGGTAGTTCGCGCGCGCGGACTCCGTGGACGCGGTCCAGATCTCCCTGGGAGACCACGCGAGATCCCGAACGGTCGTCACGCCACCCCCGACAACCTCGATGGGGTCGGCGAGACCAATGTGGACGTGAGAGTCGATGAACCCAGGCAGCATCGTGAAGCCCGTCGCGTCGACATGCATAGCGCCGGGGGGTGTCTCGACATCGGAGGCCGGACCGACATCGAGGATGACCTCGTCTCCGATCACGACTGTGGCCTCGTCCTCGGGCTCGAGATTGGGACCGACGAGAGCGCGCCCCCCGGTGATTACGGTCGTGACCTCGGACTCTTCCATTCGACAGAGCGTAAGTGCGGTACAAACTCTCAATGACTACGAGCGTCGGCATGACGCGCTCCGAGCACGCCGTTCTTGCGGCCCTCGCCAGAGGGGCTCTGGCCGACGACTACCAGCCGGACGTGCCCGCTCGAATGATGGCATCGATACGCTGCGTCGCATCCGAGTCCGAGCGCGCTCAGCTCCTCGGGGCCTTGCGCGGCCTCGACACCCGAGCCGGTGCCCTTGCCCTCACGGGCAGACCGGTGCCCGTCTCGTGGTTGGGTCCCGGCGAGGCCGAGGCGGTGCTGCAGAGACTCATCAATAGCAAGGCGGGCGCGCTCAGGCGATTGGGCGGCGTACTTTCGTCACTGGCCTCGCAATCTCTCTACGGCTACGAGAGTCCGATCTGGCAAGAGCTCGGATACCCGGGTCCGCTGGGTGACGCCCCCGCCGAGGTGAAGAGGCTCGAGCCACTGGCCGTCACCTCCGATGAGTCGCTGTCGTGCGACGCCGTCGTCGTGGGATCGGGGGCAGGGGGAGGGTGCGTCGCCGCGGGGCTAGCGACGGCCGGACTCGACGTCATCGTCCTGGAGAAGGGCGGCTATCGAAGCGAGAGCGACTTTCATCACCACGAGATCGCGGCGATGCGCGAGATGTATCTGTACGGCGCGACCTTGACCACGAGTGACCTGGGTGTCCTGATCCTTGCCGGCTCGACGCTCGGCGGTGGGACGGTGGTCAACTACTCAACCTCGTTCAAGACACCTCGACATGTTCTCGAACAATGGCGCCAGGTCTCAGGCATAGAAGCCTTTGCGTCGGGCGAGTTCGACGAGCATCTCGACGCCGCAGCCGAGCGCATCGGCGTCAACACCGACTCATCGGCCGCGGGAAAGAGGGACGAGATCGTCGAGGCGGGTCTCAAGCAGCTCGGGTGGCACGTCGACATGATGCCGCGCGCGGTGCGCGGCTGTTCCCAGGACGAGAGTTGTGGATACTGCGGCTTCGGTTGCCGCGTCGGGGCCAAGCAGTCCACCACGCGCGTCTACCTGCAGGATGCGTTCGATGCCGGCGCGCGCCTGATCGTCGGGGCCGATGTCGAAAGAGTCACGTTTTCCGATGGACGCGCCTCCGGCGTGGTCGGTTCGGTCGGACCTCACCGGCTCGCAGTCAACGCGCGCGCGGTGATTTCCGCAGCCGGCGCGATCGAGACGCCGGCGCTGCTGCTGCGTTCGAGGCTCGGTGGCCAAGTCGGACACAACTTGCACCTTCACCCGGGAACTGCTGCGTGGGGAATCTTCGACGAGGACGTCCACATTTGGGAGGGAACACTGCAGGCGCGTTACTCGAATGAGTTTCGTCATTGGGACGGTGGATGGGGGCCCATTCTCGAGACGGTGCCCGTGCATCCGGGGGCGTGGTCGATGGCGATGAGCTGGCGCTCGGCGGCTCATCACCGCACCCTGATGAAGCACTACGCAAAAGTCGGTTTCTGCGGCGCGTTGCCGCGCGATTCCACCTCCGGCCGCGTGCGGATCGGTCGCGACGGACGCCCGAGAATCGACTATCGCTTGGGCGCCGACGACGAACGTCGAATCGCAGAGGGAGTTGCCCAAGCGGCTCGCGTCATCGAGGCTGCTGGGGCTCGCAAGGTCTACTCCATGCAAAAGCAAATGCCGTCCTATGTACCGGGAGTGTCCGGTGGCTACGACAGGTGGGTGCAGGAGACGAAGCGGCTCGGTTACGCACGAGGGGCAGCCACGCTGGTGTCCTATCACCAGATGGGTTCGTGCCGGATGGGAACCGATCCCTCCAGCTCCGCGATCGACGCCGACAACGAGACGCACGAGGTCACGAACCTGTTCGTCGTAGACGCATCTGCGTTCCCAACCGCATCCGGGGTAAACCCGATGCTGACGGTTTACGGCATCGCACATCGCGCCGCCATCAAGATCGCAGAACGACTGGCTTAACCTAGAGAAGAGGAGAGGGGAGAGGCATGCCGAAGACTTTTCGCATTGGAGACTCGGTCGAGTACGACGGCTCCGAGGGCAGAGTGAGAGGCACGGTGAAGAAAAAGCTGACCGCTCGCACCAAGATCAAGGGGCGCGACATCGATGCCTCCGATGCCGATCCGCAATATCTCGTCGCCAGCGACGACACCGGCGAGGAGGCCGCCTACAAGCCGGATTCCCTCGACAAGATCGAGTAATCGGCCCATTAGGGAAGTTCTCTTAGGTGCGTTTCACTCCCAGGAAGTAATCTCGCTTCTTCCGGCGATCGTTGGGTCGATGGCCGTATAAGGAGAGGCGATGCCCGAGCTCGAAGAACTCGTCGAAGCGGCCGACCTCAACGCGCTGCTGCGCGCGGTCGACGGGCTTTGCGAGCGCCGCGATTGGGACGGACTCGTCGATCTTGCCGATATGTGCGAGGAGGCTCTCGAGCGAGGAAAGCAACTGTGGCCTATCGCCGACCACATCGACTATCGGCTCGCCCTCGAAGCACCGGGAGACTACGCGGGCAGCGTCCTCGGCCCCGATCCGTCTCGCTTCGTGCTCGGCCCCCTCACCGAGGTCGCGGCCTCGGCACACACCTGGCACGCTCTTGCCGACTATCTGGAGACCGAGGTCGTCGCGGCTTACGTGGCTCAGGAATGCGTGGTGCGCGGGGAGAAGCTCGGCGGCGACGATCGGGCACACCCCGAGGTTCTCGAGTTGCCCGTCGAGCTCCTCAGCTTTGAACCGACGTACTGCCTGGCGAAGTACCTCAAGCACTCGGTCGAGGTAGCGGAGCCGTGGGAGCCCAAAGAGTCAATGAGTCCGGTGCGGCCGCGCCCGACCGACGAGCTCGATGAGCCCGAGCTGACCGAGGCCCTTCTCGAGCTCGTGACCCCGTGGATCACGGAATCCAACGGGGCCGCCCGCGCCGTCGTGGTCGAGGACGACGCGGTCGCTGCCGCCTCGTGTCTGGCGGTCGATGAGTTTCGAATCGGCCGATTGACAACCGAGGAGGCCCTGCAGCGAATGGCGTGGGCAGCCTCGAGCGGCGGAGCTCACGGCAGACGCAGGGGCGCGGCCCTCGGTCGTTTTACCGCGCTGTACACGGGAGCCCTGATCACGGACCTCTCCTGGCCCCCGGACTTCGACGAGTTGGCCGACACCCTGGAGGAGCTCAACTTCTACAGATGGGACGAGGACGAGCGCGCCGAGAAACCGCGCGCAGACAAGTCTCAGCGCTCGACGTCGGAGGGCTGGGTGCTCCGAATGGCAGTCGAGGATCCCGAGCAGGGATGGGCCGCTGCGATCTCGGCCTCCGACCTGCTCACCGAGGAAGACAGCGACGCGGAGACCTCCAACCAGTAGTCATAGCAAACTGGAACCCGTCGTCCGAGTGCCTGGTCCAAGATGGCCACCCTCAACGCCTAGCCGATCGACTCTCCCGGCTGCAATTCGATGACCTCGAGCCCGTCGACGTCGCTCGCTTCCTTGCGCAATTGCTCGGGCGTTCCGGTCAGCACGGGGAAGGTCCCGTAGTGCATCCCGATTACGGTCTTCACTCCCAGCAGGCGAATCGCCTCCGCGGCGGAGGCGGGTCCCATCGTGTAGTGATCGCCGATCGGCAGCATCGCCCAATCCGGCTTCAGCAACCTGCCGATGAGGGCCATGTCCCCGAAAACGCAAGTGTCGCCCGCGTGGTACAGGCGAAAACCGTCCTCGAACTCGAGCACGTACCCTGCCGGCTCTCCTCCGTAGGAGCCATCCGGCATCGAGGAAGAGTGCTTCGCGTCGGTCATGTGGACCTTGACTCCCGCGACCTCGTAGGTCCCGCCCTTGTTGAAGCCGACTGTGTTCTTCACGCCCTGCGCTTCGAACCAGCCCGCGACCTCGACGATCGCCACCACCTCGGGGTCACCTCCGGCCGCGGCGAGCTCGACGCAATCGACCGTGTGGTCGGTGTGCCCATGGGTCAAGAGAATGGCGTCGAGGTTGCCGGGACTCTTCAGCTCGTCCGGGCACTTGGGATTGTTGGTCGTGAAGGCCTCGATCATCAGCCGTTTGCCGGTCGGTGTCTCGATCAAAAAGGTCGCGTGTCCGAGCCAGGTGATCTTCATTCCGTCTGGAAGCTGAGCCACTGTGTCTCCCCCTTCTCGTTCATCTGCCGTCTTGTTCCCGTCTCTAGCCAAACACTGCCGCGTGATCCGTCAGAGCCCTACGGACTTGGCGATGATGTACTTCTGGATCTCACTCGTGCCCTCGACGAGGGTGAAGATGCGCACCAGTCTGTAGATGCGCTCGAGCGGTAGCTCGCGCATCCACCCCATCCCGCCGTGCACTTGAATCATGCGGTCCACGACCCGGTTGACCATCTCGGCCGAGTAGAGCTTCACGATGGAAGACTCCTGGATGACCGGCTCCCCGTGGTCGTAACGCCACGCGCAGTCGTAGGTCATGAGCTTGGCGGCTTTGAGCTCGACGATGGAGTCGACGATGTGTCCCTGCACGTACTGGTTCTTGCCTATCGGCCGGTCGAAGGCCTTGCGCTCCTTGGCGTGGGCGATGCCGAGGTCGAGGCAGTACTCGGCGATGCCGTTGCACGTCGCACCGATCGACAACCGTCCCATGGCGAGAAACTGCATGGCGGAGTAGAAGCCCATGCCCGCGTTCTCCGGTCCGCCCAGGATCTGTTCCTCGCTCACCCGGCAGTTGTCGAAGACGAGCTCGTACTGGCCCTCGCCCTCGACCATGCCGATCTGAGAGCGCCCCACTTCGTACCCGGGAGTGCCCGCCTCGACGATGAACGCGGTGATCCCGCCCTGTGCCTTCTTGGCACGATCGTTCGCCGCGAACACGAGGGCATAGTCCGCGTGCTTGCCGTTGGTGATGAAGTGCTTGGTGCCGTTGAGGATCCACTCGTTGCCGTCCTTGGTCGCGGTGGTGGAGATGTTCTGCGCATCCGAGCCGGCGTCGGGTTCCGTCAGGGCGAAGCACATCGATCTCTCTGCGCTGATCAGGGGGGCCAGGTATCTCTTCTTCTGCTCGTCTGTTCCGGACAGGAGCACGCCGGTCGGTCCCTCGGGACCATAGGTGGCGAACGCTGCAAGACGGCATCCGGTGCGGGCCGCGGCCTCCCTGAGAAGCACCATACCGAGTTGGGGCAGACCGCTTCCGCCCAGGTCCTCGGGGAAATCGGCCGCGTAGAAACCCAGCTCCGCGGACCGCCTTCGCACCCTGTCCCGCAGTCCCACGGGGACGTCGTCGCGCTCCTGGTCGAGCTCGGATGCCTCCAGGGGCCGCAGCTCCCGGTCGACGAAATCGGAGAGGCCGCGGGTCAGCTCTCTGTACTCGTCGGGAATCGCGAAGTCCATGGCCCCACGATAGTGGAGAGTCGGACCTTCGCGGCCCGGATAGAAAGCTTCGAATCGGTGTGATACCTGGTGCGAAGCGTAGGAAAGGGCGAATGGAGACTTAGCGTCGTGAGACCAGTGTCTCCTACGACAAGCGGTTCACGATCTACATGCGGTCGAGTAGCTCTCGCTTCTTCGACTCGAACTCCTCTTCGCTGAGTGTGCCCTGTTTCCTGAGCCGGGCCAGCGCTTCGATCTGCTCGGGAATGGTCGGCTCCTTGTGGGGCTGGCCGGCGAGATTGGGCATACGCATGCGGTTTTCGTTCTTCTCCGTCTCTTTGTAGATGAGCAGCTGCACCTCTTCCGGCTTCTGGACCGCGGTGATACGGGCGGGCCCGAGGTCGCCCGAGGAGTCGAGCAAGAGGTCGCCGGCGCCGAGCACCCGCTCGACGATCGATTGTGTGAAGGTCACGTCGTTGATGCGCTCGAGCGGTATCTCCTTCGAATGCTTGGCGATGACCCCGGACCGGGTGATGAGGCGGTCCGTCGTCAAGACGAAGAGCGTGAACCGCCACTTCGTGAAGGCAACGACCGCAAAGAACACCCAGAGGCCCGTGACGACGAGGCCGAGAATGGCCTTCGGCGTGGTTGCCTCGTCGAAGATCGCGTCGAGCGCCCGGTAGCCGAGCAGGAGGGCCGCCAGGAGTCCGATCGTCCAGAGCGCGGCGGGGACCAGCGCAACCCAGTGGGGGCGTTTCTCGAAGATCAGTTCCTCGTGCTCGGCGAGGAGATCGCGCGGGAAGGCCATGGCTGAAAGGTAGCAAGCGGGGCCCCCCACCACCAGAGCTTTGCCTCTTAAGATGCGGAGTCTATGGATATCGATAGAGCGACGGTCGACCACGTGGCGCGCCTGGCGCGCCTCGACCTCTCCGATGAGGAGCGAGAGCGGATGACTACGGAACTCGGCAACATCCTCGAGCATGCGGCCAAGATCCAGGCCCTCGACCTCGACGAAGTCGAGCCCACCAGCCACGCCATACCCATCCGCAACGCGATGCGGCCGGACGAGGTGAGGCCGTCGCTGACCCAAAAGGAGGCGCTGTCGGGCGCTCCCGAGGTCGAGGACGGACGCTTCAAGGTGCCGCGCATCCTCGAAGACGAGACGCCGTGACCGACCTCCACTGGAGGAGTGCCACGGAGCTCGCCGGGCTTCTCGCCAACGGAGAGGTGTCGGCGGTCGAGATCGCTCAGGCCCTGATCGAACGGGCCGACGAGGTGGACGGACAGCTCCACGCCTACCTGCACCGGACCGACGAGCGACTGCTCGAGGACGCGCGCGCCTCCGACGAGCGCCGTGCATCCGGCCAGACGAGGTCGCGCTTCGACGGCGTCCCGACCGCTCACAAGGATCTCTTCGTCACCAAGGGGGTCCCGACGACCTCGGGCTCTCGCATCCTCGAGGGATGGCTACCGACCTACGACGGCACGCTGGTGAAGCGATCCGCTCAGGCGGGACTGCCTCTCCAGGGAAAGCTCAACATGGATGAGTTCGCGATGGGCTCCTCGACGGAGAACTCCGGATACGGGCCGTCCAGGAATCCGTGGAACACGAAGTCCGTACCCGGCGGGTCGTCCGGAGGTTCGTCGGCGCTCGTCGCGGCCGGAGGCACACCGTGGTCGTGGGGCACCGACACCGGCGGCTCCGTGCGTCAGCCCGCCTCGCTGTGCGGGCTCGTCGGGGTCAAGCCCACCTACGGACTCGTGAGTCGCTTCGGGGTAGTTGCGTTCGCTTCGTCGTTGGATCAGCCCGGCCCCCTCACTCGCACCGTCACAGATGCAGCCGCCTTTCTTCAGATCGCGGGTGGACATGATCCGATGGACTCGACGTCGATTCCGCAGGCCGTTCCCGACTACCTCGGTTCGATCTCCGGCGGGATCGAGGGCATGCGCATCGGCATCGTGACGGAGATCGAAGAGGCGGAGGGAACGCAGCCCGGTGTGAAGACACGGGTCGGCGAGGCCTACCGAAGGCTCGAGAAACTGGGAGCCGAGCTGGTCGAGGTAAGTCTGCCGAGCTTCGAGTTTGGGATATCGGCCTACTACCTCGTGGCTCCTGCGGAGTGCTCTAGCAACCTCGCGCGCTACGACGCGGTGCGCTACGGGCTGCGGGTAGAGGGTCCAGACGTCGTGTCGATGACATCGCGCACGCGCGACGAGGGTTTCGGTGATGAGGTCAAGCGTCGCATCATGCTCGGGACCTACGCGCTCAGCGCGGGCTACTACGACGCCTACTACGGCAAAGCGCAGCGCGTGAGAACCTTGACCATCAGGGACCTCGAGCGCGTCTTCACCGATGTCGACCTCATCGCCACTCCGACTTCGCCATCGACCGCGTTCGAGCTGGGGGCGAAGACCGCCGACCCGCTGTCGATGTACCTGAACGACGTCTTCACCGTCCCTGTGAACCTAGCCGGGAACGCGGCGATCAGTGTGCCGTGTGGAACATCGCCGGACGATGAACTTCCGGTTGGACTCCAACTGATTGCCAAGGCTCTCGACGAGACCACCATGTTCCGAGCCGCCTACGCGTTCGAGCAGGACCTCGGGTGGGCCGGGTCGGAGGAGGGGAGGCCGTCGCTATGAGCACGACGAAGGAGGATCTGTTCGAGACGACCTGCGGGCTCGAGATTCACGTCGAGCTCGCGACCGCGTCGAAGATGTTCTGCGGCTGCAAGGTCGACTTCGGAGGAGAGCCCAACACTCGAACGTGTCCCGTGTGCCTGGGGCTTCCTGGGTCGTTGCCGGTCGCCAACGAAAAGGCGGTCGAATACACGATGAAGATCGGGCTCGCGTTGAACTGCAAGATCGCCGAATACTCGCTCTTCCATCGAAAGAACTACTTCTATCCGGACATGCCCAAGGACTATCAGATAAGCCAGTACGACCTTCCTCTCTGCTACGCGGGGCACGTGGACATCGCGGGCGATTGGGGAACTACGACCGTCGGAATTACGCGCGTGCACCTCGAGGAAGACACAGGGAAGTCCATCCACGTAGGGGGATCGGGTCGGATCCACGATTCGGCCTACAGCCTCGAGGACTTCAACCGGGCCGGAACACCACTCGTCGAGATCGTCAGTGAGCCCGACATCCACTCGGTCGCCGAGGCGCGCGCGTTCGTGTCCGAACTTCGGATACTGCTCGATTCTCTGGGGGTCAGCGACGTCCGGATGGAGGAGGGCTCGCTGCGCGTCGATGCCAACATCTCCGTGAGGCGCAGGGGCGAGACCGAGTACGGAACGAAGGTCGAGGTCAAGAACATGAACTCGGTTCGCAGCGTGGGCCGCGCCCTCGAATACGAGGAGCTCAGGCAACGGGAGGCGATCGAGGCCGGCGAGCAACTCGTGCAGGAGACGCGTCACTTCGACGAGAGGACCGGAACGACATCGTCGGGGCGCACCAAAGAGGGTTCGAGCGACTACCGCTATTTCCCCGAGCCGGACCTCGTCCCCTTCGAGCCGAGCGCGGAGTGGGTCGACAGGGTCCAGTCCACGCTGGGGGAGACGCCGACCGACCGGCGGGCGCGCTTCGCGACGGAGTACGGCCTCGGTGCCAAAGACATCGAGGTTCTCACCGCGACGAGCGCGACGGCCGATTGGTTCGAAACGGCCGCCAAGGCCTACGGCGGCGATGCCAAGAAGGTCGCCAACTGGATCATGGCCGACCTCTACGGGCTGCTGAACGAGGCGTCGATCGAGCTCACCGAATCGAAGATCGCACCAGACCAACTTGCCGGCCTCGTGAAGTTGGTCGACGGGAAGTCGATTTCCGGCAAGCAGGCCAAGTCGGTCCTGGCCGAGATGTTCTCGAGCGGCAAGGACGCCGACGCGGTCGCCAAGGAGAAGGGGCTCGAGCAGATCAGCGACACCGGCGCGCTGGAGGGGATCGTGGACGAGGTCATCTCCGAGCACGCCGAGGCGGCCGCCAAGGTGCGGGCCGGGAACCTCGGCACGATCGGATTCCTGGTGGGCCAGGTCATGAAGAAGACCAGGGGGCAGGCGAACCCCGGCCTGGTAAACGACCTCCTGCGCCGGAAGCTCACCTAGGTGCCCCCCTCAGCCTTGCCTTGACACTCCCGTCCCGGCGCGGGATGCTGCAAACGATTGCGGCAGACGGGGGGACGCACGCTCGTCGTCGCGCGAACCACGGGCTTACGCTGAGGAAACGACACCGAGGAGTCACATGGGCCTCAAGACCTTTGGGCTGATGAACGTCGACTGGGAGGAGCGCGTCGACATGGGCCGGCTGCGAACGCAGCGGCTCGAGCGCGCCAAGGACGTTCTGAGTCACTCCGAGTGCGGAGCGCTGTTGTGCTTCGACATGAACAACATCCGCTACATAACGGCGACGCATATCGGGACCTGGGCTCAGGACAAGCTCAACCGCTTCTGTCTGCTCCCAAGAGGCGACGAGCCGATCATGTGGGACTTCGGCTCGGCCGCGCGGCATCATCAGCTCTACAATCCATGGCTGGGGGAGAGGTCGCGCGCCGGCATCTCAACTCTGCGCGGGGCGATGTCGCCCGAGTCGGGACGAGCGGAGGACGTGGCCAAGAAGGTCCGCGTCGAGCTCGAGGAGCGCGGTCTTCTCGGCGACCCGGTCGGCGTCGATGCCATCGAGCTCCCCGTACTCTTTGCACTCCAGGCCGAGGGCATCGAGGTCGTCGACGGGCAACAGCTCATGCAGAGGGCGCGGGTCATCAAGACCGAGGATGAGATAACTCTTCTGAACACCGCGTGCATGATGGTCGATGCCGCGTACGAGGAGCTCTACCGCGCCATGAAGCCGGGGATAAAAGAGAACGAGTGCGTCGCGTTGGTGAACAAGGTTCTCTACGATCTGGGCTCCGAGTTCGTCGAGGGTGTCAATGCCATCTCAGGAGAGCGCTGCAACCCGCACCCGCACGTCTACACCGACCGCGTTCTGCGACCCGGCGACCCTGCGTATTTCGACATACTCCACAGTTATATGGGTTACAAGACCTGTTACTACCGGACCTTCGCAATAGGAAGCGCGTCGCAGGTTCAGGTTGACGCATACGTCCGATGCAGGGCCATGCTCGACGAGGCGATCGCACTCATCAAACCGGGCGTGACGACGGCCGACGTGGTAGAGGTCTGGCCCAAGGCGGAGGATTTCGGTTTCCCCGACGAGGAGGCCGCCTTCGCCCTGCAGTTCGGGCACGGCGTCGGCATGTCGATCTGGGAGAAGCCCGTTTTCAGCAGGCTCGTATCGCTCGACCACCCAGAGCCCATCGAGGAGGGCATGGTCTTCGCGCTCGAGACCTTCTGGCCCGCGGCCGATGGATGGTCGGCCGCCCGCATCGAGGAGCAGCTCGTGGTCACGGCGGACGGGTCCGAGGTCATTACCCGCTTCCCCGCAGAGCAGCTCATGGTCGCGGGACAGCGCTACTACACCGCCACCGGCCCCCTCCCGACGACGCGCGAAACACAGTCTCCGCTCAATCGCGCCACGACCGAGGCGGTGACGCAGAGCGCGAAAGGTGAAGGGGCGGCCGCACCGAAGTAGGCGCGAGGTTAGGTGAGCCCGTCGAAGATGAGCTTCACTGCGGTTGCGAGGAGCACCGCCAGCACGATCAGGTCGAAGGTCCGTCGCGAAATCCGGTCGGTGAGGCGCACTCCGACTCCCAGCATCGCCATGATGGGAATGAGAGACAACAGGCTCAAGAAGAACAGCTCGGTCGTGTAGAGCCCGACTCCTAACAGCGTGACCGACTGCACCACCGCGAAGACCTGAAAGATGGTCGTGATCGAGATGACGTAGACCTGCTTGTCCAGGCGATAGCCGTGAAGATAGGTGGCAAGCAGCGGACCCGACCCACCCGTGGCTCCCTGGAGCACCCCGGAGGCCACACCGAGCGGCGCCGATGTGTAGCGCGTGACCTCAGGTTCGAGCCGAAGGCTGGGGTGGGTGAAGAAGATGACCGCGTAGCCAACGATCACGCTCGCCAGCGTCAAGGAGAGGACCTTGTCGTTGAGGCTGTCGAGCAGGATGGTCCCGGCCACGACTCCGGCGGTTCCCGTGACCAGGAGGACCGGCAGGTCGCGCGTACCGCCGAAGTGGTGACGGTGTTTCCACATCAGCCACGAGTTGGTGACGATTCCGGGGATCGTCATGATGACGACCGCGGCCTCCACGCCGAGAAACGTGGCCATGACCGGGATCGCGATCTGCGGCAAACCCTGCCCGGTTACTCCCTTGACGAGGCCGCCGAGCGATATCGCCACCACCATTATCAGAACGGTGTCGAGCTCGAGGCTCACACCACCACCAGGTCCGGGTCGAGACCGAGGTCGGCGAGCAGGACGCGCGCGGCGTTCCGACCCGGCCGTCCCGACACGGAGCCACCAGGGTGAGTCGTCGCCCCGGTCTGATAGAGCCCGTCGACCGGCATTCGATAGGTTGAGTAGCCGGGGGCCGGCCGATTGACTCCGGACTGCTCGGCGGACAGCTCACCCCCGTGACAGGATCCCCACAGGTTGTGTGGATTGCGCTCTTCGAGATCGATTGGGCTCTCGGGTGTAAGCGCGAGGATGTCGTCCTCCTCGAAGTCCATCCGAGAGGCCGCGAGCTCGACCAGCTTTGTGGCGAAACGATGTTTCTCGGTTGTCCAATCGGCCCCGTCGAGACTCCGTGGCGCGATGGTGAGCAGCTTCAGGGTCGCGCCCCCGTTCGGAGCGCGCGCCGGGTCCACCTCGCACGGATTGACGACGAGCACCCAGGGGTCGCGCTCGTCGGTCAGTCCGGAGCGATGCGCCTCGATCTGCGCGAGAAGCCCATCGGACGAGCCGATGGCTCCCGCGACCGAACCCCGCAGTCCCCCGTCCGTCTTGAACCTCGGTTTCGAACGGAGCGCGAGGTGAACCGCGAAGAGCGTCAACCCGGGCTTCCAACTTCGTACGCGTGACACGAACGAAGCTGGCAGGGAACCCTCAGGCAGGACCTCCGGGAGCAGCGCGGCGTGGATCGTCGACAGCACCGCCCGCCGCGCCGGGTACCTCGTTCCATCGGCCGTAGCGACGCCCGACGCTCGTCCTTTGGTGACCGTTATCTCGGTCACCGGTGAGCCGGTGACGATGCTGCCGCCGTTGTCTTCGATGAGTTGGCGGAGAGCCTGCGGGAGCATTCCCGAGCCGCCGATGGGCGTGGCCCACCCGAACTCCTGTCGTCCCGCGGTCACCGACATGGGAAGGATGCCCGTGCCGGGGCGTTCGGGATCTTGAATCGTGGCGAACGCGAGCCACATGAGCAGGGAACGAACGTGCGGGTCCTCGAAGCGATCGAAGATGACCTCCTTCGCGCTGCGAGCATTCAGGCGCGCGTAGCGCCGGCCCACATCTGAGTCCACCGTGGACGCGCTCGGAGGCGAATTACTCAGGAAGCCGTGGTGCGCTTTCAGCTCGTCCCACTCGGTAAGTAGATTCAAATACGACTTCGCATCGCCCGGCGAGAAGCGCTCGAGCTCGCTCGCGGTGCGATCTCGATCGCGCCACATCGTGATGCTCGCGCCGTCGGGGAACGGCATGACCAACGGGGGGTCCGTGAAAACGTAGCGCAGGCCGTAGCGGTCGAGACGCAGTTCGTTGTTGCGCATAAGCGGGTTGGACTGAATGAGAACGTGAGCGCTCGAGCACGAATCGTGCAGGTATCCGGGAAGCGTCAGTTCCTCGGTAACCGTGTTTCCCCCGATTACGTCGCGCGCCTCGAGCACGGTCACTCGCAGACCCGCAACGGCGAGATACGCGGCGGCTATCAGGCTGTTGTGTCCGGCCCCCGCAACGACGACGTCTGGTTCCTGCATTGACCGCTCCTCGATCTCCCGGCCGCGCTTCAGGTTGTGAGTCGCCGAACCATCCAGTCGGCGCTTCGATAGCGGTGCTTGTAAGCGACGTTGGCGCAGCCGTGGTTGCCATCTTCGAGCAACAGAAGGCAGGCCTCGCCGCCGGTCGTGTCCGCCAGTCGCTGCGCGTGTTGCCATGGGATCAGACGATCTTGCTTGCCCATGACGATCTGGAGCGGAGCGGTGATGGCCCCGGCTCGTCCCTCGAGGGACAGGCTTTGGGCGTGACCCCGCGCATCGTCCTCGGTGTCGACCTTCGAACGAACCCGAAAGCTCTCGCGTGTGAGCACGGGGAGGCCGTCCCAGATGGAACCGAAGTCGTAGGGTCCCGCCAGCGCGATGCACGCCCGGATGCCGGCGACTCCGCTGGCGATTCGTGGCGCGTAGTAACCCCCGAGACTCACCCCCCACAATCCGATTCGATCAGGGTCAATGCCGCCTTGCGCCGAGAGGTAATCGACGATCGCAGAACCCGGGACCTCCCAGTCACCCCTGATCGCCAGGTCGTACTCCGCTTCCCCCTGGCCCGGCCCGTCAACGGAGAAGGTCGCCAGGCCTCGCTCGAGGAAAAGATCTTCCGTGGGCGCGAACTCCTCCTTCGCCGAGTCCAGCCCGGGCACGAGCACCACGACGGGGTGCGGGCCGCTGCCGGACGGTCTCCGAAGGATCCCGACGAGAGCGCCGTTTTCAAAGGGGATCTCGTGCCGCTCGCCGGGCGGGTCGAGATAGGGCAGGGCATCGGTGAGACACCCCACGGCGCTCATGTGTGCACTCCTCATCTGGTCGGGATCCTCTACGAACACGAACTTGGCGAAGTGGTACAGGACGGCCGCCTGCCGCAGATGCGCCCCCGCCGAAAGCGCACGGTGAGCGGCCAGGGCCTCGCGACCGAGGTCCTCGTGCTCCCGTCCGGCGCGCGACCACGCGCCGCACCATTCATCCCAGCATTGGAGGTCGTGCGTGATCCGCTCGAAGTCGGATGCCGCGATTCCGTTCGCGGTGAAGCGCGGCTTCCAGTGCGCAATCGCGCTCGCTACTCGGTCGTCCATGGGAGCGCCCCGAACTCTCAGGTGGCCGGCTCTACGACCGGCCGGCTCGAGAGGTCTCGCACGTTGGCGTTCAGGAACTCGATGAGGCGATCAATCGTTGCCTGTTGGATGTCGTCCGGTTCATAGCCACGCCCGCTGCGTTCGGGCCCCCAGTGATAGGCGTGCTCTGGATGATCGAAGGTCGCCCACTCGGCCTGTTTGCCCGCCCGCGTGAGGAGCTCGTGCAGTTTCTTGAAGAGACCCTGGAGGTGGTCGTCGTCTCGACCAAGCACGAGGATTCGAACGTCATCCGAGATGCGTTGGATTCGTTCCCACGCCGCGGGGAAGTCGATCTCGTCATCCGACACGTCGTGCCGGAACTGGAGCTTCTCCTCGACGCGGGGGCCTGAGCTGTCCTCGACAGCCCAGCCCTCGTCGGCGCCTCCCTCGTGCTGGAGACCGAGGAACTCGATCACCGCGGGCTCGCTGGGGACCATGGCCGCGGGACCCTCACCGATCTCGGCCATGAGCTTCATCTGAATCTCCCCTCCGTGACTGACGCCGAAGGTTCCGATTCTCTGCGGGTCGACGACGGAGAGACGCTGAACGTAGCGAAAGACCTCGGCCACGTCCTGATGGTCGAGGACGGCCGGGAGATCCTTGTCGTACTGGTCTTCGTTCTCCATTCGGCCCTCGGCGTTGCAGACCAGGTAGCCCTCGTCGGCCAGTCGATCGAACAACCAGCCCCGGTTGCGCATCTGCTCGACGAGAAACGAGTGACCGAGGCCGCCCGATCCGCCGTGAAAGCAGATGACCGCCGGCCACGGTGGGGGCGCCCCCGGTTGGCGCACGACGGCTGGGACGTAGGCACCGTCGAGCGTGTAGATCATGTGCAACGACAGTGGGGGCTCGCCCTCAAGGTCGGTGACGAAGTCGAGTGGCTCGACGACGGGCTTCCCGGTGTGGAAGCGCCACCCGGCGGGCCGCTCAATGCGCTGAGTCACGTCTCTCCTTCCTGTCTATTTTCGTGATCACGATATCGAGCGGGTAGTCGGTGATTCTCTCGCTGCCGGTCTCGGTGACGATGTAGGTGTGGCCGAAGAACATGCCGAGGTTGCCGTCCGCGCGTATGGGATTGGGCTCGAGCATCAGGACCTGGCCGGGGCGTATCACTTCGTCGGACCCGTGGCCCACGTACACGTGAGGGGGGCCTGTCACGAGGTCGATTCCGTGCAGGTGGATCGGCCGCGACTGGTAGCCGTTGTCCCTGAAGAAGCGAGCCGCGCGCTCGACGTCGTTCATCGTCCTGCCGGGTTGCAGCTCCGCTTCTATCCTCAGGAAACCCGGCAGCGTAACCTCTTCGAAGAACCGGCGCGCTGACCCCTCGGGTTCGCCGACGAAGATCGGCATCCCGATCTGAGCCGTATAGCCGCGATAGCCGGCCGCCAGTTCGTTCAGGACAACGTCTCCGTCTTTCAGAGCGCGACGGGAGGGGCGAGGATTGCCAAAGATGAGATGGGGCTCGTGGGTGGAGGTGGAACCAATGATGAGGAAGTCGACCTCTCCGCCCCCCTCATAGATCGCGCTCGCCGCGGCTGCTCGCAGGTCCTCTTCAGTGGCGCCGGGGCGGGCGCGATCGACCATGGCACCGAACGCGTCGACGCACAACCGGCCCGCAACGCGAACGCAGTCGAGCTCCTCGGCCGACTTCACGACGAAGAGGTCGTGAAATATGTCGTCGGTGAGCACAAGCTCCGCATCCGGCAACGCGTCTTGAAGGTCGCGGTACTGATTCAGGGGCATGTAATCCATGTGGCGCGTGTCTATCGGTGGATGGCCGATGCGGCCGCGATCGAGACCCTTTTCCACGATCGCCTCCGCGAGCACGCGGCCGAAGCGTCCGCCCATCGAGGGACGGACGTCTGTCACCCACGACAGCAGCCGGATCGACTCGAGGTGGCTGCCACCCATGGAGTAGACGAGAACGGGCTCGGCCCGGCGGGGGACGAGCACGTAACAGGCCAGGGCGTGCCACTCCCAGTGCCCCGTAAGCCACAGCATGCCCCCGCCCGAGCTCCAGTGGCTCGGCCCCCCTCCGACGATCAGTGCGTCGAGTCCCAGAGCGTCCATCTGGGCGTATACCGCCTCGTAGCGGCGACGGTACTCGGCATCCGAGAAGGTCTCGTAGACGGCATCGTGGTGCCATCCCGTGTTGGTCAGATTGGCAAAGTTCCCCATGTCGTCGATGGCGGCACGGGCCTCGGCGAAGTCGGTCGCTCGCATTGCTTCGGCGCTCTCCTCTCGGTGGCGGGGGGCGGAACCCAGACGATAGCAAACGTTTGCATAGCTGCGGGCGATTACATAGGATGCCCGCCAAGGCACCGTGGTCGACGTCACCGTTAGCCGGTCTGTAGGAGGGGTCGGAGCCGCGGGGTCTCATCGGGGAACGGCAGGAAAGGAGCCCAGGGATGGGATGGGTCATGGGAGGGTCCGCTACCAGAAGGAAGTCGGTGCTTGCGAGATGGGCCCTGGTGGCCGCCGCTCTGCTGTTGGCGGCCGCATGCGACGGGGCGGCCACGGACACGGAGGAGCTGGGCGGCGAGGACGCGGGTGGTGACGTCAATAACCCGGGGGTGTTCGTCCACGCCCTCGATGGGGAGCCCACGACTCTTGACCCCGCTCGCGCCGCGCTCGGCGAGTACGGCGAGCAGGCCATCATCCAAGTCTACGAGTTCCTGGTTGACATCGGTCCCGATGGACCGGAGCCCATACCCGCGCTCGCGTCCGAGGTGCCGACCGAGGAGAACGGTCTCGTGTCCGAAGACGGCCTGACCTACACCTTCCCCATCCGCGAGGGAGTTACCTTCCACGACGGCTCGGAGCTCACGGCCGAGGTTGTCAAGTACTCATGGGACCGAGCCATGGAGATGAACCTCCCGGAGGGGCAGGCGAGCACGCTCAGCGACACGATCGCCGAGACCCGCGCCGTCGACGACTTCACGTTCGAGGTGACGCTCCAGCAACCGAACGCGGCCTTCGTCAGCTCCGTCGTGTATTCGACTCCCGCCGCGATCGTCAGCATGGAAGCGGTCGAGAGCAATGGGGGAGTGACCGCCGATGAGCCGAACGAGTTCATGGACGGGAACATGGTGGGAACCGGCCCCCACGAGTTCATCTCCTGGGAGCGGAACGAGCAGCTCAATTTCGAGGTCTTCGATGACTACTGGGGTGAGCCGGCGACGCTCGATGCTCGCTGGCAGAACGTCCCGGAGGAGAGCGCGATCGTGCTCGGTCTCAGGGCCGGCGACTACGACGCGATCCAGTTCCAGCCAACCTTCGCCCCGGAGCTCGAGGACGCGGAGGGAGTCGTTCTCGATACCGGTGGTCTGCTCCTCGAGCCCTTCCAGCTCGCCTTCAACCTCAACATTCCGGAGGGTGCTCTTCCGAGCGGCGACACGATCCCGACGGACTTCTTCCACGACAGGAGAATCAGGCAGGCGTTTAACTTCGCGTTCGACTACGACGCCTTCATCGACGGGATCCTGGGCGGCCTCGGTGAGCCGGCGACGTACATTCCGCCGGGCGTCCTCGGATACGACCCGGACGCTCCGGTGTACTCGCAGGACCTCGAACAAGCCGAGCAGCTGTTCAGGGACGCCGGGGTGTGGGACGAGGGCTTCTCGGTCTCGGTGCTGGTCGAGGACAACCCCGCGTTCGAGCCGATCGGACTGATCCTCAAGGACAGCATCGAAGCGCTTAACCCGGAATTCAGGATCAACGTGCGGACCGTGTCCGAAAGCCAATTCGACGAGGCACACGGTGCCTCTCCGTTCGAGTACGCGATGTGGATCAAGAACGCGGACCCCTTTGTGGATCCTCACTACTACCTGTCGACCTATCAGCACCCCGAGGGTGAGTGGGGCGAGCGCCTCGGTTTCGCCAACGGTTACGAGAACCCGGACGAGATCGCCGAGCTCATCGACGCTGGTTTCGCCACCACCGACGTAGCCGAGCGTGAGGCGATATACCAGGAACTGCTGCCCATGCTCTACGAGGACCCGATGTGGATCTATCCGGCGCAGGAGGTGAACGCGCAGGCCTACCGGGAATGGGTTGACGGCTTTGTCTACAACCCGCTCTGGAAGACGCTGCGGTGGCGCTTCTACGACAAGGGCTAGCGCTCGGCAACCAAAGGAGATTCCCTAGTACATGCAGGTCCGTGAGTACATAGCAAGGCGTCTGTTGACGCTGCCCATACTGATGCTCGGGGTCTCCATACTGGTCTTCGGATTGTCGCGAGTGGGTGGCTCACCCATCGGGATCTACATCGAGCACGAAATGACGCCGGCCGAGGTCGCCAAAATCGAGGAGCGCTACGGGCTGGATGAATCTCTTCCGCAGCAGTACATCGCCTGGCTCGGGGGTGTGGTGCGAGGAGATCTGGGTTGGTCTGGAGTATCGGCCGCCCCGGTCTCCTCGATCATCCTGCCGAAGCTCATGGCGACCATGGAACTGGCCATGCTCGCTGCGCTGATCGCGGTCGTGCTGGGCGTGAGCATGGGGACGTTCGGGGGGGCCCGAAAGAACAAACTGGGCGACCACCTTACGAGGGTCGTGGCGATCAGCGGCGCGAGCATTCCGATCTTTTGGTTCGGGCTCCTGCTTTTGATCGTCTTCTATCTGGGCTTCGGTTGGGCTCCGCTCGGACGCGCCGATCCGTCGATCTACGCGCGCATTGGTCATCCCACCGGTCTGTACACGGTGGACTCGCTGCTGAACCTGGACTTCGGCGCGTTTACGGATGCGCTGTGGCACTTGGCCCTTCCGGCGATAACGATGGGTTACGGGAGCACGGCGATCATCGCGCGCATGATGCGGTCCTCGCTCGTCGAAGAACTGGGTGAGGACTACGTCGATGCCGCGCGCGCGAAGGGCCTGCCCGAGCGACTCGTCATCCGTCGCCACGCGCGGCGAAACGCGCTGATGCCGACGATGACGGTGATCGGACTCAGCTGGGGCTTCCTGTTGCAGGGCACGGTTGTCGTTGAGCTCATTTTCAACTGGCCGGGGCTCGGCCGGTGGATGACCGACGCCGTTCTCCAGGGTGATCAGGCCACCATCATGTCCTACGTGCTGATCACCAGCATCATCTTCCTTGCGGTGAATCTCGTGGTGGACGTTGCATACGCGTATCTCGATCGTCGAGTGGTACTGGGGGACTAGGCACAGGTGGCTAGAACGGCAGAGGTCGGCGGCGTCATTCGCCCCGTCGACGGGCGACTCCGGGCTCTTGCAACTCGCACACGACGACTTAGCGAGATCGCGCGGGAGAGCTTGCGAAATCCGACGACCCTCATCGGCGGAGTGATCGTTGTCTTGTTCCTGCTGATGGCGCTGTTCGCGCCTTTGTTGATCGAGCCCAACACACCGAACGCCTACCAGATGCCCAGGGACTTCAGCTCCGTTAACGTCCCGCCGGGAACCGATGGACACGTTCTGGGGACCACGCCTACCGGTGGAGACGTGCTCTACGGAATCGTCTGGGGCGCTCGCACATCCCTGCGGCTCTCGATCATCGTCGTCGCCATTACGGTGGTCATTGGAGTCGCGGTGGGCAGCTTCGCCGGGTTTCTCGGGGGCAAGTGGGACGAGGTCCTCATGCGATTGGTGGACGTGTTCCTGTCGGTCCCGGAGCTGATCTTCGCGCTCGCCATCGCGGCCGTTCTCGGCCCCGCCTTCGGCAACATCATTCTGGCCCTGGCGGTCGTGTTTTGGGTGAAGTACGCACGCATCATTCGGGGCCAGATCATTCACGTGAAACAGAACGAATACGTCGATGCAGCGCGCGTCATGGGGGACAAGCGATGGCGCATCTTCCTAAAGGACGTGCTGCCCAACTCGATCACGCCTGTGGTCGTGCAGGCGACCGTCGACATGGGTCACGTCGTGCTGATCGGCGCAACGCTCAGTTTCATCGGTCTCGCCGAAGCCGGTCTCGCCGAGTGGGGAAACCTCGTGAGCGAGGGTCAGTCGGGCATCATCGCCGGCCGATGGTGGGTGGCGACGTTCGCAGGGGCGATGGTCTTTCTGTGGTCACTCGCTTTCAACCTCTTGGGTGATGGTCTGCGGGACGTCCTAGACCCGAAGAGCGAGCGACGGTGAGACAATCTGATACTGCCGCCGACGAGGCCCTGCATTCGAACCGCCCATCTTCGGGTTCTCGTCGAGACGACCGCCCAGGCGTGGCAGCAGCTCCAGTCTCCGCGCAGCCTCTTCTGTCGGTGACCGATCTGCGAGTTCACTTTGCAACCCGGCGCGGGATGGTGCATGCGGTCGATGGGGTGACCCTGGATATTCACGAGGGCGAGACTCTCGGTCTCGTGGGAGAAACGGGTTCGGGCAAGAGCGTGACCGCCAAATCGCTCCTCCGACTCGTTCCGACACCGCCCGGCGTCTACGCGGGCGGGGAGGTGTCGTTCCGTCCACGCAATTCGGGCGAGGCGGTAGACCTCCTGCGTATCCCCGACCAGCAATTGCGAGGCATCCGCGGGAACCGAATCGCGATGATCTTTCAGGATCCGGCCAAGGCGCTGAACCCGGCCCTGTCGGTCAAGCAGCAACTGGCGGAGGTCTTCGCCGAGCATCGCTCGTCGGAGCTGTTTCGGGATGCGAAAATTGTGGCCGGCCCCCCCGGGACCCGGCCACTGTTACGGCGAGCTGCGCACCGCCACTCGACGTTCTTCGAGCGGAGGCTGCTCGACCTTCCCCCGTTCAGAGCGATGGAGAAGCGGCTAGAGCGGGAGCTCGATGAGCGGATTGCGTCCGCCCTCTCCGCCACTCGGATCCCCAACCCCGCCAAGGTAATGAACAGCTATCCGCACGAGCTGTCGGGCGGAATGAAGCAACGTGTGATGATCGCGCAGGCACTGGCGTGCGATCCGGACCTGCTGATCGCGGACGAGCCCACCACGGCCCTGGACGTGACCATCCAGGCCCGCATCCTCGACCTGATCCAAGACTTGCAGGAGCAGCATCACGCTGCGGTCCTCTACATCAGCCACGACCTTTCCCTGGTGAAGAGAATCAGTGATCGCGTGTCGGTGATGTACGCGGGAAAGCTGGTCGAGACGGCCACCACCCAGCAGCTCTTCGACGACCCCCTTCACCCGTACACGAGGGCGCTGCTCGCTGCGGTCCCTACTGCCGAACAAGCGAGAGGCGAGCTCGCCGCGATCGAGGGAACCGTTCCCGAGTTAGTGGATCCCGAGCCGAGCTGCCGATTCCATTCGCGTTGCCCGCACGCGGGGCCCATATGCGCGGCAAGGGAGCCTCAGCTCCTGACGAGGAAACAGCAGCACCGCGCGGCCTGCTTCCTGTACGACGATCCGCAGGACCTCGGGTGCCCCGTTGATCTCATGC
Organism: Actinomycetota bacterium; assembly: GCA_009379915.1. Lineage (GTDB taxonomy): Bacteria > Actinomycetota > CADDZG01 > CADDZG01 > WHSQ01 > WHSV01. The sequence goes on along the minus strand of WHSV01000002.1, from coordinate 23,809 downwards.
CGCAGAGCCAAGTTAGTGAAACTCAATGACCATGACCGCGATGCAGATGAGCGACCGGTCCCATGAGGCGAGCGAATACCTCGTGTCCGTTCGTAACCTCCGCAGGCACTTTCCCATCAAGGAGGGTGTCCTGCAGAGGGTTGCGGGCCATGTTCGGGCGGTCGACGATGTCAGCTTCGATATTCGGCGCGGTGAAACGGTCGGACTCGTGGGCGAGAGCGGCTGTGGGAAAACGACTCTCGGCCGTTGCATCAGTGGGCTGTTGAACCCAACCGAAGGCGGCGTGTATTTCGGGCTCGAATCGGAGCCGCACCGCGAGCTCGACGACCTGCTGAACACACCGAGCGACGGCCGCACGGCCGAGCAGGACCAGAGACTCAAAGAGCTCACCCACCTCTATCGGATCGACGCCATGCCGAAGAAGCGGTGGGCGGAGTACCGGCGGAACTGCCAGGTGGTGTTCCAGGACGCCTTCTCGTCGCTCAATCCGCGACAGCTCGTCAAGGACATCGTGGGTCGGCCGCTGAAGGTCTACCGAGAGGCGTCGGGGAGTCACTTGAACGCCCGTGTCATCGAGTTGTTGGACAGCGTGGGCTTGGGTGAGCAGCATCTCTTCCGTTACCCGCACCAGTTCTCGGGAGGCCAGCGCCAACGTATTTCGATTGCGCGCGCCCTGGCTCTCGACCCGAACTTCATCGTTCTCGATGAGCCGACGAGCGCGCTCGATGTTTCGGTGCAGGCCCAGATCCTGAATCTTCTGCACCGGTTGCAGCAGGAACACGGTCTGACTTACCTGTTCATTACGCACGACCTCAACGTAGTGCGGCACATGAGCGACCGGATCGTGGTCATGTACCTGGGCCAGATCTGCGAGACGGGCCCGTCGCGCGAGGTCTTCCAGAACCCACGTCACCCCTATACCGAAGCGTTGATCGCAGCAGACCCGACAGGGGGGTCGGAGGAGCGTGACGGTTTCCGGCTGATGGGGCCGATACCGGATCCGGCCCGGCCCCCGCGAGGCTGCCGGTTCCACACCCGCTGTCCCGTTGCGACTGAGTTCTGTGGATGGGATGTCGATGACGTCGTGCGCCAACTCGAGAGCAGCGGAGTGTCGATCGAGGGCGTCAGCGCGGTGGAGCGACACTCCGACTTCTCCGCCGAACTCGACTTCGGAACCGAGGCGCAAGCGGCCGTGCTGGTAGATCAGCTGCAGTCCGATGCGGTCCCGGACGTAATGAAGAGGTCACTCAGCCAGTTGAAGCGCAGCGACAAGAGAGTCTCCGTCGCCTTCGACCCGGTCGAGGAAGTGCGGTTGGAGAGGGTAGGTCCGGAGCACGACACAGCCTGCGTGCTGCATACGAACCAATACCCGCAACTGCGCGAACGCTCCTGAGGGAACGGCGGGGGCCGCTCACGTGGGTCTCCTTACTCGAAACCCGGCATCGAGGGGGAGGTTGGGAGGGGTGCGCCCTCTCGGTCCCGCTTCGGTGGGTCTGCCGGGCTAAGACCGGAAAACGGATCGTGTGGCGAGAATGGGTCCTAGGGGCGACTCGAAATCGCCACGCGATGGCTTTTTGGGGGCGGACTCGGACACCTTTGTAGCGTGGCAACCGCCTGGCGGGACCGAGACCAAAAACGTGTCCCAAGGGACCCCGGAGCGGGCAGATCCTGCCGCGCATTCCACCAACTCACCCCTTTTTGGTGCCGGGTTTGCTTTTCCGACCCCAAAAACACCACCGGTGCGGGCGGATCCAGCCCAAACCTCAGGCGCGCGGGGGCGCGGTCGACCCTCGCAGGACGAGCTCGGGGTCAAGCTGCACGGTAACGGGCTCGGTAGCCGGATCCTGAATGCGCTGGAGCACGAGTTCTGTGGCGCGCACCCCGATCTGGTAGTGCGGAATGCGGATGGTGGTTAGCGGGGGCCGGAGCTTGTCGAGGAAGGGGATGTCGTTGTAACCGACGATGGACAGATCGTCGGGACAACTCAGTCCGACATCGGCCATGACGTCGTAACAGCCGAGGGCCAGCAAGTCGTTGCCGGCGACAACCGCGGTGAAGTCGCCGCCCTCGTCCAACAGAGCCTTGAAGACGCGCGCGCCTTCCTCCTCCGTGAACGTGTTCGTGTCACGCGTGATGCCGGGATCGGGTTCGAGTCCGGCTTTCTTCATGGCGGTGAAGAAACCCTCGCGGCGCGCCTTGCCCGTCGAGTAGCGCTCCGGCCCGACCACATGGGCGATGCGGCGGTGACCGAGCCCCACGAGGTGATCGACCGCCAGCGCCGTGCCCCTGTGGTCGTCGTTGATGACCGCGAAGACCCGGCTGCTGTCCACCGTCCGGTTGACGAGGACGATGGGTACGTCTGCCGCGATCGCGTCCTCGATCAGGGGGTGGTCCCGCTCGGCGGTGGCCATGATGAAGCCCTCGACCTGGCGCCCCTTCATGGTTTCGAAGTGGAGGCGCTCCTTCTCGGGGTCGTTGTCCGAGTTGGCCAGAAGCGCGGTGTAACCCACCGTGGCCAGTGTGTCCTCGATGCCTCTCACGATGGGCGGGAACAGCGGGTTGGTCAGGTCGGGAATGAGAACGCCGAGCGTGAAGGTCTTGTTCGTCTTCAGCCCGCGCGCGATCGGATTCGGCCGGTAGTCGAGCTCCTCGGCGGCCTGGATGACCTTGTTGGCCGTATCCGGGTTGACGAGCGAACGCGTCGCGGGATTGAGCGCGCGCGACGCGGTTCCGGCATGGACGCCCGCGCGCCGGGCGACGTCTCGGAGGGTGGCGGGAGAGGTCGCCATTCTTGGTTCCCCAGGGCTCGCTTTCGCTAGATCGACATCTGCAACTTGCCAGCGACTGTAAGTGTCGCGTCGACGCGGGCACCGTATTTGAGTGCCTCGTGCTTGACAGACTTGTGATTACGCTGAGAATACTGCAAACGATTGCCACCAGGCCGGTGCAATGGCCGGGGGCGATCGGGATGGACCACCTGTGGCGAGAGACGGGAGTCGAGCGAATCGAGCCGAACGAGTCGAACGTAGAGGAGTTGACTTGAGCGGGACCAGAGAGAGCCACCGGCTCGAGCTGGTCGGCCACAACGATCTCGCGGGCCGCGGGGACGGCATGCAGATAATGCGTCAGGGCGATGCTCTCTACGTCGGCCACATGGGCCCGAGTGGCATGGCCACCTCGGTGCTCGACGTTGGTGATCCCCGGAAGCCGGAGCTCGTGCGACAGATTCCCGCTGCGGCGGGTTCGCACTCCCACAAGGTCCAGACGGCAGACGACCTCCTGTTGGTGAACGAGGAGCAGTTTCAAGGCGCGCAAGAGTTCTCGGCTGGCATGCTGGTCTACGAGCTCAGCGATGCTCTCGATCCCAAGCCGATCGGACGTTTCGAATCGGGTGGGCTCGGTGTGCACCGCATCGTCTACGCCGGCGGTCGTTACGCGTACATGTCCGCCATCCCCGATGGTTTCGACGATCGGATCTGGGTGATCGTCGACCTCGATGATCCGACAAGCCCTACCGAGGTTGGGCGCTGGTGGTGGCCCGGGATGTGGCGCGGTGGAGGGGAGTCCCCATCGTGGCCGGGCACGAAACGCTACGCCGCGCATCACGCTCTCATCGACGACCAAGTTGCGTATCTGGGCTATGGAGACGCCGGAATGGTAGTGCTCGACATCTCAGACATCGAACATCCCAGAAAGTTGTCGGATTTGTCGTGGAGCCCCGGTGGAGAGACGCACACCTGCCTTCCGCTGCCCGGCAGGAATCTAGTGGTGGCGACCGATGAGGCGGTGGCGAACCGCTGCGCCGAAGAGACCAAGCTGGTGCGCGTAATCGACGTGTCCGACGTCCATTCCCCTCGAGTCGTCGGGCAATGCCCTCAGCCGGACGGAGATTACTGTGATCGCGGGCTCAGGTTCGGCCCCCACAACCTTCACGAGAACCGGCCCGGCACCTACCGGAGCGAGACCCTGATGTTCGTGACCTACTTCAATGCCGGGCTGCGCGTGTACGACATAACCAATCCGGCCGCGCCGATCGAGGCCGGCTTCTGGGTGCCCGAGACACCGGACGGACAGGAGGCGCCACAGATCAACGACGTCTTGGTCGATGCCTCCCACAACATCTTCGTCTCGGATCGGATTGGTGGGGGTCTTTACGTTCTGGCCCCCGACGAGAGCCTTTCGAAGGCAATGGAGGAGGCCCGGTCGTGAACGGCCCGAGCATCGACCTGCACTGTCACTACATTCCGCAGAGCCTCCTGGACCAGATCGAGACCGAAGGAGCGAGACACTCGGTCGAGCTCACCGGCGCGGGCACCGTCTCTTTCGCCGGGCGGGACGCGACCCAGAGCCTCCCCAAAGGCATGCTCGACCTCGACGAGCGACTGAGGTGGATGGACGACCAGGGTGTCGACGTGCAGGTGCTGTCGGCGTGGATGGACTTCTCCGCGTACGTGCTCGACCCGGCCGACGGCGCATGGCTGGCTCGTTCGCTGAACGAGACCACCGTCGAGACGATCTCGAAGCACGGCGAACGCTTCTGGGCGATGGCTGCGGTGCCGCTGCAGGCTCCTGATCTCGCTGTCGAGGAACTCAGGTACGCGGTGCGCGAGCTGGGCATGGTCGCGGTCGAGATTGCGACCTCGGTAGTCGACAAGGAGCTCGACGACGACGCGCTGGATCCCTTCTGGAGCGCGGCGGAGGAGCTGGACGTGCTGGTCCTCGTCCATCCCTATGCGTCAATCGGTTCGGAACGGCTGTCTCGCTACTTCCTCAACAACATCGTGGGCAATCCTGCGGAGGAGACGGTCGCGGCCGCGCACCTTATCTACGGGGGTGTGCTGGAGCGCCACCGAGACCTGAAGGTCTGTCTGACGCACGGAGGTGGCTTCCTGCCCTACCAGATCGGCCGGCAGGACCGTGGCTTCGAGTCGGTGGGGAAGCGGACTCGCAGAAACCTGAGCGTGCCTCCTTCGAGCCTCCTGCGACGCTTCTACTACGACACCGTGGTTCACGGAGTCGAGGCACTGCACTTTCTGGTCGAACGCGTGGGCGAAGATCGCGTGGTTCTCGGCAGCGACTATCCCTTCCCCATGGGAGATCCCGAGCCGGTGATGACGGTCCGCAGGGCCGAGCTGGGCGACGACCCCACGCGGGCGATTCTCGGCGCGAACGTGCTTGCCGCCCTGGGCATCGAGCTCACGGAAGACCGTGGATAGAGGACGCCATCGCTTGCGCCCCCTCGCGTCCTCGCGGTACCCTGCAATCGTTTGCACAGGATGTACGAAGGTTGGCCAGCGCTCTCGAGAGGGCCGAACATGGTTGAGAACGATCTGAGGCACAAACTCGGCTGGATCGGTACCGGCCGGATGGGCTTCAAGCTGGCCGAGCGCCTGTTGGCGGCGGGATGCGACCTGTCCGTCTACAACCGGACGAGGGCGAAGGCCGAGCCCCTGGCCGCCGAGGGGGGTGTGCTCGTGGATTCGCCGGCCGAGCTGGCGAACTGCGACATCGTGTTCACGATGGTCTCGAGCGACGATGATTTCCGCGAGATCACGTTGGGCGACAAGGGCTTGCTCACGCAGGAGGGCGCAGCGCCAAAGGTCCTGGTCGACTCGACGACGATCTCGGCCGGCATGTCCGCCGAGGTGAGGGTGGCCGGTGACAAGGTCGGAACCAAGCTTCTGGCCGCCCCGGTCAGCGGCAATCCCGAGGTCGTGGCGAGCGGAAAGCTGACGCTGGTCGTCTCGGGACCGGCCGATGCGTTCGAGACCGCCCGGCCGTACCTCGACCTGCTCGGAGCAGGCAGCACCTACGTGGGCGATGCCGACGCCGCGCGCCTGGCGAAGATCTGCCACAACCTGATGCTGGGAATCGTGACCCAATGCATGGCCGAGATCACGGTCCTGGCGGAGAAAGGCGGACTCGAGCGCAGCGCCTTTCTCGAGTTCCTGAACAAGAGCGTCATGGGATCGGTGTTCACTCGCTACAAGACGCCCGCTTTCGTGAATCTCGACTATCGCCCCACGTTCACTCCGGTTCTGTTGCGCAAGGACTTCGACCTCGGCCTGGAGGCCGCCCGCGAGCTCGATGTGCCGATGCCGCTCGCCGCTCTCACGCACGAAATCGTTCAGAGCCTCATCGGGCGCGGCTACCTCGATGACGACTTCGCGGTACTGCTCGAGCAGGAGGCGGCCGCGTCGGGTTTGAAGCTCGAGCCGGAGGACGCCGACGTGTCGGACGGATTGACGGATGAGGACGCCTGATGGAGAGGCCGGAGGGCTGGGCGGACGAGGCGAAGCTCGACGAGACAACGCGCCTGGACCTCTATCGCAAGCAGTCGGCAATTCGCCAGTTCGAGCAGCGCGCCTACGACCTCTTCCTGCAGAACCTCGTGAAGGGCACAAGTCATCTGTCGCTCGGACAGGAAGCGGTCGCCGCGGGTTTCGGCGCCGCGATGCGCTACGACGACTTCAGCTTCTGCACCTACCGGGGACACGCCCACACGCTGGTCCGGGGCGCATCCATGACCGGACTCATGGCCGAGCTACTCGGTCGCTCCAACGGCATCCTTGCGGGCAAGGGCGGCTCAATGCACCTGACCAGCACCGAGCACTACGCGATGGGTTCGTACGCGATCGTCGGAGCGCATCTCCCGATAGCAGCGGGGGCCGCGTGGGCCGCGCAGGAGCGCGGCACGGGTCAGGTGGCCGTCTGCTTCTTCGGTGACGGAACCACGAACATCGGCGCCTTTCACGAGGCCATCAACCTGGCGACGGTTTGGAAGCTACCGGTGGTGTTCGTGTGCGAGAACAACCTCTACATGGAGTACACACCCATCTCGTCGGTGACGGCCGTCGAGCATCCCGCTGCTCAACGCGCCGCGGCCTACGGTCTCGAGCCACTGATCGTGGACGGCAACGACGTCGACGAGGTCTACGGAATCGCAACCACCTACATCGAACGCGCCCGGGCGGGGGAGGGGCCCGCCCTCATCGAGGCCAAGACCTACCGAAAGGGCGGGCACAGCCGCGCCGATCCCGCGAAGTACAGGCCCCCCGAGGAAGTCGAGTCCTGGCTGGCGCGTGATCCGATCGATTTGTACCGCGCGCGTCTGCTCGAACTCGGATTCGAAGCCGCGGTGCTCGATGACATCGACGCGCAGGTCCTCGTCGAGGTGAATCGCGCCACCGAGGAAGCGAAAGCCGCGCCTCCGCCCTCCAAGGACCTCATCTACACGGACGTCTGGGCCGACGGGGGTTCTCAGTGGCGGAACTGACCTACAGGGACGCGGTGGCGGCGGGGATCGCGCAGGAGATGAGGCGCGACGACAACGTCTACTTCATCGGCGAGGATGTCGCGGCCGCGGGAGGAGTCTTCAAGACGACGGGCGGTCTCCTCGAGACCTTTGGCCCGCGTCGCGTACGCGACACCCCGATCAGCGAGGAGGCGATCGTCGGAGCGGTCATGGGAGCGGCGATGGCCGGGCTTCGTCCCGTGGGCGAGGTCATGTTCTCGGACTTCTTCGCCACCTGCTGGGACATCGTGGCCAACCAGGTCGCCAAGACGCGCTACATGACGAACGGGCAAGTTACGTTGCCGCTCGTGCTTCGCAGCGCGAACGGCGGTGGTCTCCGCTTCGGAGCGCAGCACAGCCAGGCCGTCGAGAACTGGGCCATGGCCATACCCGGTCTGAAGGTCGTCGCTCCATCGACGCCCGCCGACGTCAAGGGTCTGCTCGCGGCGTCCATACGCGACGACGATCCCGTCGTGTTCCTCGAGGCGAAGTCGCTCTATGCCACCAAGGGCGAGGTCCCCGACGACGAGCACGTCGAGCCTCTGGGCCGTGCGGTGGTTCACGGTGACGGAGACGACGTCGTTCTCATCGCCCTGGCGTCGATGGTGCCCAAGGCTCTGGAGGCCGCTCAGCGGTTGCGCGTCGAGCACGACATCGGTTGTCGCGTCGTGGACCTTCGCTCGCTGGTGCCGCTCGATATGAGCACGATCCTCGAGGCCGTAGGTGCAACGGGACGGGTTTTCACGGTCGAGGAGAACCCGAGGCTGTGTGGCTGGGGGGCCGAGATCTCGTCGATAGTCGCCGAGGAAGCGTTCTACGACCTCGACGGTCCTATCGTGCGCATCACGACGCCGCACGTACCGCTTCCGGCTGCAGAGACGCTCGAGGACGAGGCGATTCCGTCCGTCGAACGAATCGTCGACACGGTCGTCAAGGAGCAGTAGGTGTGTTTGCAGGGACGAACAGAACTCAAGGTCGGCCCCGGCCTCGAGGAGGGCGTGCAGGTCGGCCCCCTCATCAACGAAGCCGCGCGCAGCGAGATCGACTCGCTGCTCGAGGATGCCGTCGCGCGCGGGGCGACGGAATGAGGGAGGCGAGCGTCTCGGTCGCGATGGCTTCATCTACAGAAGGGCTGTTGCGAGTTCCCGGCTCGGAGACTCTCCGTGAGGAGATCTTTGGGCCCGTGGTGCCGATCGCGACGTTCTCCGACGAGGCCGGGGCAGTTTCAGGGGCGACGGATGCCATCAACCCGCGGGCGGGCTCGACCGGGCCGCAGACACCGATGGCCCTAGCGGTTGACCGCGCTCATGTCGGGATAGCGGTTTCCCGCGGCGGCACCCGGAGGCGCGGCCTCGTCTAGAGCCGCCAGATCCTCGTCGCCGAGGTGGACATCCACCGCTCGCACGTTCGACTCGAGGTTCTTGATTCGCCTCGTGCCGGGGATGGGCACTACGTCGTCGCCCTGAGCCATGACCCATGCGAGCGCCAGCTCGGAGGTCGACACTCTCTTTGTGGCGGCGAGCTCCTCGATGCGAGCGACCAGCTCACGGTTGCGCTCGATGTTTCCCTGCTGGAAGCGAGGGTGGTGCCGGCGCCAGTCGTCCTCGGCCAGGTCCTCGGTCGAGGTGATGGCTCCGGTCAGGAATCCGCGACCGAGGGGGGAGTAGGGCACGAACCCGATCCCCAGCGAGCGGCAAGTGGGCAGGACGTCGGACTCGATGTCCCGCGTCCACAACGAGTACTCCGATTGAAGAGCGCTGATCGGGTGCACCGCGTGCGCTCGCTCGATCGTCTCGCTGGAAGCTTCCGAGAGGCCCAGATGGTGCACCTTTCCGGCCTGGACGAGCTCGGACATGGCACCGACCGTCTCCTCGATGGCAACGTCGGAGTCGACTCGGTGCTGGTAGAAGAGATGGATCACCTCGACACCCAGACGCTTCAAGCTTGCATCGCAAGCACGCCTCACGTGCTCGGGAGAGCCGTCGATCCCGCGGTTGCCCTCGTCGTCTATGACGTTGCCGAACTTCGTCGCGATCTGCACCTCGTCGCGACGCGGGCGAACGACGTTGGCAAGCAGCTCCTCGTTGTGTCCCCACCCGTACATGTCCGCGGTGTCGAGGAAGCTCACACCGAGATCGAGCGCCCGATGGATTGTGGCGATCGACTCGACATCGTCGGCCGGCCCGTACGCTGTCGACATGCCCATGCAACCCAGACCGATTCGGGAGACCTCGAGCCCCTGAGATCCCAGCGCAACCCTTTTCATCTTGCCCCCTTACCAGCGCCTGCCTGTAGTTCTGCCGCCGCCTGCTTCGCGGCCTGAAGGATGCTGCGGTACCCGGTGCAGCGACAGAGGTTCGATGAGAGAACCTCGACCAGGTCCTCATCATTCCCAACCGAATGCGACTCGAGCGCGCCCACCAGGAGCATGATGAAACCCGGCGTGCAGAAACCGCACTGCAGGCCGAAGTTGTCGGTGAACGCCTGCTGGACCGGATGCAGCGCTCCATCCTTCGAAAGTCCCTCGATCGTCGTGATTGAGGAATCCTGGCACTGCACCGCGAACAACAGACAGGCACGAGTGGGATCCCCATCGACGAGCACGGTGCAGGCACCACACACCCCGTGCTCGCATCCGAGGTGCGTGCCGTGAAGGCCAAGGTCGTCCCTCAAGACGTCCGCCAGCGTGCGCCGCGGTTCGACCTCCACGACGTGCTGACGGCCGTTCACCGAGAGGGTCACCGAGGTCACGATGCAGCCTCGAGCGCGTCGTCGAGAGCTCGCCGCGCGAGCACTTCGACGAGATGTCGCCGGTAGTCGGCGGATGTGCTCGCATCCGAGCTCGGCTCGACATCCTCGGCTGCTGCGCGCGAGGCGACGGCGATCGCGTCCGGTGTGGCCTCACGAGCAACTAACAGCGATTCTGCTCGATTGGCTCTCACGGGTGTCGCGCCGGCCCCCGCGATCGCAAGCCTCGCGTCTGCAACGATGCCGTCGTCGAGCGTGCACGCCGCGATCGTCGCCACGGTCGCAAAATCACCGGCGGTTTGGCTCTTCTCCCGAAAGCCGGTGCCCGCGTTGCCGAGCAACGGCAAACGTACCTCGGTGATGATTTCGTCCTCGGCAAGCGCGGTGGTGAAGAGCCCCTCGAAGAATTCGTTCGCCGCGATACGGCGCGTGCCGCGGACGCTGCGCGCAACGATGGTCGCGTCGAGCGCGACTGCGAGCATGCACCATTCGGCGGCGGGATCGGCGTGAGCGAGGCTGCCGGCGACCGTCCCCCGGACGCGAATGGGAAGGTGACCCACGAGGCGGGACACGCGCGCGAGCAGGAGCGCAGTGGCGTCTTCGGTAGCGGGAATCTCGAGATCGCGGTGTCGCACCAAAGACTGGATGACGAGTTCCCCGTCGCCCACGCGCACCTCCGCCAGGCCCTCTATCCGATTGAGATCGACCAGCACCGAGGGGGTCGCCAGACGGAAGTTCATCGCGGGCACCAGGCTCTGGCCGCCGGCGAGGACCTTGGCCTCACCCTCGTGCTCGGCGAGCGCGCCGAGAGCCTCATCGAGGTCTCCGGGGGCCAGGTAGTCAAAGGGGCTGGGCTTCACAGGGCGGTATCCTATAGTCGCTGCAATCGATTGCGAGCAGAACCAGGGCGAGGGGAGCACCGACCGGATGGGCCACAGGAGCTACGTGGGGCAGAGCCCGCCGCGCCGGGAGGATCCGGGGCTCGTCGCCGGGGCGCACCGCTACGTCGCCGACATCGTGGTCCCCGGCTGCCTCGATGCCGTCTTCGTGCGCAGCTTCGAGGCCCACGGCCTCCTGAACGCGGTCGACCTCGCGGCCGCCCAATCAATGGAGGGGATCGTGGGGGCGTACTCCGCGGGAGAGCTGCCCGATCTCCCGGTCACGCCCGCGCCCCCGCGCGCCGAGGTCCCGCCCGAGATGTCGTGGCCCGCGCTCGCGCGTGACCGTGTGCGCTTCGCGGGGCAGCCGATCGCAGTCGTCCTCGCCGCCGATCGATACACGGCCGAGGACGGTGCGGAGCTCGTGTTCGCCGACATCGATCCGCTCGAGGCGGTCATCGATCCGGGCCCGGCGGCGTCGGACGAGGTGATGCTCTTCGAACCCCGCTCGAACGTCGTGTCGGTGCGCGAGTTCGGCGCCCCGGTCGACGACGTCATGGACTCGGCCCCCGTCGTCGTCGAGACGATCATCCGCAACGAGCGGTTGTGCCCGACCTCGATCGAGACGCGCGGCATCGTCGTGGTCCCGGACGGCGACGACATCACCGTTCACGTCTCACATCAGGCCCCCCAACGGCTGCGTCAGTCTCTGGCGCGCTCGTTCGGCATCGAAGCCGAGCTGGTCCGCGTGATCGTGCCTCACGTCGGCGGAGCGTTCGGAGCCAAGAGCCAGACCTATCCGGAGTACATCGTCATCGCCCACCTCGCCCGCAAGCTCGGCCGTCCCGTGCGCTGGATCGAGGACCGCAGGGAGGCGTTCGCCGGCGCGACGCACGGCCGCGGGCAGACTCAACGACTGAGGCTGGCGGCCGATCGGGAGGGCAACCTGCTCGCGCTCGAGGCGCTGGTCGACGCCGACATCGGTGCCTATCCGCACACGGGTGAATTCATCGCGGCGAACACCGGCTGGATGCTTTCGGGTCCCTACACCATTCCCCACCTGCACGTACGAGTGCGGGCCGTGGTCACGAATACGACCCCGACCGCGGCATACAGGGGAGCCGGCCGGCCGGAGGCCGCGTACGCGCTCGAGCGCGCGCTGGACCGGCTGGCCCACAGGCTCGGAGCGGATCCCGCCGAGTTGCGGCTGCGGAACTTCATCGACAGAAACGAGTTTCCCTATCGATCCCCGACGGGAGCGGTGTACGACTCGGGCGATCACGCCGCCGCACTCCGGCTTGCGCTCGAGCGCGCGGGCTACGACGACGCGCGAGCCGAGCAACGCCGCCGCCGGACGACGGGCGACGGGAACCCGCTGGGGATCGGAATCGGCAGTTACATCGAGCGATCCGGTGGCCAGGAGGGGAGCACCGAGTTCGGATCGGTCACGATCGAGCCGGACGGGACCGTTGTCGCCCGCTCGGGTGCCACTCCTCAGGGACAGGGACACGCCACTGCATTCGCCCAGGTCGTCGCGAGCGCGCTCGAAGTCGAACTGGATCGAGTGAGCGTTATCCAGGGCGACACGGACGAGGTTCCGGTGGGAGTGGGCACATTCGGGTCTCGGAGCATGCAGGTGGGCGGCTCCTCACTTCACCATGCGGCCCATGACGCGCTCGAGGAGGCCCGTTTGAGAGCTTCGGCGCATCTCGAGGTCGCCGAGGCGGATCTTCGCTACGACGACGGCCGCTTCACCGTGGTGGGGACGGATCGTTCGGTCACATTGGGGCAGCTCGCAACCGAGCGAGCTCTCTCGGCGCAGGCCGAGTTCGGTCCTCCTCAAGCGTTTCCCTTCGGGACCTACGTCGCGGTCGTCGAGCTGGACCGGGACACGGGAGACATCTCGCTCGAGAAACTCGTCGCCGTCGACGACTGCGGCATCGTCATCAATCCAAAGCTCGTCGAGGGTCAGAGCGTGGGATCGATCATTCAGGGGATCGGACAGGCTCTGTACGAGCAGGTGGTCTTCGACGAGTACGGTCAGCCGCTCATGAGCTCGTTGATGGACTACTCACTGCCCACGGTCGCCGAGCTTCCCGAGCTCGTTCTGGATCAGACCGTGACTCCGAACCCGAACGTGCCGCTGGGGAACAAGGGGGCCGGCGAAGCGGGATGCATAGGCACGCCTCCGGCCATCGTGAACGCCATCGTGGACGCGCTCGGGGGCCGAGACGAGGGCATCGATCTTCCGGTGACTCCAGAGAAGGTCTGGCTAGTGCTGAGTCGATCTGACTAAGGCGGGCGTGTTGCTGCTCTTACGAGTCCCTGCAGGACGCGCAGGTCGCGCTTGAAAATCCGGGACATCAGCGGCCTGAAGATCATGAGGCCGACCGCTCCCGCGATACCGAGCGGCGGGTAGAGCGTCTCGAGCCAGAAGACGTGCGTCCGGTCGGACCCCAGAGGGGTCAGGTGAAGCTCTCCTCGCCCCGATACCCAGCCCTTGTGCTCGATCGCGAGAAGTTTGTCGGGCTCCCAGGTAACCACCTCGACCTCGTCGCGTGTCGTTATCCCGCCGATGCTTATGGTCGCTTCGGCCGTGACTCCAACTCCCTCGCGCTCGGTCGACTTCACCACGAAGTCGCGCGCCTCGAGCTGCCAATCGCTCTGGTTCTCCCAATCGGTGATGAGACTCCACACGACCTCAGGCGGACCCGGCATGGTCTCGGCGAGCTCGATCGCCACCGGCCACCCACGCATGACGCTCTGCACGACGCTCATCATGAGGATGCTGTCACAAAACTCTCGATAATCCGTCCAGATATTGGACGGGGATTGAAGGGACGAAGCGCCGGACGGCGAATCATGCCAGTACGAGGCCGCGAGCGGACACGACGTAGTGGGAAAAGACAGCTCCAGGTCTACGGCAGTCGTCACGGCGACTGCCCGGGTCACGGTCGGGAAAAGCTCCAGACATCAGAGGGCGTGGTCAGCCCGCGCGCTCACCCGATTTCGTTTTCACATCGTCGTAGGTAGGCCGCTTCATCTTGAATAGGTCCGTGGCCGCGCGCGTGTACCACGAGCCGCCCAAACGTCCGACTGCATCGAGAAGGTCGGGAGCGACTCGTCCGTCGCGCATGACCGCTTCGTCCACCACGAGATGCGTCACGTTCCCAAAGACCATGTTGCCGCTGCCGATGCTGACGATCCGGTTCACGGTGCACTCGAAGGCCGCGGCTGCGCGTGCGACCCGAGGTGGCACGATGGTCTTCGATGGTGCGTCTTCGAGGTTCGCCCACGCGAACTCGTCCTCTTCGGCGGGAAAGTTCGCGGCCGTGAGATTCATGACCTCGGCGAGCGGAGCGCTGACGATGTTGACGACGAACTCCCCGGTCGCCTTCACGTTTCGCAGCGTGTCTTTTTCCCCCGTGGATGTGAAATGGATGACCAGCGGATTGCTGGAGATCGCATTGAAGTAGCTGTGGGGGGCGAGGTTCCGCGCCCCATCGGGCGACACCGTCGAGACCCAGGCGATGGGCCGAGGAACGACGAGAGAGGTAAGGAGGAAATAGCCTTCGCGGCCCTCGAAGTTCGAGGGGTCGAAATCGATGTGCCCCAAGCTCCGCCACCTTTCAATCGTCCAACCGGATGGCCCGGATCTCGTCATTCATCCTTAATGGTCTGCCGCGATCGTCGAGACGATCGCTAGCCCGTCTTAGTCTTGAACGAATGGGCTACGAGGGAAAGCCGTGCGTCTGCCAGTTCCGGCGCGGGCTCTGCGACCAGACTTGTGTCGCCCGCATGATGGAGACCAACTTCTACATGGCCGCGCTCAACCTCATGGGCCGGCGGTGTCTGGTCGTGGGAGCGGGGGCAGTCGGGCTCGAGAAGATCGAGGGACTTCTCGCCTGCGATGCCGAGGTGGTGGTCGTGGCTCCGGAGGCAGATCGGGAGGTCGCCGAGCTCGCCGAGTCTGGTGCGGTTGAGTGGCGCTGCAGGCCATACACGGCCGGCGATCTGGAGGACTGCTTCCTCGTCGTTGCGGCCACCTCCGATACCGACGTGAACATCGCGGTCTACGGTGATGCCGAGGCCCGGGCGATGCTCGTCAACGTCGTCGACGTCCCTCCCCTGTGCAACTTCATCCTTCCCGCCATCGTCCGGCGCGGACCGATCGCGATTGCGATCTCCACCGCGGGGGCGAGCCCCGCCCTTGCGAAGCGCATGAAGAGCCAGATCGCCGAGCTCTTCGGTGACGAGTACGCAGCTCTGGCTCTGATGCTCAACGAGGTGAGGGGATGGGCCAAAGCGACGCTTCCCACGTATCAGCATCGCAAGGCATTTTTCGAGAGCATCGTCAACGGTGAGCCGGATCCGCTCGAGCTCCTTCGTGGCGGCAACGAGCCCGCCGTCAAGGAGCTCATCGCGACCGCACAGGAGAGACATGGATCTTGAACGCATCCTCAACCTGAACCAGTTCGAGGCACACGCGCGCGAGCAGATGGAGCCCTATGCGTTCGCGTATTACTGCGGCGCCGCCGGCGATGAAATCACGATGCGCAGGAACCTGGACGCGTGGAACCGGTTCTCGTTGCGACCCAGGGTGTTCGTCGACATCTCATCCGTCGACATCTCGTCTTCGATGCTGGGGACTCCCGTGTCGATGCCCGTCGGGTTCGCGCCGACGGCGCTCCACAAGCTCGCTCATCCCGACGGTGAGCTCGCGAGCGCGAGGGCAACCGGGGAAGCCGGTGCTCTCATCTGTCTCTCCACGCTGTCGACGTACTCAATCGAGGAGGTCGCGAAGGCGGGAAGAGGTCCCCGCTGGTTCCAGCTCTACGTCCACAAGGATCGCGAGCTCGCGATCGAGCTCGTGCAGCGCGCGGTCGCAAGCGGTTACTCAGGGATCGTCGTCACCGCCGATCTACCCGTTCCCGGGTATCGCGAGCGAGAGTTTGCTCACGACCTGACCGTCCCGGAGGACGCGAGCCCGGCGAACTTCCCGAACGCCGCCACCGAAGAGGAGTTCAACGACTACCTGGACCATCTGCACGATCGGTCTCTGACCTGGGACGATCTGAGCTGGATCCGCGAGACCGCGGGTGAGGTGCCCGTGCTCGTCAAGGGAATCCTCACAGAGGAGGACGCGATCCTGGCGAGCGAGCACGGCGCCGGCGGGATCATCGTCTCGAATCACGGTGGTCGCCAGCTCGATCGGTGTCCGGCTCCGATCGACGTGCTCGAGGAGATCGTGCAAGTGGCCGGTGAATGTGAGGTCTTTCTCGACGGAGGCGTGCGGAGGGGAATCGACGTGGTCACCGCGCTGGCACTCGGGGCGAAAGGGGTGTTCGTCGGACGACCGTTTCTCTACGCCCTGGCCGCGGGCGGCGAGGAGGGCGTGGGGCGCGCCCTGGAGCTCTTGAGAGCGGAGATCGAGAACGCCATGACCCTGCTCGGAGTTTCCCGGGTGAACGAGATCACCCGGGCCCACGTCGGCCCCAACTAGGTTTTCCGTGGGATTGGGCGGATTACCGAGTGGGTAGCCTCTCTGACAAACCACGGGAACTGCCCACGGGAATCGCTCGCCCGAGAAGAGTATACTGTATTCCGATTTCGGGAGAGCCTGATTTCGGGAGAGCCAGGGGGAGGTCGGCGACCATGTACCACGAGATCACGGTGTGGACCCGGGGAATCATCATGGACAAGGAGGCCCGGGACGTCGTCAACTGTGTGGCCTCCGGCGCGGAGAAAGCCGGTTACTACGCGCAGTTCATCAGCGACTACATCGATGATCCCGACCGTACGAACTGCCTGGTTCACAAATACGCGCGCTTCGGTGACGAACCGATCGCCGACCGCTTCGTATACGAGAACGCCAATCCCGACTGGGTGGTGCTCGTGGAAGAGACACTTGTCAAGGCGTCCAACTTCTTTCGCGGCACTCCCGACGGTGAAGGTGTCCTGGTTGTGAATTCGGCGCGGGACCCCGAGTATCTGTTGAAGTTCCTGCCCGACTACATGCTCGCCAAGCTCAAGAAGCTGGTGGTGGTCGACGCCATATCGCTCGCGGAGCAAGAGGGGGGCAGTCCCTGGATGTTCGTGCGCGATCTCGGTCAGCTCGCCTACGACCGTACGTCCACCGAGGGGGCCGCTGAACGGAGCGAGGTCGGTATCGGGGTCGCAGCTCCACTGCTCGGTGCGTTGATCGCGGCGACCGGGGTCTTGCCTCTGGAAGCGGTGCGCGAGACGGTGACCGACCAGGACGCGTTCATGAGGGGTGCAGAGCACTACACGGTTCTCGATTACGCGCAGGCGCAAGTCCGCGAGGCTGCAGCCGCGCAGCCAATCTAGCAACTGACTGGAGGGTACCTGATGTCGGTAAAGGGAACGAAGATCCCACCTAAACTTCGTCTTCCTCTCGCGGGCGTGACGCCTGCACCCACCGAAGAAGCCGGTCAAGTGCTCTTTCCGACAGGTAACTTCCGATTCTTCAGGCCCGTGTACAAGGACAAGACCCCTCCCTGCAACCACGCCTGTCCCACCGGGGAGAAAATTCAGAAGTATCTCGATTTCGTCAAGCACGAGAGGTTCCTCGACGGCTACCTGACCATAATGGAGGACAACCCCATGCCCTCCGTGACCGGGCGGGTCTGCTATCACCCGTGTGAGGGGGCGTGCAACCGCAAGGATCACGACGAGCCCATCGGCATTCGCAACGTCGAGCGCTTCCTCGGTGACTTTGGGCTCGAGCTGGCTGACGAACCGATCAAGGAGACTCTCCCGGCAACCAACGGCAAACACATCGCGGTGGTGGGATCCGGGCCCGGCGGGCTTGCTTCCGCCTACCACCTGAGGCGACTCGGCTATCGAGTCACCATCCTCGAGGCGCTGTCCAAGCCGGGAGGCATGCTGCGTGGCGGGATTCCGCATTGGCATCTTCCCGAGAACGTGCTCAACGCGGAGGTCACCAAGATAGAGGATCTGGGTGGCATCGAGATCAAGTGCAACACGAGGGTGG
The DNA here is from genome assembly GCA_009379915.1 of Actinomycetota bacterium. Taxonomy (GTDB): domain Bacteria; phylum Actinomycetota; class CADDZG01; order CADDZG01; family WHSQ01; genus WHSV01. The sequence continues at coordinate 5,874 of WHSV01000002.1, read as the reverse complement.
GCACCGATGTGTCCTGGCAGGATCTCAAGGATTACGACGCCGCGTTCCTCGCCCTCGGCCAGGACGTCGGCCGCAAGCTGCCGGTTGAAGGCAACGACCTGCGAGGCGTGACTGGAGGACTCGAGTTCGTCCGCGAAGCGGGCTTCAACAAGCCCGTGAAGGTGGGCAAGAAGGTGATCGTGGTCGGTGGCGGTAATACCGCGTCGGATACCGCTCGTTCGGCCCTGAGGCTCGGAGCCGAAGAGGTAACGATCGTGTCACTCGAGGGGCCCGACGAGCTCCTTATCGTTCCCGAGGACCTCGAACAAGCAAAGGCCGAGGGCGTGGAATTCAAGACCAATTCCGCCTGCGCGCGCATCTTGGGCGAGGACGGAGTCGTTACCGGCGCCGTGCTCTGCGAGGCTCATCTGTCCAAGGACGAGGAGGGCAAGGTCACGCCCAGGATGAACCCAGACACCGAGTACGAGGTGACGTGCGACAACGTCATGATCGCCATCGGCCAGGTCCAGCACCTCGACTGGATCCCGGACCACCTGATCGAGGGAGGACTTCTCAAGACCGACGAGTACGGGCGCCTCGAGGACAACATTTTCGCCGGCGGCGACATCGTCCGGGGTCCCGCCATGGTCGTCGATGCACTCGGCGACGGCAAGCGAGCGGCGAGCAACATCGACAAGGTTCTGAAGACAGCGGACCTGGCCCCCGACGCACCGGTCGAGGTCATGCCCTACGAACGGCTCAACACCTCCTACTTCCCGCACGCCCCTCGAATCGAAGCACCCCTGACTCCGCCCGAAGAGCGCATCAGGGATCAGGAGATCGAGGTGACGCTCGCCTATACGCAAGAGCAGGCGATCGCGGAGGCCGATCGCTGCATGAGCTGCGGCGTGTGCAACGGCTGCGACAACTGCTACATCGTGTGTCCCGACGTGAGCGTGATGCGCGACACTCGTGAAAACGGCGCCTACTCCATTAGAACCAAGTACTGCAAGGGCTGCCTGGTTTGCGTCCAGGAATGTCCGACAGGGTGTCTCGAGAAGGTTCCTGAGTTGGACTTCGAGGATGAAAGCGACGTGACCAGGATGGAGACCGCCTTCTCGGTCTACGACGGCTCCCACGCGGAGCAGTCGATCCCGATCGCCAAGCTGCAGGAGGATGCCATCGCCGAGTACGACGCGGCCCGCCGTCGCAGGACAGGAGCGACCTCAGGAAACGGTAAGAGGAGGTAGGACGTGGCTCAGACCACCATCCCAGACAAGTCGGTCGAGAAGCTCACTCGAGGAGAGGGTTCGTCCGATCTCGGGGTGACCCCCGGTATCGACCGGGCCGAGAAGCTGGCCGACCTCGACGGCACAACAATGCGCCTGAACGGGTGCGCCGCCTCTGCCTACGCGGCCCTCTACGCGGACGTCGACGTGATCACGGCCTATCCGATCCGCCCCTACACGGCGATCATGATGAACCTCTCGCAGTTCATCGCCGAGGGTTTGCTCGACGCGGAATATCTACACGCGGACGGCGAGCACGCTCAACTGAGCGCGGCATTGGGGGCCGGCTCCTGCGGCGCGCGCGCCTTCACGGGGTCTTCCGGGGTTGGTATCACCTACGCCTTCGAGGTGTACTCGCCGGCCGCCGGCGCACGCATCCCGATCCAGATGGCCATCGCCGACCGCACTCTGGATCCCCCGGGTGACTTCGGGTCGGAGCACACCGACGCCCTGTGCACGCGCGACATGGGCTGGCTCATGGGCTGGGCGGCCACCCCTCAAGAGGTCTTCGACAAGCACCTGCTCGGCTACGCGATCGGTGAGGATCCACGACTGCTGCTGCCCCAGATGATCTGCCAGGACGGCTACTTCGTCTCGCATATCTCCGGCGATGTGGAGTTGCCCAGCATCGAGCAAGTCGAGCGCTTTCTTCCTCCCTACAAGCTTCCCTTCGCGCTCGATCCCAAGAAGCCGGTGTCCCACGGTCCCCAGATCCACCCCGAGCAGGGACCCCCGCTCCAGCTCGAGAGAGCCCGGTCCATGGAGACGGCGATCGACATAATCAGGGAGAAGACCAAGGAGTTCTCCGACGCCTTCGGACGGAGCTATCCGCCCTTCGTCGAGGAATTCATGCTCGAGGATGCCGAGGTTGTGTTCGTCATGCAGGGAGGCCACTCCGTCACCTGTCAGGCGACCGTGAAGCGCCTGCGTGAGCGGGGCATCAAGGCGGGCATGGCGCGGTTGGTCTGGTTCCGTCCGTTCCCCACGGAGGACCTGCAGAAGGCTCTGGACAGGGCAAAGGTCGTGGGCGTCGTCGAGACCAACCTGGGCCTCGGTGGCGCGAGCTATGGGGGCATCCTGTCGCTCGACGTGACAACCGCGCTCTACCACGGAGCCAATCGCCCCCTGGTCACCTCTTTCATGGCGGGCCTGGGTGGCGAGACCATTCCGATCAACGAGTTCACCTGGATGGCAGACAAGATGGTCGAGGCGATGGAGCGAGGCTCGGTGGAAAAGGCAAGCCACTGGGTGGGATTCGAGGATTGAGGGACGCACTCGCAAGTGACGGAATTTGGACATATCCCGGAAATGGAAGGGGATGACCGATGACACAAAAAGAGGTAGTTCGCCAGCATCTTCCGCTGTTCGAGGAGCAGGGCAGGTCTGCATCGGTGCCCGACGACGTGGGGCGCAACTTGCACTACCTGCCCGACATGCCCGAGGAGGACCCGTATCAGGCGGGCCATAGGACCTGCGCGGGCTGTGGCCCGGCCATCCAGTACCGCTGGGTGTTGAAGGCTGCCGGTCAGAACACCGTGGTCGCCGGTCCCACGGGCTGCATGTATGTGGCCAACGCCACCTACATGTCGACTCCCTACACGGTCCCGTGGGCCCACACACAGATCGCTTCGGGCGGCTCGTTTACGTCGGGAATGGCGGCGGCCTACGAGTCCATGATCCGGAAGGGCAAGTACGAGGGCGAATACCCGAACATCCTGGTGATGGCGGGAGACGGAAGCGCCGCGGACATCGGCATTGGGTCCATCTCGGGTGCGCTCTACCGCAACCACGACGCCCTTTTCATCTGCTACGACAACGAGTGCTACGCGAACACGGGCATTCAGACGTCGCCGACGACTCCATACGGAGGGTCGACCACTTTCACGCCACCGGGAAAGGTGATTCCTGAGGGTAAGAAGCTTCCTCCAAAGAACCTCGCGAAGATGATGTCCGAGGGGCACCCGAACTGCTACGTCGCCACCACGACGGTCGGCTACACGCTCGACCTCATGAACAAGACCCGCAAAGGCCTCAACCACCGAGGCGCCGCATTCCTCCATTGCTACACACCCTGTCAGAAGGGCTGGGTCTACCAGACCCCGATGACGGTGGAGCTGGGCCGCAGGGTGGTCGAGTCCGGGTTGTTCCCGGTATGGGAGTACGACCCGGCCGAGCGGAAGTACGAGTACTTCATCCCGCCGGAGCAGCGCCCCGTCGTCGACTATCTCGCGATGCAGGGTCGGTTCGGACACATGCATCCGGAGCACGTCGCGTTGATGCAGGTTGCGGCGAATCGTAACTGGGAAGACATGGGCGCGGATGTTCCGAAGAGACTGAGGGAGCTCGAGGATCCAGAGGCGCACAAGCACTTGAAGGAAGAGGAGTACTCCTTGCCCGTCAATCGCGGCATAGGGGCATAGGAGAGCAGACAGTTAGGAGCAGTAAGAGTCTCGATCCATTGGAATGAATTTCTGGGGGCACCAGAGACAGTGCCCGGCGGGAAGGGGGGTCCAAGGGTTGGGGAACGCGGAGTTGCAGCTGCGCTTCGATGAGGGGCGCCAACAGCGCTACTTCTCAGATCGACGCGACCTGCTCGAGTGCGTCTTGAGGGTGGGTGCGCAAAGCCCGCATCCCCGCTTCGAGGTGTGGGGCGAAGGCAAACCTGTCCTGCTGGCCGACGGGCGCGAGGCGGGGAAACGCTTCGAGCTGTTCGAAGTGCTGGACCTCTCCGAAGACGGCCTGCGCGAGCGCCTCGCGGAAGAGCTTCGCGCGCTGGACGGAAGCGTCGAGTCCTGATGAACGATCCGTCGAAGATTTCCCTCAACGTCGTGCCGCTGATCACGCCCGACCGGGTGATGCCTGACACGGAACGCGGGCGAGCCATGCGCGCCGCGGTTGTGCAGGTGATGACCGACCTCATCGTCGAGCGGGTCAGGCCGCAAGAGCGACTGCCGCTCTTCGACGCGGCGCGCGAGCTCCTGGAGCAGGCCGGCCGCAGCCCCGTCGAGATGCTCGAAGCGGTTGAACCCGGACCCGAACAAGATGCCCTCTTCGAAGAGCTGGGCCTGCGCCGGGAAGCGAGTGGGTGAGTATCGCGATGGAGGAGACCATCTATCCGTACGAGTTGCGACTCCCGCTGGCCCCCTACCGGTTCGAGTGGTCCGGCGAAGCGGCGGTGAATTGCGAAGCGCGCCAAACGCCGTCATTCACCGAGGAGCGCTACACCCATGCCGACGACACGGTCGTGATCATTCGCAACTACCCTGCCGACGGCTCCTTTCATCTCATGTCGGATAGAGGGGAGATCGAGTTGATCGATAACGCGAGGGACCATCGCTCTCCGAATCCGGTCAGCGTGGTCAAGCTGCCTTAGACCACAGAGCGTCACTCGTCCTGTTGCAACGGTTGAGAAAGGAGTGAAGGAAAGGGGGAATTGAAGATTCTGCCCGATACCGGTCGTCGGTCCGGGCCACATCTAGCGGGAGGATAGCGTGGCAACACTCAAGGGAGACGAGGCAGCTGCAGAGCCGGTAGAACCAACCGGGCCGGCGGGACGAGCAGGGTCTGCCCCGATCCGACTTTTGCCCGGCCCCCGGCAGCCGATCCATCTGCTTGGTCCGGGGATGGCGCCGAGCGCACCGCCCGCCGGCGTCGGCGAGATCTTCTTGCCTCGTTCGGTCATGGTTGGACGAGGCTGATGGAAGGCCTTGAAGGCCTGAGAATAGGGCTGGGGCAGGTCCTGGATCCGTCCAACTTCTTTTTCATGACCGTCGGCGTGATGCTCGGTCTTATCGTAGGGGTCTTGCCGGGACTGGGCGGTACAGCCGGGGTCGCGCTGCTGCTCCCGGTGACGGTGTTCATGGCTCCGTCCGCGGCCCTCCTGATGCTCGCCGGCATCTACTGGGGCTCGATCTTCGGCGGAGCCATCACCTCGATCCTCTTTGGCGTTGCCGGCGAGCCGTGGTCGGTGGCCACGATGTTCGACGGCCGCCCCCTCGCCAAGCAGGGCAAGGCCGGGCTGGCACTAATGGCGGCGTTCACCGGGTCGTTCACCAGCGCCATTCTCGCCGCGCTGCTCTTCACGTTCGTCGCCGCGCCTTTCGCGGGACTGGCGCTCCGCTTCGGTCCTCCGGAGCTGTTCGCGGTCCTGCTGCTCACCTTCAGCACGTTCGTCGGGTTCGGAGGCGCGCCGCCGTTTAAGACGCTCGCGATGATTGCGGCCGGCCTGTTGCTCACGACCGTCGGGCTCGACGTGGTCTCGGGCACCCCCAGACTCACGTTCGGCACGTTGACGCTGCTGCAGGGATTCGACTTCATTCCGGTGACGATAGGGCTGTTCGGCATCGCCGAGATCCTCTACGGCGCCACCGAGCGCGTCCGCGGGATCATCGCCCTGACGCAGATGAAGCCCACGTTCACGGACTTCCTGCTAGCGATCAAGACCCAGCTCCAGCGCTGGTGGATAGCTCTCACTAACTTCCTTCTCGGGTTCGTCGTTGGCATGCTCCCCGGGCTCGGCGCCACCCCGGCGTCGTTCATGGCGTGGGGCGTGACGCGTCGCACGTCCAAGCATCCGGAGCGTTTCGGCAAGGGCGCGATCGAGGGA
>WHSV01000150.1 GCA_009379915.1 Actinomycetota bacterium | reverse complement strand
CGGACCCCGCAAGAGGTCCACGACGAATATCTGAACGTGCAGGTCGCAGCATAGAAACCCCTGTTAGCGACTGTCCGGAAAACGCGGGGGCCGACCAGAGCGTTCTGCGCGGCGTTCTTCGAGCACTACAACCATGTCCACCGTCATGCGGCCATCGGCCTGCACACCCCCGCTCGGTCCACTACGGCACCGCCCCCGAGAATCCGCCAGCAGCGCGCCAAGACCCTCGACACCGCCTACGACCTCAACCCGCCCGCTTCCGCCATCGACGACCCGAGCCGCCCAAGCTGCCCACCGTCGCCTGGATCAACGAACCGTCCCGAGAAGCACTCATCAACAACGCATGAGAAGTTTGTCTCATCCTGCTTGACAGGTTCCGGCCCCCTCATCCGCAGTAAGACGTCTGGTGTTGCTCCGCTTTGACGGACACCGAACTATGGGCCTGAGAGTCCTGGAATCACCCGCCAGCACCTACATGAATCGCCGAGGCTGGCCGCCCACCCCGCCGTGGTCTCAAGCGCCTTGCCTGCGCCCGCTCGCGGTGCCTGCGTGACCGCTCGGAACGCTCGATGACCGCTAGGAGATTTGCTTCTTGCTATGCGTTTACCCCCATGGTACGGGTGCATGCCGTTCTCACCCCGCTGAGTCCTTTCCGGTGGAGTCGTCGGCCCAGACGACTCCGGCATCCGGCGGCAGGCTGAGCGGGTGCGGCCTTACGCATCACGAGACGAGAGGGGTCGACGTGACCGAGCCGAAAGAGTCGCACCGGGATCCAGAAGCGGAAGATTCATGGCTGAGTGAGGAGGATCTTGCCAAGTGCGCGCGGGCCGACGTGGCCGACACGTTGCGCTCGCCCGTTCCGACCAGCATGGTCTCCAACGGCGAGTACATGCCCCATCCTCAAACGGCGAAGCAGAAACGCGTCGAGGCCAAGCTCACCGAGTTGGCGGACTCGTCCGCAGCCAGGTTGGGGATCAGTCGGAGAAAGTTCCTGACCGGTGCGGGCGGCATGGCCGCGGCGTTCCTGGCGATGAACCATGTCTTCGGACGTTACTTCAACGTCGAAGAGAACGAAATGTTCGAGTTCGCCAATTATAGGGAGAATGCCGCACCGCGTAACATGTTCGTGTTCGACGATCAGCTTCACACGGTGCGGTCAAGCAGGGTGGGTGCCGAGTCGCTGCGGGCCATCGCACAAGGTCCCACCATGCCGGGGTTCGACAGTAACCCCTTCAATCCCGAAGGCCATCCGGATGAGCATGGGGACCCATGGGGCGTGTGGAATGAGGCGCTCGTGGGGAAGGACTTCAGTCCCGAGGCCTTCCATCTGGTGCAGTTCATCAAGGACGTCTTCCTGGACAGCCAGGTCACCGTTGGCCTTCTGAGCAATGTCACCCCGGGAACGGTCCAGGTTCCTGGAGAGCCGGAACCCCGTCCGCCCACCAGCGTTGAGGAGTCGCTCACGGGTGCCATCCTGACCGCCGAGCAGACGGCGGCGGTGCGGAACTTCGTGAACGAGGTCTCTGGGTCGACGCGCCTGCTTGCTCACGGTCTGTTCTACCCGGGGGTTGGCAACCTCGATTACATCCAGTATCAGATCGACAACTACCATCCTGACGCATGGAAGGGCTACAACATCAACCGTGCCGCCAAGGTCGACAACGATCCTGAGAGTGAAATGCAACGGTGGAGCTTGGACGACGAGGAAGTCGCGTACCCTACCTACGACCTCATCACCAGCAACCGCGAGGCGTTGAGGACCAAGCCTTCGCTGGCCAACATTTGCGTCCACAAGGGCTTGGCGCCTCCAGGGCCTGCGACCCCGGAGATCGGGCACCCTTCAGACATCCCGAAGGCAGCGACCGACTGGCCGAACCTGAACTTCATCATCTACCACTCGTGCATACGACCAGGATTCTTCGTGTTCGACGCACTGGAGGAGATCAAATCCGGCCAATTGCGCGGTGGGGTGCCGGACATCTCCTGGACCACCGAGTTCGCGCAGCTCGCGGCGCCGTTCCCGAATGTGTATGCCGAGATCGGTACGACCTGGGCCTCCACGGTGGTGACGTTCCCCACGGTCGCGGCGCACATCCTGGGCCAGCTGATGAAGTACATGGGGCCGGACCGGATCATCTTCGGCTCCGACTCGGTGTGGTACGGGTCTCCGCAGTGGCAGATCGAGGCGCTGTGGCGGTTTGAGATCCCCGAGGAGATGCGGCAGCGCTTCGGCTACCCGAAGCTGACGAAGGCCGCGAAGCGCAAGATCCTTGGCCTGAACTCGGCTCGGCTGTACAGGCTGCCCTCGGCGGCTGAGCCTGCACCTGGGGGCGTGTACAAGCCCGTTCCGGAAGACTACGAGTCGCGGATTTCTGATGAGCTGAAGACGCTGATGGAGTTCCCCGGCTACACCGACGACGAGATGGCGTCGATGAGGTCGCGGTACCTGGCTGCTGGCGCCACGCCAAGCAACACCAGGTACGGCTGGATGCGCACCGTCACCTAAGACGGCGGCATTCCATCTCTGCATGTGTCTGGGCCGCATCGCGCACGGAGCGCTCGACGCGGCCCGGACATAATGCCCGCGTAGAGTAAAAACCGATAGGATGGCACTGGCCGCACCATATGCCACCCCTTGGATGTGTTGAGATGCGTGTCTTCATCCTCGAAAAGGTTGAGCGATATTGACCAGCCCGCGCGATTCACGCGCGTCCTGGCGGATCGTCGGCGAAGGTCTCACCTGTCCCGTGGCCACCTCCCCGCAACCCCATGAACTCCACCTGTTCGCCAGGACCGTCACCGGGCAGCTCTGCCAGCGAGAGTTGCGTAACGACGTGTGGAGCGACTGGCGCTCCCTTGGGCCCCCTGTGGCGACCGGTTCCGGCCTGTCGGTAGGCGTGGATTGGCAACTCACTGCCTGTAGCCAGGATAGTGGCCGGATCGACTTGTTTGGACGCAGTCCCGACGGGGAGCTCGTGCAGAGGACGTGGGACGGAACCGCATGGAACCCCCTTCGCTGTCTGGGTTCCCCGGCGGTGGTAAGCGGTGGCGTGCCTATACCGATGGGGCTTGCGTCCCCTCCTGCCGCCTGCATCGCCCGGCCAGGGCACGTGGAGGTTTTCGTCGTCGGACACGACGGAGACATCCTTCACACATCCCATAACGGGACCGACTGGAGTGAATTTTCCTCCCTCGGCTCCCCCGAGGTTGAGTTCGGGCAGTCCTCACGCCCTATTCCGACGCTAGGACCGCCATCAGCATGCGGCTGCGGAGATGACCGCATGGGGGTCTTCGTACGCGGGCCGCTGGGCGATCTTTTGTTCAAATGGTGGGACGGGCAGTCATGGAGCAGTTTCTCTTCGCTGGGCATGCCCGAAGTGCAATACGACTCGTATCCCGCCGTGAGTATCTCCGCCGCGGTGGCCGGGCCACCAGCTGCTTGCAGCTGGGGACCTGAACGGATCGATGTCTTCGCGCGCGGCCCTCACGGAAGTCTGTTGCACAAATGGTGGAATGGCCAGGACTGGAGCGGCTTCTTCTCTTTGGGTATGCCGTCGACCGAACACAAGGACAGGCCCTGGATTCCCTTCACCGGCACGGTCGCGGCATGCAGCTCGGGTCCACGCCGGCTTGACGTGTTCGCACGGGCCGTAGACGGCAACCTCTACCATTCCTCACTTCAAGGGCTCCACGACTGAGGGGACGCGGTCCCTCGATCTGGGGACATGGCGCCCCCCATGTGCCGCACGAGTTTCGTGTTATCCGGCCCATTGACCGTTCGCGGGCCTGACAGGACCGCTGGGTAAACGGGAGTTGCTTGGCGGAAGAGGCGAGTGGTTGGCTCGGTACAATCGAAGCGCCTTGATGGGAGCGCGAAGATGAAGTC
>WHSV01000149.1 GCA_009379915.1 Actinomycetota bacterium | reverse complement strand
GCAATCCGGGTCTCGATACCGAGCTGGCGGGCCCGTGGTGCTGTGCCGCACCTGCTGTTCGGCGCAGTGATCTTCGGTACTTGGGAAGCTTACGGTCGCCTGGGTGACTCGCTGCTCGTGCCCCCCGTCTCCGCGATTCTCGCAGCGCTGTACGACCTCACGCTGTCGGGGCAGCTACCGAGTGCCTTGCTCGAGAGTGCCACTCTCCTTGCAGCGGGGCTCTCGGCCGCTTTGGTCATCGGCTTCGTGTTCGGTGTGATCACGGGGCGAAGCAAGGTCATGCACCGCACCTTGAGCCCGTTCTTCAATGCGCTCTTCGTGACGCCCACCGTGGCGCTCGTGCCGCTCGTCCTGATCTGGTTCGGCTTTGAGTTCCAGGGACGCGTCATCGTGGTGTTCCTGGCCGCCGTGGTCGCTGTACTGATTAGCGTCCATGCTGGCATCCGCGATGCGCCACCAGACCTTGTAGACGTCGCCAGGTCCTTCGGGGTTGACAGCGAAATCGGGTTGCTCCGCCATGTCCTCCTTCGCGCGGCCGTACCACTCATCATGAGCGGCATTCGGCTCGCGGTGGGTCGTGCTGTCGTGGGCATGGCTGTCGCTGAGGTCTACTTGCGGCTCGGCGGTATCGGGGCCCTGATAAGCGGCTATGGAGCGGTGTTCCGCACGGACTACTTGTTTGCCTCCATCCTGCCGCTCCCAATCATGGGGATAGGTCTGGCTGCGCTTGTTGCACGGATCGAGCGGAGGTTCCAGAGCTGGCGCACCTATGCGTCGGAGGCGTCGGAGTGAGAAGCACTATCAAAGGGAGGCAAGGGAGATGCTTCACATAGACTGCCATACGAGACTACGAGCTTTGACGTCCGCCATGCTTGCAGTCACCGTATTCGCGGCTGCTTGCAGCGCGAACGGAGACGTTGAGGAGGGGACTACAGGAGAGGCGGTCGAGACCGGCAACGAGGCAGCGATGGAGGAAGAGGAGGGGACGGACGAGCCGAGCTTCGATCTGTCGGGCGCAACCCTTCGCATCGGCAGTTCTCAGCCAGAGGCTCTCGGTATGGGCATCCACTACGCGGTGGACCTGCTCGAAGGTTGGGGCGCGGAGGTCGAGCACGAGTTCCTGACCAGCATCACCGGGATCGAAGCGATCGTCGCCCAGCGGCTCGATGTGTCCGCGAGCAGCGCGGACGAGGTTCTGGTCGGAGTGAGTCAGGGCGCGAACGTCACGGCGATCGGTGCACCCACGTCCTCCATGCACTATGCGGTCGTGACAGCCTCAGACATCGAGGAGGTCGCTGATCTTGAGGGTCGTACGCTCGGCATCTCGAGTCCGGGCAGCTTCAATGCATTGATGTTCCGGCTCCTGCTGGAGCAGGAGGGACTCGACCCGCAGAACTCCGTCACCTACGCCCAGATCGGGGGCACTGGCGAACGCGCAGCAGCCTTGCTGGCGGGCCAGATCGACGCGGCGGTCGTGTACATCGACAGCTGGATCGAGCTGCAGGGACAGACCGACGACCTGTCCCTCCTGGGCTACATGTCGGATCTGGCGCCTGGCCTGCCGTCACGGCTGTACTACGGAGCGGAAACCTACTTCGAGGAAAACCCCGACGTCGCTACCGCCATCGCCTGCGCGAACCTCGAAGCGAATGCATGGATCCAGGCGAATCCGGAAGCCTTCGTGGACTACACCGTCGGCGAGGTCGAGGCGGCTTCCCCTGAGGCGGTCGCGGAGTTTCACGAGGTAGCGCTTGGCCTGGACATGTATCCGACGGAGCCCGACGCAATCGTCGACACCGAGGACCTCCAGGTCCTCAACGAGATCATGGCCGAGACAGGCGAGCTGGAGAGCAGCGTCGACCTCGACGAACTCGTCGATACGACATACCTCGAAGAAGCCATCGAGATGGGTTGCGGAGCCTAGTCGGTGCGGACGACCGAGGAGCTTGGCGGGGCGGGTGTGGCACCCGCCCCGCGCCCCGCGAACTTGGTGCGACGACTGGTTGCCATCACGACCCGCCCCACCGTGATCCTGCCGGCGTTGAATCTGGTGCTCTTCTTCGCGGTCTGGGAGTATGTTGGTCGCCAGATCGATCCAATCCTGTTCTCGCCACCATCGCGCGTCATACGTGTCTTCGGTGAATTGATCATCTCGGGAGAGTTGCTCAGGGCGACACTGGTGACAGTTGGAACCCTCGCTGTCGGATACGGATTGTCGGTCGCTGTGGGGATCCCGGTCGGCGTTCTGCTCGGCCGCCAAGCGGTGCTGGGCCGTGTGGTCAATCCATACCTCGACGCAATCTACGCGACGCCGCGAGTCGTGATCGTGCCGCTGATGATTCTGTGGTTCGGTGTGGGCTTCACCGGTCGGCTGTTCCTCATCTTCCTCGGCACAGTGATCCCCATCATCGTCAGCACTGCGGTCGGCGTCCGCGATGCCCGACCTGATCTGATCGAAGTCGCGCAGTCTTTCGGGGCGCTAGGGTTTCACGTCGTTCGTCACGTGCAGCTACCTGCAGCAGTTCCGTTTGTCGCCTCCGGGCTGCGCATCGGCGCGGAACGAGCGGTCGTCGGTGTCGTCGTGGGCGAGATCTTCCTGGAGTTGACGGGCCTCGGCGGGTTGATTCAACTCAACGCGGTCCGCTTCAATACAGCTGAAGTGCTCTGTAGCGTCGTCGTGATTGCGGTGATTGGCATCGTGTTCATCGGTCTGCTCGATGCTCTCGAGCGTCGAGTGTCCCCATGGCGAGAGGCGACTTGACCAGTTCTCAGATTCACGGCCTGCGACCCAGGTCGGTGAGGCGGTCGACGTCGAGGCCCAGGCCCGGGCCGCTGACCGTGGACAGGCGGCCGTCCTTTGGGCTGGGCAGCGGCTCGGTGAACAGGTCCCGGAGCGGGTTGTCGATGATCATCCACTCGAGCAGGGCATTCTCGAGCAGACCGGCGGCGAGGTGGATGATCGCGAGGTTGTTGAGCCCGCCGGAGAAGCCGGTGTGGGGGCACACCGGCCCGTGGTGGGCATGGCACAGGCTCGCGATCTGCACGGCGCCGGTGAAGCCGCCGCAGCGGGCGATGTCAGGTTGCGCGAACGCGAGGCTGCTGCTGGCGATGAGGTCGCGGAAGCCGAAGACGCTGAGCTCCGGCTCGCCGGCGGCGAGAGGGATGGGCGAGACCGCGGCCAGCGCGCGGTAGCCCGCGAGGTCGTCGGGCGGGAAGGGCTCCTCGAGCCAGACGATCTCCAGATCGCGCAGCGCCTCGACCAGGCGGCGAGCGTGTAGGTGCCGTTGGCGTCAAGCATGGGGTCCGTGCCGGCGCCGACGGCGCTGCAGATCGCGCGGACCGTGGCAATGTCGCGGCGCAAGCCGCCCTGCTCGGGGCGGTGGCCGATCTTGATCTTGATGCGGCGGTGCCCCTCGCCTGCGAGGCGCTCGGGAGCGCGACGGCGCCCTCGACGGACGCCTGGAAGTAGACGCTCGAGGCGTACGTCTCGACGGTCTCCCGCCGGCCGCCAGGCAGGAAGTGGCCGACGGGCAGGTCGGCGACGCGGGGCACGCAGGTCCCACAGCGCGGTGTCGAGACCGCTGATGGCCTCCAGCAGGAACCCGCGGTGGTGACCCAGCGACGCAGCGTGTCGACGGCCTTGGCCCAGACGAGCCCGACGTCGGCGACGTCGCGGCCGGTCGCGATCGGGGCGAGGAGGTCTTCCACCAGCGTCGCGGTGGTGCGGGGCGACTTGCGAGCGATGGCCTCGCCGTACCCGCGGTGCCCGGTGTCGGCTTCGGCCTCCACGACGACACACGTGGACACCTCGTACGACTCGATGCCGAAGTCCCAGGCTTGAGGCAGTGCCGCTTCCAGGATACCGGGGTCGACGTAAAGTCAAGTA
>WHSV01000148.1 GCA_009379915.1 Actinomycetota bacterium | reverse complement strand
TTGCGGCCGCGCAGACGGGGCACCTTCATCTCGGCGTGGGTCCAGCACTTGTCGCGACGGTTGTAGGTGGACAGGCGCGTCTCGCATCCGGGTTCGGCGCAGACGCGGCCCTCGGGCTTACGCTGGGACGCTCGCGGGAGTCCTTTGGGGCTCTGGCCTCGGATTGCTATTTGGTTGGACATCGAGGCTCCTCTCGCTCCGGCTCGCTCTGCCTCATCTCCCCCGAATGCGAACGGGCACAGCGGGCGATGAACCGGTTGACACTTGTTATTCGTACGAACGCACCACAGCGGTTTGGAGTTCCCGGATTTCATGAACGATTCGCGAAAAGGGGCACGCGACCGGTTTCGACCCGTCTTTGAGCGGGTCGGAGTGGCTATTCGCGCCGTGGTGGGGGTCCCGGCTCGGGCCGTCAGAGGCACCGGGCGAAGGGTGGCCGACCCCGCCAGGCAGGTGGTGGACTACTGGTCGTCCGAGCGGCGGACGATGACCCAGGGATTCATCGCCGTGACCATCGCCTCGCTGACCTCGCTCGTCGCCGGGCTCGTGCTGGTGGGGATGGGCAGCCGCATCGAGGTCATCGAGGGCCTGTTCGTCCTGATCCCGGTTTCCATAGGGATGAGGGGGAACATCTTCGGCGCCCTGGCCGCACGGCTGGGAACCGCGATCCTGTCAGGTCTCTTCGAGGTCTCGAGGGCCAGGTCGAGCATCCTGGGCCAGAACGTCTACGCCTCGATTCTCCTGACGATCGCAACCGCGGTGACGATGGGCGTGCTGGCCAGGGCCATGGCCGGTCTGCTCGGGGTCGACACCGTCTCGGTCTGGGACTTCATCGTCATCTCCCTGGTGGGAGGGTTGCTGTCCTCCGTCGTCGTCCTGGCCGTGACGATCTACCTCTCGATTCAATCCTTCAAGAAGGACTGGGACCTCGACGCCGTCGGAGCGCCGCTGATCACCGCGATCGGGGACGTCGTGACGCTCCCCTGTCTGTTCCTTGCGTCGTTCCTCGCCCAGATCGACGTCGTGACGCCGGTCGTGGGGGCTCTGGCGCTGGTCGCGGGAATCTTCGCGCTGTACAGAGGCTGGACGAGTGCACTCGGCGTGGCCCAGCGAATCGTGCGCGAGGCGTTTCCTGTTCTGTGTTTGGCGATCGTCCTGGACGTGCTGGCGGGCACGGTCGTCCAACCCCGGATGGACGTGGTCTTCACTCCGTTGCCGGCCTTTTTGATCATCATTCCCGGGTTCCTCGAGAACACGGGGGCACTCGGTTCGATTCTGGCCGCGCGGCTCGGCTCGAAGTTGCACCTCGGTGCCGTGACGGCGACCGCCAAGCCGAGTGCCGTCGCCCTGCTCGACGGCACGATCGTGCTCGCGCTCGGGCTGCTCGTCTACACGCTGTCTGCCGTGGCCACTCTCGCGGTCGCGTCGGCTACGGGAGCCGCCTACCCGGGGGCCTGGACCTTTCTGGGCGTGGTTATGGTCGGCGGTCTCATGGCGACCGTGATCGCCGCCGTGATCGGCTACTACGCGGCCGTCGCGACCTACCGCTTCGGGTTCGATCCCGACAACCACACGATCCCCATCGTCACCAGCGGAATGGACTTCTTGGGAGTGACATGTCTAGTCACCGCCCTCGTGTTGTTCGGAGTAGCGTGAAGGAGTTCATGATGGATTCATCAGAAGGACCGAAAACCGTCAAGGGGTTCCTGGCCGAGATCAAGGACACCTCGGAGCTGATGGTTGATCTCGCCTACGCGGCGATCTTCTTTTCGGACGCCGACCTTGCCAAAGAGGTTCGGCGGCTCGAGGACCGAATGGTCGAGCACCTACGCGGCCTCCGTCGCCTGAGCATCCTCGCGGCGCGCAGCCCCGAGGACGCCGAACACATGGCCGGAGTCCTGGAGATCGCGGCGGCGGTGGAGAAGATCGCGGATGCGGCGGAGGACATCGCCGGAATCGTTGCGTCCGGGATCGGCATACTCGAGGACCTCCGCCGGGATCTCCGTCACGCTGAGGAGGTGGTTGCGCGCGTCAAGGTGAGGGAGGACGCGGAGGCCGTCGGTCAATCGCTGCGTGATCTGGCCCTGCCCGTCGAGATCGGAATGTGGATCATCGCGGCCCGTCGCGGGGGTGAATGGAACTTCGACCCGGGCCGGGACTTCACCGTTTCGGGCGGAGACGTGCTGTTGGTCCGTGGTCCGGAAGATGGAATCAATCTCGCTCGAAAGGTCATGGGCGCTCCCGAGCTCCCGGAACAGCCCGACCCACCGGAGATCGTGCTCAGCGATCTCGATCGGGCCGTGGATCTGATCGTCGAAATGAAGGACTCATCCGAGGTCGCGGTCGGGCTCGCCTACTCGGCTCTTCTCTTCAACAGTCCGGCCCTCGCGACCGAGGTGGCCAATCTCGAGGCCCGTAGCGACGCGATCCACGACGAGTTGGAGTCGTGGGTTCTTCGCAGCGCACAGGAGGCGCGTAACCCCGACGACCTGAGAGGTCTCATACGGCTCGCGCAGGCATCCGAGATGATTTTCGACTCCGCGCGCGAGATGACCAGGCTCGTCGAGGCCGGCGAGGAGCTCCATCCGGTGATCGCGGCGGCCCTGGTTGAGTCCGACGAGTTCGGACACGAGACGGTGGTCCAGCCGGGTGCGCCGGCCGACGGACGGACGATCAAGGTGCTACAGATCGAGACCGAGACCGGGATGTTCGTGCTTGCGGTCCAACGCGGACGTCGGTGGACCTACCGGCCCAAGCCCCGTTTTACCTTCCAGGCCGGTGACCGCGTCATCGCCGTCGGTCCTGCGGAGGGCGGCGAGGAGCTCGACGACCTGGCCGGTCTCCAGCGGGAGTTCCAGGACGTCTGAGGCGTGGCCGTCCTCCCCGCCCGCCCCTCGGCGACCGACCATCGTCACTCCAGACGCCTCATGGAGGTCTCCAGTGACAATGGTCGTTAGGGTGAGCCATGCATTACGTGAGCGGGATGGGGCATAGTTTCAGACAAGCAATCTCCGAAGGAGATCACTCATGCCCAAGAAGGTGCCGCAGCCGGACGGCTCGATACCCAAGAAGCCATCCCTCGCGCAGAACATCGGGGCGCTGATTCTCGGGATCGTCGCGGTCAAGTTGTCCACCTACATCGTCACCACCGTGTGGCGCCTCGTCACACGCGAGGATCCTCCTCAGATCGACCAGGCAGTTCCGGTGGGTAAGAAGGCTGCATGGCTCGCACTGATCGGTGCTGCGACCGGCGCCTCGCGTCAGGCGGCGCGCGACATCGTCAAGCCCCCGACCGCGGGCCCCGCCTGACGATCCGCACCACAATTCTTGGTTGTCGCCGGATGAGGCGTGGCGCGAAGCAGCCAAGGTGCGTGAAGTGTTGGTTGACTGAGTGAGAACGCCACAGTGGACTCGGTAGTCTTCAAGCTGATCGGAGAAGTCGAACTCGGTGCCCGGGCGGAAACTCGTCTAAGAGGCAGCAAGCTCCTCCTTCCATTCGACGATTCGGATCCCGAACGACCTCCAGTTCGGTAAACCCCCTTGACCGGAAACGCTTCTGCTGATCCAGGCCCGCACTCAGCAGCCTATGCTCGGCCTGGTTAGATTGCGTCTAGTTTGGGAACGTCGTTGGTCGCATCGCCTGGGCGGCGCCGCCCGCGGGAACCAGGCTCGATGCGCTCCCGTAGGTCATGAACCATTCGGGGAGCTCGTGACCCGGCATCGGACGGCCGAGGAAGAAGCCCTGGGCCGGATCGCAACCGGTGTGGGTTTCCTTGGCCACGTACATGGCGATATCGGCGCGTTGTAAGAGCGTGTCAACGTCCCCTCCGTGCTCGGGAAAGAGAGCGATGCCGACACTCGCTTCTACGTCGATGGTCAGCCCCGAAGACACCTCGTCCAGAACGAACGGGATCTCGATA
>WHSV01000147.1 GCA_009379915.1 Actinomycetota bacterium | reverse complement strand
ACGGGGACAGGTTTGGAGCTCTTTCGATCGTCCTCGCATCAGAGTTCGATTAGCGGCCCCATCCCCCGCCACCCGGAGTAACAATCGAGATCACGTCTTCCTCACTCAGCTCGACGTCGACCTTCGACGGCAAAGGTTTCCCGTTGAGCTTGTTCTCGCCGGGCGTGCCGTCCTCTCCCCCATGGGCTCCCTTCGGCGCGTGCCTCCGTCGGTCGGTCAGCAGCGAGACGCTCGCTCGTTCCAACAGGCGCACGGACCGCTCGATGCCGTCGCCACCTCGATGTTTTCCTGTTCCACCCGACCCGAGCGCGAGCTGCTGACGTTCCACGCGAAGCGGGTATTCGAGTTCGAGAGCTTCGATCGGTGTGTTCAACGTATTGCTCATCCCGACGTGGACCCCGGAGGGGCCATCTCCAGCCGAGCTCGCGCCCTGTCCCCCACCGATGGTCTCGTAGTAGGTCCAGCCGCGTCCACCGATAACCAGGTTGTTCATCGTGCCCTGTCCCTGCGCCGGCAGATCGACGGCTTGCGACAGAGCCAGAAGCACCGTGTCGGCGATCCGCTGGCTGGTTTCGACGTTGCCCGCGACCACGGCGGATGGTGACGACGCATTGACGAGGCTCCCCTCGGGAGCGACGATCTCCACCGGATTCAGCACTCCGGCATTCGCCGGGACATCCGCATCCAACAGAACTCGGAGCGCGAAGTAGCAGGCGGAGCGGGTCACGGACAACGGACAATTGACGTTGCCCGCGACTGCATCGGCGGTCCCGTCGAAGTCGATCGTCAATCCGTCGCCTTCGATGATCAGACGAGCGACGATGGGGATGTCCTCGTCGGTCGTCCCGTCGCCCTCCATGACATCCGATCCTTCGTAGGACCCGTCGGGTAGGGATCCGATCCGTGATCGTGCCCGCCGTTCCGTGTAGGCGATGACCTCGTCGAACGCGCGCTTGATGAGGTCCAGTCCGCGTCGCTCCACGAGATCCGCAAGCCTTCGACCGCCGAGTTCGTTCGAGGCGATTTGGGCGCGGAGATCCCCTCGACGTATCTCGGGCGTTCGCACATTTGCCAGCAAGAGCCTCATTACGTCATCCACAGCCTCGCCGCCTCGAACGAGTCGGATGGGAGGTAGGACGAGGCCCTCCTGGAAGATCTCTCTCGAGTCACTCGGCATGGAACCCCCCCGCATACCGCCCACGTCGGAGTGATGGGCACGCGCGATCGCGTAACCGATGATGTCGTCGTCGTGCACACACGGCGTGACGACCGTGATGTCGGGCAGATGAGTCCCGCCCGTGTACGGGTCGTTGAGTATGAATGTGTCGCCGGGGTGGGGGTCCTGCTCGATCACCGCGGCAACGGCCTCGGGCATCGCGCCGAGGTGTACCGGGATGTGCTCGGCCTGAGCAACCATGCGTCCACGCGCGTCGAAGAGTGCGGTGGAGCAGTCCCTTCGTTCCTTGATGTTCGATGAGTAAGCGCTGCGGATTAGCGCCGCCCCCATCTCCTCGGCAATGCCCGATAGCGCGGCGGACAGCACCGAGAGTGTGACCGGATCGAGGCGAGCGGTCATCGGCTCACCACCAGAGTGCCGACGTGGTCGACGGCTCCCGCCCAACCCGGCCGGATCACCGCCGTGGCTTCGGCGAACTCGACGATGCAGGGTCCTTCGACCTTCGTTCCAGGACCCATCATCGTGCGCTGGAGCACCGGCGTCTGGTCCCATTCGCCGTCGAAATTCGCCGCTCGGGTTTCGCCCGACTCTTCCAGGGCCGAGGGCGAATCGCTCAGATCAGGTAGCTCGATGGGCGTCGTGGCGGTGAGTCGAACGCCCACCGTCTCAACCGGTTCGTCCTCCATGCGGTAACCGAAGCGTCGTTCGTGGGCATCGTGAAAAGCCGAGGTCATGGCGGCCAGGTCTCCGGCCGGCACCGTCAGCTCGAAGGACTGTCCCACGTATCGAAGGTCCGCGGCTCGCTCGAGGGACGCTCCCGGTCCGAGTTCGTTCTCGGCTCGGGAAATCATCGACTCCAATGCCTCATCGAGCCACGTTGTCTCCAGCTCATGGGTTGATGCAAGCAATGGCTGGACGTAGTCCGCGCGCATCTCCGATAGAGCAAGTCCCAACGCGCTCAACACTCCGCCCGCCTGCGGGATGATAACGGTCGGCATGTCCAGTTCCTCCGCAAGCGCGCAGGCATGAAGCGGCCCGGCACCTCCGAACGCGATCAGTGCGAACTCGCGCGGGTCGAGTCCTCTCTCGACACTGACGACACGGAGAGCTCGAACCATCTCGGCGTTCGCGACTCGAACTATTCCCTGCGCCGCATCTACCACGTCGAGGCTCATTGGTTCGGTGATCGATTCGAGAGCCTTGAGCGAAAGCTCGCGGTCGAGCGTGATCTCACCGCCGAGCTTCGCCCCCTCAGCAAGATAGCCCAGCACGAGATTAGCGTCGCTCACCGTCGGTTCCCGGCCACCTCTGCCGTAGCAAGCAGGACCTGGGTTCGCTCCGGCGGATCGGGGGCCGGCGCGCAGTGCTCCTCCATCGTCGATCCAGGCGATGGATCCACCCCCGGCTCCTACCGTATGCACGTCGACCATCGGCAGTTTGAGCGGCACACCGCCAATCGCGCCCTCGGTGGTCCGCTCCGCCCGGCCGTCGACGATGGGGGCGACATCGGTGCTGGTGCCGCCCATGTCGAAGGTGAGAACGTCGGCGAATCCGCTGAGACCCGCAACGTGGGATGCGCCGACGACTCCCGCTGCGGGGCCGGACAGAACGCACGCGGCCGCGCTCGAGGTTGCTCGTTCGAGGTCCATCACTCCGCCGGATGACTGCATGACGACGGGGCGCGGCACACGCTCTCGGTCGCAGCGCCGAGCGAGATTCTCGAGGTAAGTGGCGAGTCGAGGTCCAAGATAGGCGTCGGCCACCGTTGTTGAGAAACGTTCGAACTCCCGGAACTCCGCCAGGACCTCGTGGGACACCGAAACATGCAGGTGGGGAAAGCGAGTTCGCACCGCCGCCGCGACCGCCCGTTCGTGCTCCGGATGCAGGTAGCCGAAGAGCAGGCACACGGCCACCGCGTCTGGTTCGGACTGCTCGAGTTTTTGGAGTACTCCCTCCAGGGCGGTCTCGCCGAGCGGTTCGATGACACCTTCTGGTCCGCAGCGTTCGGCTACCGTGAAGCGGAGATCGCGCTCTACGAGTGGCGGGGGCCGGTTGGCCGTCAGGTCGTACAGGGACGGCCGGTTCTGGCGGCCGATCTCGATCACGTCCCGGAAGCCGTCGGTCGTGATCAGAGCGGTCCGCGCGCCCTTTCGTTCGAGCAGGGCGTTGGTCGCGACGGTCGTGCCGTGTGCGAACGCCTCGATGTCCGGCCCGTTGACGCCGAGACGTTCGATCGCCGCCAGCACTCCCTCGGACTGCTCGGGCGTGCTCGGCAACTTCGCGGTAACGACGCGGCCGTCGACTATGCCGACGACGTCGGTAAACGTGCCTCCGACATCGACTCCTATGCGCATGCCCCTCCCAGGTCTCGCGCCCGTGAACCTGCAGGTTAGTCGTTGTCCGTGGAAGGCCGTTGCGGCCCTTTCATCTAGGCTGCGGCGATGTCCGAGACCGATCTGCCGAGTCGAAGACAGAGCCTGCGCGGCATCGACTTCGACGACAACGTCGTGGTGCTCTCATTCAGCATCGCCCGCAAGCTCTACAAATGCCCCGGCTGCTACGAATACATCGCCGTTGGCTCCGAACACGTTCTCGTTCGCTACTTCGAGCCAGACGGGAACACGTTCTACCAACATTGGCATCGCGACTGCACGAGAACAATAGTGCGCGAACTGAGGGGGACCGAGAAGGTGGCCCCGGGCTTCGAGCGCCCCGCCGGCCGCCGGCGCCGCCTCCCGCGCACGAGATAAG
>WHSV01000052.1 GCA_009379915.1 Actinomycetota bacterium | reverse complement strand
TTTGCCCTCGCAGGAATGCGGCATTGTCCCGTCGCCGGCCGTCGTTGAAACGCTCACGAGAAGCGTGCCACTTTCGACCGTCCACCTCGATGATCAAGTTGTGAGCTTGGTAGCAGAAGTCCAGCCGATGGCAATCTTCCCACTCGACGGTCACCTGTCGTTCGGGAAGCGAAACACAGGCCTTGCGCAGAACACGGATCACGGAGCTCTCCAGCTCGCTTTCCGACATCGCCTCTTCCTCCCCACGTTCGGAGACCAGAGCCCGGAGGGAGGCAGTTCCGGGGATTCGATATTTGCTCCCGATTTCCGGAATGTGGGCGAGGTCGGCGAAGGAGACGATCTCCATTCTGAGCGCGGCATCGAGGGCCATCTCTGCATCCGGGTTCTCCTCTCCACAGAGATCCAGCACCGTCCGCGCGGGAGAGGTTGCGCTCAGCGCCCCAAGCGTGTTGGTTGATCCTCCGGCAACCAGACCCTGCGGTGGACGATGACACCCGCTCTTGAGGCGACGCGGCGAGGGGTCGCAATGTGGATCGCGGAGAGACGCCGCCCTGATACCCATTGGGCCGTCCGAAAGTGACGCACGTCAATTTCGAGGAGAAAAGGCGATCAAAAAAAACGGCGCTCGATCTCCATCAAACCTGGAAACAGCCGAATACGCGCCGGAGGCGTGGGCTACGGGCGTCTAGGTCAGGATGTAGAGGACCAGGAACAGGAAGATCCATACGACGTCGACGAAGTGCCAGTAGTAACCGACCGCCTCGGCCGGGCCGTGGCGGTCGGCGGTGAAGTGACCCATCCGGCCCTTGGCCCCCACGATGGCGAGCATCAGCAGGCCTCCGGCGACGTGGAGACCGTGGAAGCCGGTCATGGTGAAGAACAGGGTTCCGAAGACGTTGCTCCCGATCGTGAAATTCTCGCCGAAGAGCAGTGCGTACTCGATGCCCTGCCCGGCCAAGAAAACGGCACCGAGGGCGATGGTGATGGCCGTCCAGCGGAGGAGTCCGTCCCCGTCACCCTTCCGAATCGCCAGGACCCCCAGGTGCTGGGTGAAAGAGGACGCCACCAGAAAGACCGTGAAAATCGCGGTGCGCACCGTTTCTATGTGTGGAGTTCCGGGCGGGGGCCACTCACCGGACTGCGCTCGGATCGTGAAGTAAGCGCCGAAGAGGGCACCGAAGAACATCAGCTCCGATGTGATGAAGATGACCATGCCGAGCAACGAGCTCGGCGTCCGGCGGTGCGCAGTGGTCGCCACGGTCTCTGCCATCACTCGCCCTCACTCGCCGCGATCAGCTTCTCGATCTCCGCACGCAGTTCGTCCTCGGTGATTGCGCCCAGGCCGGATGCTCCACCACCCTGCTTGCCGCCGAGCAACGTGGGGGCTTCATCCGGCTCGACGTCGCTGTCCATCAGCTCGTAGTCGGATGTGATGAAGACGGTCGTGGGATAGCCCACCAGATCGAACTCTTTTTCGAGGTCGGTTTCACCGATCACCAGAGGATAGGTGAGCCCGAAGTCATCGGCCATGGCCCGGGCGGCGTCGAGGCTGTCCTTCATGTTGATGCCCACGAACTCGACCTCGTCCTGATAGTCGTCGTAGGTGCTTTGGAAGGCGGGCAGCTCCTCCTTGCAGGGTTCGCACCAGGATCCCCAGAAATTGATCACCAAAGGCTTGCCCTCCAGCTCGGAGCTGGCGAGCTCACCGTCACCCACGAGCAGTGGAAGAGAGAATGGGGGGGCCTCGCGGGGTCTTTCCGGAGCCGGTTTTAGTAGCAGGAACACAACCGTGCCCACTACCAGTGCGAGGCCCACACCAATCGCGATGCGCTTGCGCCAAAGTGAATTCTGAAGCCCCGAATCGATGGGGTTTTCGGACGCCATGCACATCAGGCTACCGGCCGCGTCGGATATATTGCGCCTGCAGTGGCCAAGACAAAACCGGCGTACTCCAGGACTTTCACCGGGCGAGCCGTTGGGGGCGCGCTCACTTTTCTTTTGCTTCTAAGCGCGACCGCCTGTGCCGGTTCCGAGGACGCGCCTCAGACTTCGCTCGACCCGGCCGGTGAGTTCGCGCGGGCCCCCGACGTCCTCTGGAACATCACTCTCGCGATCGCGGTCGTCGTCTTCGTCCTCGTCGAGGGTGCCCTCGTTTTCGCCCTGATCCGTTTTCGCCACAAGGAGGGCCGTAAGGCCGCCCAGTTCCACGGAAACACGAAGGTCGAGGTCGTCCTCACCGTCGTTCCCGCCCTGATCCTGGCCGGTCTCGCCATTCCCACGGTCGGCACGATCTTCGACCTTCAGGGTGACCCACCCGAAGACGTCATGAGGGTCGAGGTCATCGCGCACCAGTTCTGGTGGGAGTTCAACTACTCCGAGCAAGGCGTCACGACGGCCAACGAGCTGCACATCCCCGCCGGCCAGGAAGTGGTCCTCGAGCTTCAGGGAGCGGCGAGCGATGCGGTCGCCGGCACCGCGGAGGTCGTCCACAGCTTCTGGATTCCTCGCCTGTCCGGGGCCCAGGACATCGTTCCCGGCCACACCAGCTTTCTCCGAATCTCGGCCGACGAGCCCGGCCGGTTCGTGGGTCAGTGCAAGGAGTTCTGCGGGCTGAGTCACGCCAACATGCGGGTCGTCGCCTTCTCGCACACGCAGGAGGACTTCGACGCGTGGGTCGAGGAACAGAACGCGCCGGCAGTTGAGAACCTCAGCGGAGACGCCGCCGCGGGGCAGGAACTCTTCAACGAAACCTTCGACGTGAGGAGCACCGTGGTCGAAGAGGGTGCGGATGCCTACCAATGTGCGTCGTGCCATGCCGTGCAGCCTGGTCTCGACGCCCAGCCCAGGACTGGACCGAATCTCACGCACTTCGCGAGTCGCAGCACCTTCGCCGGCGCGACCTTCGAGAACAACGCCGATAACGTTGCGGCGTGGTTGCGGGACCCGCACGGCGTGAGGCCCGGTTCGAAGATGCCGGCCCTGGATCTCAGTGAGGATCAAATTAGTGACTTGGTCGCCTACCTTCAGAGTCTCGAGTAGACGTGCGCGCTATTAGGGGAGTGAACTGATGGCAACTGCAGCGGCTCAGGGGAGCCTGTTCCGCAGACCCACTGCGACCACGGGATGGTGGGGTTGGGTCACGACGGTCGATCACAAGAAGATCGGCATCATGTATTGCGCCACTGCGCTGGCCTTCTTCGTGATCGGTGGCCTCGAAGCGCTTGCCATACGCGCTCAGCTCGCGGTGCCCAACGGGACCACGCTGACGGCCGAGACGTACAACCAGTTCTTCACCATGCACGGGCTTACGATGATCTTTCTCGTCGTCATGCCTCTCGGTGTCGGCATCATGAACTACCTGGCGCCACTCATGATCGGCGCACGTGACGTCGCCTTCCCGCGCATCAACGCGTTCAGCTACTGGGTCTTCCTCGCGGGTGGGCTGTTCCTGTACTCGAGTTTCTTCTTGGGAGGAGCCCCCGACGGCGGATGGTTCGGGTACGCGCCACTGAGCACTCAGCTCCCCGGTAACGGCATGACCTTCTACGCGCTCGGACTTCAGATCCTTGGTGTGGCGTCTCTGCTCGGGGCGGTCAACTTCATCGTGACGATCCTCAACATGAGAGCCCCTGGAATGACGCTCATGCGCATGCCGGTGTTCATCTGGATGACGCTCGTCACCGCGTTCCTGCTGCTGTTCGCAATGCCGGTGATCGCGGTCGCGTTGTTCGAGCTGATGTTCGATCGGGTCTACAACGCGAACTTCTTCAACCCGGCGGCCGGAGGCGACCCCGTTCTGTGGCAGCACCTCTTCTGGCTCTTCGGTCACCCCGAGGTGTACATCATGATTCTTCCGGCGATGGGCATCATCTCTGACGTGCTGCCGACCTTCTCCCGCAAGCCGATCTTCGGTTACGCGGCGATCGTGTTCGCCGGCATCGCCATCGGCTTCATGGGCTGGGGGGTGTGGGCGCACCACATGTTTGCCGTCGGTCTCGGGCCGGTGGCCAACTCGGCCTTCGCCCTATCCACGATGTTCATCGCGGTGCCGACGGGAGTCAAGATCTTTAACTGGCTGGGAACGATGTGGAAGGGCGACCTGCACTTCACCCCACCCATGTTGTTCTCGATCGGTTTCGTGGCGATGTTCATCATCGGAGGTCTGTCGGGCGTCACGCACGCAATCGTTCCCAGCGATGCCCAACAGACCGACACCTACTACATCGTCGCCCACTTCCACTACGTCCTGTTCGGAGGGGCGATCTTCGGGCTCTTCTCCGGCATTTACTACTGGTGGCCGAAGGTGTCCGGGAGGCTGCTTAGTGACGGGCTCGGCAAGCTCCATTTCTGGCTCATGTTCATCGGCTTCAATCTCGCCTTCGGTCCGATGCACATCCTCGGGCTCGAGGGCATGCCGCGCCGCACTTACACCTATCCGGACGGAATGGGCTGGAACCTGTGGAACATCGTGTCGACGGTCGGAGCTTTCATAATCGCGGTTTCGATAGCGATCTTCTTCGTCAACGCGATCATCACGGCTCGACGGGGCCGTGAGGCCGGGGCCGACCCGTGGGACGGAAGAACGCTCGAATGGTCAATTCCCTCTCCTCCTCCCGAGTACAACTTCGCGGAGGTCCCCATCGTTAAGGCGCGCGATGACTTCTGGCATCGCAAGTACGTCGTCAAACCCGACGAGTATGTGCCCGTCGTCGCCGGCGGGGCCGTTGCCGAGCACGAGGATGATGAGCACGATCCCGGACACGGCATTCATCTGCCCGCCCCGTCGTTCTTCCCCGCCGCGGCCGCATTGGGGCTGCCGGTGATGGCATTCGGCGTCATCTACAGCTGGCCTCTGCTGATCGTGGGTGGACTCGTCTTGCTCCTGGGATTGTTCGGATGGGTACTCGAGCCGTCGGAGGTCGAACACTAGTGGCAACCGAAGAGCTGACTTCTGCGGTGCAGGAGCACCACACGTCGACGGGACTCGACAACACCAAGATGGCTATGTGGGGTTTCCTCGGATCCGAGTGTCTCTTCTTCGGATCGCTGATCTCGACCTACCTGCTTTACCGCAACCAGACGGCAGACGGCCCCAACTCTGCCGATCTCTACGACATTCCCTATACGTCGGTCAGCTCCTTCGTGCTGCTGATGTCCTCGCTCACGATGGTTCTAGCTCTAGCCGCATGCCACCGCAAGGATCAACGGGGAATGCGCGCATGGCTGCTTGCCACCGCGTTGCTGGGGATGGTTTTCATCGGGGGCCAGATCTACGAGTTCACCGAGTTCGCCCACGAGGGACTGAGCCTCGAAGTCAGCCCGTTTGGGTCCAGCTTTTATGTTCTTACAGGGTTTCACGGCGCGCACGTCACTGTGGGCATCCTGATGTTGTTGCTGCTGGTCGGCATGTCGATGTTCAACAGGCTGGGCCCCGACGACTCTCGCAAGGTCGAGTTGATCGGTCTCTACTGGCACTTCGTGGACATCGTCTGGATCATCATCTTCACGGTCGTCTATCTGATCCCGAGTTAGGTGAATCAATGAGTCAGTACGCGGAAGCTCAAGAGGAAATAGAGCTCGAACACCATCCCGAGCCGGGCCAGTACGTCAAGATCGCCGTCATCCTCGCGATCCTCACGGCGATGGAGGTTGCGGTGGCCTACCTCGACGCGCTTTCGGACGTCATCATCCCTGTGCTTGGAGCACTGGCGATCGCCAAGTTCGCGATGGTCGTCGGCTATTTCATGCACCTGAAGTTCGACAGCAAGCTGTTCAGGTACTTGTTCGTGACGGGCCTCGTCTTCGCCATCGCGCTGTTCAGCATTGTTCTCACCATCTTCTTCGGCTCATTGGGCGGCCCCGCCCCCGGCGGACCCGGCGGCTAATGTGATGTCCCTCGCCCAGGCAACCACGGAGACCGCGGTTAACCCGTGGGCCTGGAATCCACACCCGGAGATCTGGTTCGCGCTCATCGTTCTGGCCGCCGGGTACGCGTGGGCTATAAACGTCCTCGGCCCAAGGAGGGCCCCAGAGGGAGAAAGGCCCGGGACCCCCGGACAGATCTTCGCCTTCTACTCGGGCATCATCCTGATGTGGTTCGCGTCCGACTGGCCCATCCACGACATCGCGGAGCGCTATCTCTTCAGCTTCCACATGATCCAGCACCTCGCGTTGCTGCTGGTGGTCCCCCCACTGCTGCTGTTGGGAACGCCAAAGTGGTTGCTGCGCACCCTCATCGGTACGGGACTCCGATTCAAGGTCATGCGCGTCCTGACCAAGCCGGTCGTTGCACTGCTCACCTACAACCTGATGGTCGCCTTCATTCACTGGCCTGTGATCGTCGATCTTCAGACCTCTTCGAATGCGGGGCACGGCGCGGTTCACGGGCTGGTACTTGCTGCCTCGATCATCGGATGGTGGCCCGTCGTGGCGCCGTTGCCCGAACTGGGACGGCTGAACGACATCGCCAAGATGTTCTATCTCTTCCTCACTTCGATCATTCCGACGGTTCCCGCATCCTTTTTGACGTTCGCAGAAGGCGTGTTCTACAAGCACTACGAAGAGGCTCCGCGACTCTGGGGATTAAGCGCAGCGACCGACCAGATGATTGCCGGACTCATCATGAAAATCGGGGGTGGTCTGCTGCTGTGGTCGGTCATTGCCGTGCTCTTCTTCCGCTGGAACGCGCGCGAGGAACGAGCAGAAACCGAAACTGTCAGTTGGGATGATTTCGAGCGCGAGCTTCAAGCGTGGGATATGAGGAAGTAGTCGGTCACCCATGGACAAGAAAAAGAGGTAGCGGCGACAGATGGCTCAGAACACACCACCGCAATCGGGGATGTCGGGTGAGGTCCGGCTCAAGGTTCCTCTCGTCGTCGTCCTGCCGTTGGCAGCGCTTCTCGTAATCGGTGGGATTGCCGTTGGCTTCGCCCTGATTCTGTTGTCACTCGAGCCGGCTGCCGCAACGACACTGGCGCTGATCATGGCCGTCAACGTTTTAGGCGCCTGCGCCTTCTACGCGCTGCGACCCGACACCGCTCGCAGGCGCTGGCCCGAGCTCGCCGCAGTGGTCCTGTACCCGTTGCTGATCGCCATCGCGGTCGCGCAGACCGGCTTCTTGAGCGAGGAGGAAGCTGCGGGTGGCGAAGGCGGTGGCGCCGGCGCCCCGGCGTCCGGAGGAGGAACCACGATCGTCGCCCAGAACACGACGTGGGACGTCGACGAAATCACCTTGGGGGCGGGCGAGGAGTACACCGGCACGCTGGAGAACGAGGACTCGGTCGAACACAACATCGCGTTCTACGAATCCGAGGAGGACACCTCCGACCCTGCGGCGGCCTTCTACACGAGTGACACCGCCGGGGGAGGCGAGAGCATCGAGTTCACCGTCGCCGCGCCCGACGAGCCCGGCGAGTACCCCTTTCTCTGCGACTTCCACCCCACCAGCATGACCGGAACCCTCGTCGTTGAAGGGGGCGGGGGTGCAGAAGGTGGCAGCGGCGGTTCAGGGGAGGGCGGCGACGAATAGCGGTGCCGCGCCGAGTGACATCCATCGAACATCCACAGTTAGTACGCGAGCGAGCGCGAACGGGTAGCATCCGGCGAATATGGGAAACGCTCCGTCCTCTGCAATAGAGGCAGGGGTCGAAGCTATTGCGGTTGCGTTGCTCGCCCTAGCCGTTGGCTACCTGCTGGTCGATGCGGCCGGCAGGTTGCGACGAACCCGACTCGATCCCGTCCTGTGCGCCGGTCTCGCACCTATTGCGGTCTTGTGCTTGACGCTCGTCATCATGCTCGCTCACATGGCCACGGGAGGTGCGGTGTTATCGAGCACGCTCGTTACCGGGGGGATGGCCGGCGCAGCGGTTCTGGCGGCCGGTGCCGTGCGGCTCGCTCGTCGAGGGCCGGCCGGCGGTTCGCCCTGGCAACTCGGGTTGCTATTCGGTCTCGTGGTCTTCGGACTTGCCGTGTGGAGTGGACCCATATTCGTGCGGCTGCCACTGTTCACTTCGGGCGACGACGTATGGCACTTCGCTTCTGCGGCTCAATTGTTGAACGGCGCAACCACTCCAAGCTCGTGGTTCACGGGCTCTTTCCCAAACGACTACCCGTGGCTGTTCCATTCGGTGCTGTCCTTCTTCGCTCATTTCACTCCTGGTGGGCGCCCGGTACACGCAGCCGCCACGGTTCACGTGTTCATAGTCGCCGGATCGGTCATGGTGATGTTCGCCTTGGGACGTGAACTGGTCGGCCGAATCGCCGGGGGTGTCGGCACGGCGGTCTTCGCGACATTTAGTGGAGGGTGGGGGTTCTTCATCGCAGGAGTAACGCCTACCTTGATACTCCCGCGCTCCTCGGAGGACATGCAGATGTTTCTGGGGGACTTCGTGGCGAAGCGCTCGTATAACATCGCGTTCCACCACCTGGCCCCCGCTTTTCCTCGCGACCTGTCTTTTCTCCTGCTTGGGGGTTTCCTGCTTTTGCTCCTTGTTGGCGTCAAGCGACGAAGCCTCGTCTCGCTGATTGGAGCGGGGACCGTGCTGGGCATGGTGGGCCTCACTTCTGCGGAGAGCACCTTTGTGGGCTTCACGGTCGCATTGATCGTGATCGTTCTGGTTGGGAGCGCGCGCCGTCTGCGGATGGCTGCGGCGATCTTCGGTCCCGCGCTCGCGGTCTACGCTCTGTGGCTCGCTCCTCTGCTCTGGAATCAGCTCCAACATCCCGGATTCAATGATCTGTCGGCCGGGCCCGTCGTGAATTCACCCCTGTCGATCGCGGGGGCCTGGGGACTCAGCCTCTTGTTCGGCGTATTCGGTGCGGTGACCGCGCTGGCACGGATGCGGACGGACCCGGGCGTGCGCATTGCGATTGCGCTGTTACTCGCAACCGTCGCGCTGCTGATCGCAGCCAGCCTGGCGTCGCGCGTGCTCGGGCCGGGTCTCCAGACACTGGGACGCAGCCACCGTTACTGGCCTCTCCTCCATCTGGCCGTGGTGCTGTTCGCAGGTCTCGGCTTCGCCGCGCTCCTGGAACGAGTTGGGCGCCTCCGGCCCGCCGGTCGCAGTCTGGTAGTGGCGAGCGCGATGGCGGTGATCGTGGTGGGGGCCATCTCGCCGGCTCTGTCGAGTATTGCCTTCGCTCGGAAATCGTCCTCGAATCTGATGGCCCGGGCGGCGCGCGAACGAGACTCGGTTCTGAACGTGCTGTCGCCGGAGCCCGGGGGATCCTGTGTCGTGGCAGCGGAGAAGCGCCTCGCAGGTCAGATCGCCTCATACGCCGGTTACCGGTTCGTCGACGGGGGAAGGCCACCTCGGTGGGAGTCGCTCTTCGGCACCGACGCGGGTGAGAGCCGGCGGACGGCGAACGACCTCCTGGTCACGGGTGGAGCGGACCACAGTCGCTGGAGGACGGTAGCTCAGACATACGAGGTCGACGTGGTCGTTACCACCGCCGGGCTACGGGCGGTGTCCCCCGTGTTGAAGGAATTCGGTGATCAGGAGAAGAGCCGCATCTTCGTCATCCTGTGGCTCAATCGGGATTGCCGGTCACCCTGACATCGCCGGTGCGTTGTCACCGAATAGTCTTGCCCGCCCCGAAGGGCGGGATTCCGACTTTGTTCCCTCCCCCTGCGGCGCCCCAAAGGCGCGCCTCCGCTCACGCCGGCGCTCGGCGCCGCCGTCGGGCAATGCGCGCGATCGTCGAGACGATCGCTTTCCTGCCTTTCGCTCGGCGAGGCGCAGCGAAGCTTCGCCGAAGCCCAGAGAATTTGCCCGCCCCGAGGGCGGGGTTCCGAGCCTTTCGCTCGGCGAGGCGCAGCGAAGCTTCGCCGAAGCCCAGAGCCGGCGCGATTCAACTCAGCGAGTTCGAGCCAATCCGTCTGCGCAACTGGGTTCTCCATTGGTCGAACGGGCCCCACACCGCGACGGTGATACCGGGGTCGTAGATGTTGACGAAGAAGGTTCGACCGTCCGGAGAGAAACAGGGTCCCGACAACTCCGACCGATTGAGGCGGTTCCGGCCGAACTCGTAGGCGGCCCCCTCCCGGCTGATTCCCATGATCCGGTCGATCCCCGGGCCATCCTCGACGAACCACAGGTCGCCCCACGGAGCAATAGTCAGGTTATCGGGCCTCTCCATTTCGGATTCGTCGCCGGCCTC
The DNA here is from genome assembly GCA_009379915.1 of Actinomycetota bacterium. Taxonomy (GTDB): domain Bacteria; phylum Actinomycetota; class CADDZG01; order CADDZG01; family WHSQ01; genus WHSV01. The sequence continues at coordinate 13,514 of WHSV01000052.1, read as the reverse complement.
GAAGAGCAGCTCGAGAGTCTCGGTTTGGGGTGCGTAGCGAAAGATCTGCCCCAGTTCCTTCGCGCCACCGTTCGTGTCGGGGAACCAGAACACCCCATCGTGGAAGAGGGCCCCCTCCAGCTTGTGAAACGCTAGCGCACCCTGGTCGGTGGCCGACTCGGGTGCCTCGTCGGGGTCGATGTCCACCCAGCCCACCGAGACCGGCTCGCCGATCTGATTCGGAGCATCGCCGACCAGATCGGTCTCCAGTCGCATCGCCTGGAGGCGTCCCCCTTCCTGCAGCGCGCCCGGGCGCGCCGACCTCTCCTCTGGGAGAAAGCGGTAGACATAGCTTCGTGGTGGGGCGTCCTCCGTAAGGTAGACGATCCCCGTGAGCGGATCTAGGCCGACCGCTTCGTGTCTAAAGTGACCCATCGAGCGGATCGGGGTCCTCGAGAGGTCGCTCTCTCCTTCCTGCGGCAGGACCTCGAAGACGAACCCGTGGTTGTCCTCCCGGATCTCCTCGCAAGTGAGCCAAGTGCCCCACGGAGTCGGGCCGCCGGCACAGTTCCGCCGGGTACCCGACAGCAACGTGAACTCGCGGATGGGTTTGCGGTCGGCCGAGACCACCACTGCGCTCACACCCCCAGCGTCCTCCGGATCGTAAGGATTGGAGCCCTGGACCGGGAATTGGTGCTCCGGCAGCTGCTCGTGATTCCGCACCAGGAGTGTCTCGCCCTTGAACGGCAAGGTCATCATCCCGTCATGCTTGGCGGCGACCACCCCGGCGCCTCTGCCGGCCCCCAGTATGGGTTCGCCCGAGCGACTGATAATCCTTTGGCGAAAGCCCGCGGGTAATTCGAGTATGTGATCCAGAGGAGGAGTTCGCCCATCGGGAAGTGGCTCTCGAGTCGACGGGCTGCACGACGCGGCGATGCCGGCTGTCGCCACGACTGCAGCACGTTTCAGAAACACCCGTCTCGATAACTCGGAACTCAAGCTGATCCTCCGGCTCGACCGACCTCAGGTTAGGTGATTCCTAGCCTCATGAACCGCACTTCCGCTCGCACGGTTAATCCGTTTTCCGACGGTGCACGATAGGGTCTCCCCCCGTGAGAGAGGGAGCATTTTTCGGCCGGCCATCCGTCGCGCGCGGCCTCGGTTTGTTCTTCTGTCTCAATCTGTTGGCGCTGGCGGCGTGCACGAACGCCGAGAACCGTGACGAACCGGAGCATAGAGCCGGGGACCCGCGAGGCGAGTCTTCCCCCGTCGATTCGCCACCCAACATCCTTATCATCGTCACCGATGACCAGTTCAAGGGAACGATGGCCGCGATGCCGAGAACGCGATTCTGGTTCGAGGATCAAGGAACTCGTTTCACGAAGGCCATCGTGTCGTCGCCTCTCTGCTGCCCCTCGCGGGCCTCCATCCTGTCGGGCCGCTACGTCCACAACCACGGTGTGCTGCGCAACGAACTGGGCTCCGAGCTCGATCAAGGCTCGACGATCGAGAGGTATCTCGCAGACGCCGGATATCAGACGGCGATCGCGGGGAAGTTTTTGCAAGGCATCGACGGCACGGTCAACCCGCCCTACTGGGACGAGTGGGCGACATCTTTGTGGGGGTACTACAACGCCAACTTCAACGTTGACGGCGAGTTCGGACCGGTGGATCCGTACTCGGTCGACTTCTTGAAACAGCGCGGAAGGCAGTTTCTCCGCCACACGGAGAAGGACGACGATCGCCCGTGGTTTCTGTACCTGGCTCCCGTCGCCCCCCATCTCCCCTATCGCCCCGCCGATCGACACGTCGGCGCGCCGGTTCCCAAGCTGCGTGTTACTCCGCCCTTCACGGAAGAGGATCGAAGCGACAAGCCGGACTTCGTTCGCAGTCAGAACTACACGCTCGAGGAGGGAGAACGTCAGCGAGCGAAGATGATTCGCACGCTCATGAGCGTGGACGAGATGGTGGACTCGATCATGAAGCAGCTCGGGAAACTCGACGAACGACGAACGACGCTTGCGTTCTTCCTGTCGGACAACGGTCATAGCCTCGGACAGCATGGCCTCTTCGCGAAGCGGCTGCCTTACCGTTCTGCGGTGGAGGTCCCGCTTCTGATGCGATGGCCGGGTCAGGTTCCAGAGGGTGAGACGAGCGACCGGCTTGTCAGCACCATCGACCTGCTGCCTACGGTCCTTCATGCCGCGGGCATCGATCCCCTCGAACGCTACCCTTTGGATGGGCGGTCGCTATTGAGCTCGTGGGACCGTCCCCACCTCCTGATCGAGCAGTTCGGTAACGACATCAAAGGTCTTCCGGACTGGACGTCGCTCCGCTCACACTCCTATCAGTACACCGAGTACCGCAGAGAGGGCGAGCTCGTGCTGCGCGAGTACTACGACATGGAACGGGACCCCTGGCAGCTCGAGAACCTCTTTGGCGACGCTTCCGAGGAGAACGATCCGGATCTAGAGGAACTGGAGACTGCGCTCGAAGAGGCGAGGTCGTGCGAGGGCGCATCCTGTCCCTAGGTGTCCGGGCCAATAGACATCACGGGGCAAACGCTATGGACGGAGCACTAGAAGGTAGCCGGGTGCCGCTGGTAGCCTTCAGCAGTCCCGACGGCACGACCGATGGGGAACGGCCCACCGAGCCACGCGTTCCTAAGCCGCTCCACTTGGTTCGTCGCGCTCTGTTGCAAGGAGGAACGTGAGCTCTCAGGCGACGACAAAGGTGTTTCGCGCGCGTTCGCTCGAACGCGTTGTCTCCGTCATGCGCGAACACTGGCTCTTCCTGCTGCTGCTCGTTTCCGGCGCGGTGATGAGAGTGATCGTCTCTCTCGCCTACCAACCGGCCCTTCTTCTGGTGAGGGACGCCCATGCGTATTTGCGCCGGGCCGTCGAACTCGACCTGTCTCCGACGGTCTTCCGCCCGATGGTGTACCCCCTTCTCATCAAGCCGCTGCTGGCGATCGGGGGCCTGGACCTCGTTCCCTTGATGCAGCATCTCGCAGGCCTGGGGATGGCCGTGTTGATCTACCTGTTGCTCATCCGGCTGGGCTGCACGCGCGTACTGGCGGCTGTGGGAACGGTTCCCGTGTTGTTCGAGGGTTTCCAGCTCAACGTCGAGCACTTCGTGCTTGCCGAGGCCTTCTTCGAGCTCATGATCGTCGGGGCTCTCGTTTTGCTGGCGTGGTCTGATCGACCGTCGTTCGCTGCGGTCGGCTCGGCCGGAGCTCTGATCGCGCTTGCCGGTCTTACGCGCTACGTCGGTGTGCTGGTGATCGCTCCGGTACTCATCTACGTTCTGGTCCGCAGGATGGGCTGGGCTCGCGTGACGGTCCTTCTCGCAGCCTTCGTGATTCCAATTGGTGCCTACAGCTACTGGGCGGGCCAAAGCTCGGGCGATTACGGAGTGACGGGCAAGAACGGTTTCTTCCTCTATGGGCGCGTCGCCTCGTTCGCCGACTGCACCGAGTTCGATGTGCCGCGCGAGTTGCAGAGGTTCTGCTTCGAGATACCGCCCTCGGAGCGTCCCGTGAGTCGCGGCGTCTGGGGGCTGGAGCCGGAGCTGACCGGCTTCAACATTCGCAACCTGTTCAATGCACCGGAGGCCAACGCCAGACTTCTGCGTTTCTCGCTCCTCGCGATCCGCAACCAACCACTGGGGTACGCGGGAGCGGTCGCGAAGGACGTGTGGCGTTTCTACGAACCGATCCCCCCCCAGGCCAAGGAGCACAACGTTCGCACCTGGCGCTTTCCTCGCTCGCTCGAGGAGGTCGACGCACACCCGTTCGTCGTCGCGAACCAGGGAGGTCCGCCGCCCGAGCTGGGCCTCGATGATTCCTTCCGCATCGATTCCGGGCTGTCCGGTTTCATGCGGTCGTACCAGAACGTGGTCTACGCTCAGGGCCTGGTCCTCATTCTGATGACGGCCCTCGGGCTTGCGGGTGTAGTCGTGGGACGTAGAAGTCGTGAGGCAGGCGAGCGATCGTTGCGCGCCGAGAGCTTTTTGTTCGTCGGAGCTGCTCTCGTCCTATTGGTCGGAGCAGTGACCAACACCGTGTATCACTTCCGCTACGTGATCCCGGCGATACCACTCCTCGGACCCGCCGCAGCTCTCGGCGCAAGTGCGGTCTGGTCCCGGGCTCGAGTCCTCCGCGAACGCTCCGGCAGCCCTGCATGATCCTTCTTCGAATATTCGCCGTCCTGGTGGCGTGTGCGCTGGTGACGGCCTGCACCGGAAACGACGAGACACCGGACGAAGACCTTCGGCGCGCGAGCGGCGAGACAGATCCCTGTGCGGAGGCGAGTCAGCTCGTCGAACTGACCCGGAGGGGTTATTTCCCCGGACGCTCTCCCGAGATCGCATTAATCCCGCGCGCACCCAACTTCATCGGCGCCTCGACGAACCCTCCGCACACGGGGCCTTGGCCTTTCCTGACCAATGTTCCTCTCGTTCTCTACGGGCCCGGTTTCGTGCGAGACCAGGGCCGGATCTCGACACCGTCGGAGATGGCCGACCTCGCTCCCACCACGGCGCGACTGATCGGTTTCGATGAATGGTCTCGTCGCGAGGGAAGAGTGTTGACCGAGAGCCTTTTGGAGACGGGTCAACCGCCCCGCCTGGTGGTCTCGATCGTGTGGGACGGCGCAGGCTGGAACGCGCTCGACGCGCACTCCGACAAGTGGCCCTTTCTCGGCTCTCTGATGGAGAGCGGGACGACCTACACGAACTTCAACGTCGGCTCGAATCCCTCGGTGACACCCCCCGTGCACGCAAGCCTCGGGACCGGAGCCTATCCAGACACCCACGGGATCACGGGAGTGTCGCAGCGGGCGAAAGGAACGACCCTCGTCGACCCCTGGGCACAGTTCGATTCCAAGCGGTTGCGCATCGATACGCTCGCCGACCTCTACGACATTTCTCTGGACAATCAGCCACTCACGGGAATGGTTGCGCGCGTCAACTGGCACCTGGGAATGATCGGCCACGGCGCCGCCGCCTCCGGCGGTGACCGCGACGAGGTGCTGCTGCTGAGAAACACCGGCGAGGCCCAGGGGAACGAGGTCGACTACGCTTCTCCTCCCGTCACCGAACCGGGCCTTCTCGAAAGCTTCGCGGCGGATCTCGATGCCGAGGACGGGGAGATCGATGGACAGTGGAGAGGCAGGCCCCTCGACGAGCCCGGAGTCAGAGGCAACAGTCCTGCATTCACGCGCTATCAGGGTGTCATGTTGCGCCGCGTGATCGATCGGATGGGGTTCGGTTCCGACGAGGTCCCCGACCTTCTCTACGTGAACATGAAGGAGACGGACCTCTCGTATCACGCTTGGGGAATGGACTCACCCGAGGTGGGTGACGCGATGAGGGCTCAGGACGAGGAGCTTCGCAAGCTGACGATGCATCTTGACGAGCAGGTCGGAGCCGGTCGGTGGGTCGTGATGCTGACGGCGGACCACGGGTTGGTGCCGGATCCGGAGCGCTCGGGCGCCTTCCCGATCAAAGGGCAGGAGGTGCTCGCCGATATCAACGCCGAGTTCGACCGGGTGGACAACGACGTGGACCTCGCCTATCACCTGACCGCCTACGGGGCCTACATCGACGAGGGCGAGCGCGCCCGCAATGACGTCTCGCGCGAGGACATAGGCAGGTGGCTCGCGGGATACACGTTGGGCGAGAACGTGCCGGATGGGCAGGAGCTCGCCGATACGTGGGAGGGCCGGGAGTCGGAGCGACTGTTCAGCGCGGTCATGTCCAGCGCCGAGCGCGTCGATCCCTGCAGGCGCGAGGAGTAGATGGTGCCGTCACTCAGACTCGCCGCAGCGCTGCTCGGAGCTCGAGGTGCCTCCGCAGTACGAGGATCGGATGAACGAGCGTCTCTTCCACGCGGCGTTTCCCAAGAGCGCGATGGGCGACGTGCTAGCCTGCGCCCGCGACGATTAGCAAGTTATGGCGAGGAGTTCCCGGTCGCGCAGCTCATCACTCGGTCGATGTCGTCCGTTGGGAAGACGGCCTCGAAGACGTTCTCGTCGCCTCGTTGTTCGTATTCCTCGGGCAGCTCCTCGCCCCAGTTGTCCGCGATCGTGTAGTCGTTTAGAAAGCGAGCGATATCGTCCTCGGTGACACCTCTTTCCTCCATCACGTCCCGATCGAGGAAGGGACCCACCGCGGTGGTCTGGGTGATCAGGCTCTCTCCCTCGAGTCCGAAATGGGCGTCGACATCCTCGCTCAGACGCCCTTGGTAGATCGGCCAGGCCGAGGAGCGCTCGGGCGAGGGCGTGTGTCCGTGATCCGCGCTGAGGACGACGACGTATTCGCCGACTTCGTCATCGAGATAGTCGAGGATGCGCCCCAGGGCCGCGTCTTGCGCTTGTAGCGCTTCGCGTTCCTCGACCGAGTCCATAGTGAACTGGTGCCCCGCGATGTCTGTCGGTTTGAAGTTCGTGAAGAACAGATCGGGAACCTCGTCCACCCCATACTCGCCGCGCTCGAGCATGGTCAGCAGCGCGTCGGCCGCGTAGTTCACCCACCCGGGGTTGGCGTGTAGGTCTAGAGGGTTGCCGCGCCATTGGCCGTCGGCTTCCCCGTCGGATCGGTCTGCTTCTTCGAGGCGCCCGTCGAGTCCCGGCAACGGATTGACGTAGGAGGGCGTCGAGTAGAACTCGTCGTTTCCTGTGATGTGCTCGTCGGTCCCGATCAACCCGAGCTCGTCCGCGTCTCCACCCGGGGTCATCGTGCCGTGCCCCAACATCCCGAGGTGCCAGCCCTTCCATGCCAGCATGCCGACCTTGGGCTCGTTGTTCAGGGCAAGGTCTATCTCGTCGGCCATCGTGGTGAGTTGCAGGTCGGACGGGTTGCGCTTTGCGAACGCATCCCGAAGCGAGCCATCGTCGGTCCGGTACTCGATCGCCGTAACGCCGTGGCTGCGGGGGTAGGCGCCCGTGCCGAGCGTCGAGTGGGTCGCCGGAGTGATCGACGGCGAGGATCCAACCACCGCGTCCAACAGGGAGGTGCCCTCCCTCTCGAGCCGGGCGAGATTGGGCCACGCGTCCGGCCACCGCTCCAGCACGTTCCGCCCGACGCCGTCCCACACGATGGTGAGAATCAGCTTCGGCGGGCCCGGCCTGGCCCGCTCGAGAACCCTGGTGAGAGCGCGGCCGTCGCGCGAAGGGAGGTCGACGTCGACCAGCTCGCCCACCGTCGGGAAGACGTCCGCGGTCTCCGCCGGCCCCCTCACCGGCCCGTCAGAGGCCCGGATGAACCCCGGTCCGTAGAAGACCAGCGGCACGTTCTGAAGGTAGTTCCAGGGGCCCGAGTGGCTCGTCACCCTGAACGTTCCAGAGGAGTTCGGCTCCAGGGGGACCGCCGTGATGTCCTCCGAATGAACCGGGTCGTGGCCGCGCCAGATCCGCCTGAGATACCTGATCGGAAGATCGCAGGCGCGTTCGAACGGATCGTTGCCGGGAAAGACCCTGCGTCCCGGGGGCGGGGCGCTCCTCTCGCTTCCCGCGTCGTTCCTCAGCAGAGCCAGTGCGGTGCCCGCGCCCAGGACCACCACAATAAGAAGAGCCAACACGGACCGCATGGGCATCAGCGTTCGCAGTCGCCGTCGGGCAGCGGACTGGGGTTGCGACAGAGGTCGATGCCCGGCCCCCCCGAGTTCGAGTTCGTTCCCGCCCCTCCGTCGAGGACGTCGCGGCCTCCGCCCCCGCGGAGCTCGTCGTCGTCCTCCTCCCCGCGCAGAACGTCGGATCCGGGGCCCCCGACGAGCAGATCGTTTCCGAGCTGTCCCAGCAGCAGGTCGTAGCCGGGTCCTCCGAACATGCGATCGTCTCCGTAGGTGCAGGACTGATAGGGGCAGTCCTCGGGCGCGAAGCGCAGGATGCCGTCCCCCGTGATGATGTCGTTACCCGGCCCCCCGACGAGCAGGTCGTCCTCCGGCCCCCCGGACACCATGTCGTCGCCGGGGCCTCCGTAGACCTCGTCCAGCCCGGGGCGACCGCGCAGGATGTCGTGTCCCGGTCCGCCGTAGATCACGTCCTCATCCTGGACCCCGGATATCTGATCGTTGCCGGGCCCGCCATAGATGAGGTCGTCGTTGCGTTCGCCGCTCGACACGTCGTTACCGGGACCGAGGTAGATCGTGTCCTCGCCGCCGGCGCCGAAGACCTGGTCGTCGCCCTCCCCCCCGTAGAGAATGTCGTCCCCGAGGTCGGGGCTGGGATAGAGGATCTGAATCATCGCCGCCATCGTGTCGTTGCCGGGCCCGCCGTCGGCCACATCGTCACCGTCGCCCGTCAGGATCGTGTCGTTGCCGGTGCCGCCACAGATCACGTCGTCCCCGTCGCCGCCGCGGATCGTGTCGTTGCCACCGAGCCCAACGATGACATCGTCACCCTGCGTTCCCTGGATCGTGTCGGGTCCCTCGGTTCCGACGATCGTCGCAACTCGCCCACGGCACATATGAGTCTCCTCGGTCTCCTGCGCGCCGGCGCCCGTAATGCCGATGGCCGAGCCGGCAAGGAGCGCAAAGAGCGCGGCGATCCTCAACGCGTCACAGCTCACATTCCACAAGCGTGTCCTCGTCGTCGCCGATGCAGAGGTCTCCGGCATCGTGAGGACCACCGACGAGCTCTTCCGCCTCGCCGTCGTCTCCGTCGATGATGTCGTCTCCCTCGCCGCCGTTGAGGGAATCGATTCCGGACCCCCCGATGAGGAGATCGGTCCCCTCGCCTCCCGTGAGTTCGTCGTTGCCCTCGCCGCCGTCGAGATTGTCGTGTCCGGACCCTCCCATGAGGATGTCGTCGCCGCCTCCGCCCTTGAGGATGTCGTCGCCGCCCTCGCCCCTTAGGACGTCGTCGAAACCTGGACCGCCTTCATCCTCGGTGTCGCCCATGAGCAAGTCGGAGCCGCCGCCGCCCCAGAGAGTGTCCTCTCCTTCGCCTCCCATGAGGATGTCGTCGTCGTTGTACCCGAACAAGATGTCGTTTCCCTTGCCCCCGCGCAGGTTGTCATCCTGCTCCCCACCGTGCAGGTAGTCGTCGCCCGACCCCCCGGCGAGGATGTCGTCGTTTTCGTTTCCGAAGAGCACGTCGTCTCCCGGCCCACCGCTCAGTGTGTCGTGGTGCAGTCCCCCGACCAGCTTGTCGTCGCCGGGCCCCCCTTCCAGGGTGTCCATACCGTCGTTGCCGAAGAAGCCCGGCAGCGGATCCTCGGGTCCTCCCTCTCTGGGAAACACCTCCGGATCGTCGGGGCGGTACACCGAGCCGTAGATTTCGTCGTCTCCCGTACCCCCGTCGATCGAGTCGTTTCCTCCTCCGCCACAGATGAGGTCGTCGCCTCCGCGCCCGAGGATCACGTCGTGGCCTCCCAACCCGACGATCACGTCGGGACCGTCCGTGCCCTCGATCACGTCGTCTCCCTTGGTTCCGACAATGGTGGCGACGCGCCGGTCACACCTGGGGGCGTCTCGACCATCAACCACGGGGGAGGACTCGCCGGATCCCGAGTCGTCGGAGTCTCCATCACAGGCCGATAGGGCGGCCAGAAGGACACAGGCCGCGACGAGTGCGATCGTTTTCGTCCCGCGGCGCATCAGGGACGTGCTTCCTGGAGGCATCGCCAGAGGCTACAGCAGACCCGATGTTCTTTGAGGCTGCGTTGATAGTGAGGTTCCACGCCTTCGAACACCTCGCTGCGGCGTTCATGTCGAGCCTCTTTCGAGTAGACCGAGGTTAGTATCGGCTCGCTCGGCGATCTGTTGTCTGTATGACGACAGGACTCTACTCGAGCGCCATCGCAGATCGGGTTGTGTCTGCGCGGCGCGACCGCGGTGTGCGGTGAGGGTCGATCGGCACCGACTGGCTCGCTGGTCGAGACCGTGGGTTTCGCCACCTCTTGGAGGAAGGGACGATGACGAGATGAAACGCAGAGAAACAGCGCGGTGAGACGTCATCGTCGTCTACCCGCTCGCGGCGTCATGTCGTTGCTCGTCGCTGCCGTCATGACCCTGAGCCTCGTCGCCTGTACCGAATCCAGCACCGATACAAATGCCGTATCACCCGACGTGCCGGCGACATCACCCGGCCAAGGAGTGGAGGGAAGGGATCGACCCCGCGGCGGCGGGGCGCGCGACCGGAAGGGTTCCTGCGGTCTACCTCAGGGCTGGGCGGAGAAGGTGTACCGCGGGTGGGATGGAAGAAGTGGAGACTACGACCTGGTCGTGGTGCCTCACAGCCCGAACTTCGCGGGCTCCGGGCTCAACGCGAGCCACTCCGGCCCCTACCCTTTCTTGCAGCGCGTTCCGCTTATCTTCTACGGGCGGGGGGCCATCGCCCATCGCGGTGACGTTCGTCTGGCGAGAGACGTCACCATCGCAGATATCGCGCCGACAACGGCCGAGCTTCTCGATTTTGATTTTCCTCAACGTTCGTCTCAGTCGTTATCGGGCGTCATCAAACCGGATGCCGTGACCCCTCGGCTCGTGGTCACGATCGTTATCGATGGTGGTGGGTGGAACGTCTTCGAGCACTGGCCCGACGCGTGGCCGAACATCGCCCGCTTGACCCGCGAGGGGTCCAACGTTCTGGATGCAACCGTGGGATCGTCACCGTCCATCACGCCGGCAACGCATACGAACCTTTCGACGGGTGCCTTTCCGCGGCGGCACGGAGTTACGGCGATCAAGGTACGTCATCGCGACGGGTCGATCTCGTCGGCGTTCACCGAAGGGGATATTCGGCGCCCGCAGGTCATGGACGCATCGGTGAGCTTGCGGATGACCACGCTTGCGGAACTGTGGGATCGCGCGGAGGGCAACGCCGCCAAGGTCGCTGCGGTTATTCCGGGAACCTACAACCTCGGCATGGTCGGATGGGGCGCGAGGCGAGCGGGCGGCGACAAGGACATCGTGGCGGTGCTGGACAAGGGAGCAAGCGAATGGGGTACGAACCATGCCTTCTACTCTCTTCCCGCGTACGTGAACTCGGACATCGACGGACCCGAGGACGATCTCGAGATGGTGGACGCGTGGGACGGCGAACGCGACGGCAAGTGGCGCAGGCATGACTTCGGGTCTATTCAAGAGACCCCTGCTTTCGCATACTGGACTGGGCGAGTCGTCGACGGCCTCATCGAACGCGAGCGGTTCGGCCAGGATGACGTGACCGATTTGATGTATGTGAATCTGAAGAGTCCCGACTCTGCAGGACACGTCTACAACATGATTGCGCCCGAGCAGCGCGACGTCCTTCGATCGGTGGATGACGCGATCGGCCGGCTGTTGCGTTCGCTTGATGAAAGGGTGGGTCGCGAGGAATACGTCGTGATCGTTACCGCCGACCACGGCCAGACCCCCCTGGATGCCGGTGGGTGGGCGATCAACCAGGCGGAGGCCGTAGACGACGTGCATCGGGAGTTCGAAAGTAGAACCGGTGGAGCCCGCATTATTTCGACTACTTCGGCAGCCCTTTACTTCACGAACGCCGAAGTAATGCGGGATAATTCAATCCGCCCCGAGGAAGTTGCCGCGTTCCTGTCCTCATACACCATCGGAGACAACATCCCCGAGGGGAGTGAGGTTCCGGATGAGTTCTCCGATCGCCTCTCCGAGCGCATCTTCAGAGCGGTGATTCCCGGCCGTCGAATGGCCTCCATGGCTCGCTGCGCCGGCATCGAGAAACCGTGACGGCATTGGGGTCAAGCGGGGCGCCGCGGGCGCGCGGGTGGCTGATCCCGCTGCTCCTGGTGGTTTTGGCATCCTCCTGCTCGGATGAAACCGACTCTCGTTCACCTTCGGAATCGGGCCGCAATAACGCATCTGGTACGGATGAGGTCGTGGTGATGACCGTCAACGCTCACCAGTACGTGCAGGACGAAGCTCGGTTGCGAACGCTGGCCGAAGCCCTGGGTGATGCGCCCACGGATCGCCCCCCCGATGTGGTCCTTCTCCAGGAGATCGAGGCCGACGGTGTGGAGGCTCTTGCGGGGCTTTTGGAGGACACATTTTCCGGCGCGACTTTCGAGCCCACGGGGCCGCTCAACCGAGCCGTGAGGTCCAAGGCCATTGTCAATGTCGCCACGAACGAGGTTCGGGACTTCGCGGTGTGGAACGATGCCTGCGACGAGCGCAATCGCTACCTCGTCCTGAGACTCCGGAGCCAATCCGGAGAGGGCAGCGCCTACAGCGTGGCCGGTGTCCATATCCCATGGGACTCTGAAACGGAATGCCGGAGACAGAACGCGACCCTGATAAGAAGCACCGTGGAGACGTGGGACGATCCGTCGATCGCGGCGGGGGACTTCAACCAGAGAGCGGTCGTCGAACAAAGGGAATGCGATCTCGACGAGACTTCGGAGCCGCAGCCGTGGTGGGGCGAGATGACGTCCGGCGAGAGTTCTAAACGTTTCACCGACGCGGTGAGGGTCGAAGCGCAACGCGCCGGCGACCCAGTGGGCGAGCAGTGGACGTACGAAGGAATAGGGCCCACGAAACTGTGCGATGGGACAACGAAGTTCAGGCGAAATCGCATCGACTACATCTTCGTGCGCGGGATGCCGGTACTCGACGCGGGGGCCGACGACCCCGGTTGGGCCGGGGAGGAACCGGGCACGTTCAACTGCGAGGACGAGACGGACTGTCGCTACTCGGACCATCGGTTCGTATGGGCACGCCTCGGCCTGGGTGGTTGAGGAGCAACCGTGATCTCCCCGCGAGTTGAGGCGATGCTCCTCGCTCACGGCGGCGTCGCACCCGAACCGAGCCTCGAGTCGCTGATCGGCGCATGGCCGCTCGAACCACTGGTGTGGGTGGGGCTCGGACTCGCGGCGTGGTGGTACTTACGGGCCTTCGTACGGGTTCGTTCGTATCCGTCCGTGCGCCGCCTTCATTGGCTGCTCGGACTGGCGATCGTGGCGGTCGCCCTCGCGAGTCCGGTGGCCGTTTACGAGGGTTCGTTGTTCGGGGTCCACATGTTCCAGCATCTCTTGCTCACCATGGTCGCTGCACCCTTGCTGGTGCTCGGCGCACCCGTGACGCTCGCACTTAGAGCCGCGACGCCGCGGGGGCGCAGGAGGGTAATGCGCCTGCTGCACTCGGGACCGGTGCGGTTCGTGACCCATCCCGTTGCGACCTGGAGCATCTTCGCCCTCGTCATGTGGCTCACGCATTTCAGTCCGCTGTACGACCTCGCGCTCGAGAACGAGTTGGTGCATGGGGCCGAGCACTTCCTCTACCTCACGGCGGCCTGTCTCTTCTGGTGGCCGGTCATCGGGCTGGATCCGGGAGCAAACCGAATCGGGTGGCCGGGCCGCATCGTTTACCTCGTTCTGGCGATGCCCCAACAGTCGTTTCTCGGCCTCGCAATTCACCAGGCGAACGAGCCTCTCTACGACCACTACGCCACGCTCGCGCGGACATGGGGGCCGACGCCGCTCGGCGATCAGCAACAGGCGGGGACGATCATGTGGGTTGGCGGCGACTTCCTCTTCATCGCCGCGTTGGTGTTGGCGCTGCTTGCGTGGATGCGACACGA
>WHSV01000051.1 GCA_009379915.1 Actinomycetota bacterium | reverse complement strand
TCAACGAGGGAAATTGGTCGTGGGTTGGCCCGGGGTGGCCGACGTCGATCATTCGGCGCTCAACCCACCGAAACGGTGGCGGAATGTCGGATGCTGGGAGGTGGGGACTTCTGCTCACCCTCATGGGTGAGGGAAAATCCAACCCTCACCGGACCCACCTCGGTCGGGGGGCAGATTCAGCCCAGTCGCCACCCTGATCGGGCCTCTCCGCTCTTTCCGGCTAGCCCTGCCGCTGGATCTGGGGCAGGTGGCCCTTGAGGATGTCGTCGGTCTTCGACCCGTCCTCATCGTCCTTCGGAGTGGGCTCGCCGAAGAACTCGTCCAGGTCCTTGCGGGAGAGGTTCTCCTTGTCGAGCAGCACCACCGCGAGGCCGTCGAGATCGTCGCGGTGCTCGGCCAGGATCTTCCGAGCCTTGTCGCGGCCTTCCAGCAGGATGGCCTTCACCTCTCGGTCGATCATGACCTGGGCCTCCTCCGAGACGTCGTTCCCCTGCCGGAACATCGGGTTCAGGAAACGAGAGCCGGTCTCGGCGATGCTGACCGGCCCGACCTTCTCGGACATGCCGAACTCCATGACCATGCGCCTGGCGATCTCGGTCGCCCGCCGAAGATCGTCCCCGGCCCCCGTGGTCGCCACGTCGAAGACGATCTCCTCCGCACTCCGCCCACCGAGCAGGACCGCGACCATGTCCCTGAGTTCGGGCTCGCTCATGAGGTATCGCTCTTCCTCGGGAAGCTGTTGCGTATATCCAAGAGCACCGATACCCCGCGGGATGATCGAGACCCGATGAACGGGGTCGGCGTTCTCGACGAAGCGGGCAACGAGCGCGTGACCGAGCTCGTGGTAGGCGACGACCCTGCGCTCCTTCTCGGTAAGCACTTGAGAACGTCTCTCTAGACCGGCGAAGACCCGGTCGATCGCCTCCTCGACGTCGCTCATGTCGGCGATCTCCTTGCCCCGCCGGGCGGCCAGTAATGCGGCTTCGTTGATCACGTTCGCGAGCTGCGCGCCCGAGAACCCGGGAGTGCGCCGGGCGAGAACCTTGAAGTCGACATCGGGAGTGAGCCTCACGTCGCGCGAATGAATGCGGAGGATCGCCTCTCGCCCGCTGATATCGGGAAGGTTTACTTGGATCTGGCGGTCGAACCGCCCCGGCCTGAGCAGCGCCGCGTCGAGCACCTCGGGTCGGTTCGAGGCGGCGACGAGGATGACTCCGCTGTTGGGTTCGAAACCGTCCATCTCGGTGAGCAACTGCTGCAAGGTCTGCTCCTGCTCCTGGTGGGAGCCCATCTGGCCGCCCGCCGCGCCGGAGCGCGACTGGCCGATCGCGTCGATCTCGTCGATGAACACAATGGCGGGGGCCCGGTCGCGCGCCTGCTGGAAGAGATCGCGCACACGAGCCGCTCCGAGTCCGACGAACAACTCGATGAACTCCGATGCGGAGATGTAGAAGAACGGGACCTCGGCCTCGCCGGCCACGGCGCGCGCGAGCAGCGTCTTACCGGTCCCGGGAGGCCCGACGAGCAGCACACCCTTGGGGATCTTGGCCCCCACCTTGCGGAACTTGTCGGCGTTCTTCAGGTAGTCGACGACCTCGGCAAGCTCGGCCTCGACCTCGTCGACTCCCGCGACGTCCTTGAAGGTCGTCTTTAGGTCGGTGCGGTCGTACAGCTTCGCCTTGTTCTTGCCGAGCGAGAGCGGCCCCCCGCCCCCAGTCAGCTGGTTGCGCATGCGCCGCATGAAGAAGAAATAGAGCCCGCCGATGAACAGGAAGGGCAGTATGAACGACAGCAGCCCAAACCAGGGGCTCGGCTGGGTAGCCGTGACCTCGACGTCGTTCTCGCGCAGCTGGTCGACCAGCTGGTTCGACTCGTAATTGACCGGCAGAGTCGTCGAGAACTCCCGCTCCCCCTCGTCGGACTCGAACGTGCCCGACACCGACGTCTCCGAGATGTTCACCTCGGTGACCTGTCCCCCCTCGGCGAGATCGAGAAAACGAGAGAACTCGATGCTCTCGGTCTGTCCGGACGTGAACGTCTGGAGCAGGGCGAAGAGGATCAAGCCCCCGATGACCCAGGCGATCGTGATGTTGCGCTGGCGCGGGTCCATGCCGCCCTCAGTCGGGGGGCGCTGGGGACCACGCTTCGGCTCGTCCTTCCGCTGCCATGGATTACGGCGAGTGGGCCGTGTCTTTTCGTCGCTCATCTTCGAGCCAGCGTACCCACAAACAGATTCCTGTAGTGCATTCGCCTGTCGCTCCATTTTTCGCCCTTGTCGCACTGGGTGCAACGCGCAACACTTGGTTCGATGAGCAACAACAGAAACCAGCGAACTATGGCGGTCGTCGGTGGCGACCTGATGGCTCGGTCGCGCATCGAGGCCGCTGCGGCCTCGAACTCTCTCGAGATCCAACGCCTGAGCCCGGATGACCTCGAGTCTCTTGAAGCGCCGCCGGACGTGGATCTGGTGGTTCTGGATCTCGACTCGGGCGGGCGCGCGTTGGTCGACACCTGGGCCTCGCTGGCGGATGAGTCCGGGCCCCGAGTGGTCGGATACTTCAGCCACGTGGACGTCGCTCTCGGCGACCATGCTCGGTCCAGGGGTGTCGACGCCGTTCCCCGCGGGCGTTTCTGGCGGACTCTCGAGGAGATCCTCGCCGCGCTCTAGAGCCGAGGAGGGGGTCGGCGTGCGGGTCGGGTCGGTAATCCGAATCATGACAAACGGTTGCATAACGTCGTCCGACCGGGTAAAGACTATACGATATAGCATCCGGATCGGGTCGAGACAGGGCCGGAAGGCGTTCTGTCCGACCCTTGGGGGGAGTGAGATACATGCCGCGTCACCGCAAATGGCTCCAACTCTTCGTTCTGGTGATACTCGTCGCCGCCGCCTGCGGCGGGGATGACTCCGATTCGGGCGGCGGAGCCGACGGCCCGACGCAACGGATCACAGTGGTCTTGCCCAATCCCTCGGCGGTCAACGTCTTCAACCTGTGCGCCGCCATGGGAGAGGGCTACCTCGCCGACCAGGGGATCGAGGCCCAGGTGGAGGCCGTCGACGGTTCGGGGCCGGTGCTGCAGGCCATGGTCGCGGGGCAAGCCCAGATTGGGCTGCCGGGCCCGGGACCGGTTCTGGGCGCCATCGCGCAGGGTGAGGATCCGGTCATGTTCTTCAACCACTTCTCCCAGTCGCTGTTCGGCATCGTCGTGCCGGACGAGTCCGAGTACGAAGCGATAGAGGATCTGAGCGGTCAGACGATCGGAGTGGGCACCGCCGAGGGGGCGGAGGTCTCCTTCGCCCGCGCGATTCTCTCCGATGCCGGACTCGAGGAGGGATCCGACTACGAATTCCTTCCGGTCGGGGACGGGGGTCAGGCGACCGCCGCGTTCGAGCGGGGCGAGATCGAGGCCTACTCGGCCGCGATCTCGGATATGGCCATCATCGAGGCGCGCGGCCTTTCGCTACGAGAACTCACTCCGGAGGAGTTTCTCACCTACTTCGGAAACGGTTACGCCGCGATGGGCTCCACCATCGAACAGGACCCGGACTTGATCGAGGGCTTCAGCCGAGCGATGGCCCAGGGGACCGAGTTCGCCAAGGCCAACAAAGAGGCCACGCTCGAGCATTGCGGCGAGATCAACCCAGAGGAGGCCTCAGATCCAGAGCTAACCGACGCGCTCTACGAGGCCATCGTTCCACGCACGGAGCCACTCGAGGGGAACGAGGTCGGTTACTTCCCGCCCGAGGCTTGGGAAGCCTGGCAGGAAAGCATCCTCGAGTCAGGCGAACTCGATGCCCCGGTGGACGACCTCGAGTCGGCCTACACCAACGACTATGTGGACTCGTAGGAGCGCTGCATGACCACTGAGGTAAGCCGGCTCGGCTCCGAGATCGCTGCGGGGTCATCCAAGGATCTTCTGAGAGCCGAGGGCGTCACGAAGACTTTTCCGGCGAGAGACCTGAGGGCGCTGGATCCCATAGATCTGAGGATCCGCAGCGGCGAGTTCGTCACCATGATCGGTCCGAGCGGCTGTGGCAAATCCACGCTGCTGAAGATCATGGCCGGACTCCTTCCCGCGACCGACGGCCGGGTCGTGCTGGACGGCAGACCCGTCGTGGGACCACGCACCGACGTCGGAATCATGTTCCAGCAAGCGACCCTGCTCCCGTGGCGAACTGCGCTCGAGAACGTGATGCTTCCCATCGAGATTCGCCACGGCGCCAGGGCGGCCAAGTCCATGCGTCAGGACGCTGTCGAGGTTCTCAACTCTGTGGGACTAGACGAGTTCGAGAAGGTGTACCCGCACGAACTGTCAGGGGGCATGGCGCAGCGCGTGGCGATCTGCCGCATGCTGGTGACCCAACCGTCCGTTCTTCTTCTGGACGAACCGTTCGGAGCCCTCGACGAACTCACGCGCGACCACATGAACGAAGAGCTCCAACGAATCTGCGAGGCGCGCAACGCGACCGCGTTCATGGTCACGCACTCGATCCCGGAGGCTGTCTTTCTCGCCGACAGAGTGGTCGTGATGTCCGCCCGGCCCGGTTGCATCTCGGACGAGATCGAAGTGAAACTGGCCCGACCTCGGACCCTGGACATGACGACGCGCGAAGAGTTCGGAAAGATCGTGCGAAAGGTCAGATCGAAACTAGACCTGGGGGGTCAACGATGAGCCAAACCCTCGAGCGCAGTCCCGAAGCGCCCCGAAGCTCGGAGACGAAACGTTCACGCGAACCGCTGCTCGATCGCATGCCGCAATGGATTGCGCTCGTTCTTGTCGGCGGAGGGGGACTGCTCGTCTGGCAACTGATAGTCAGTCTCGAGCTCGTCTCGCGCATCCTCCTCCCGGGACCCCCGGAGACCTTCGGGGAGATCATCAACAGCGCTCTAGGAATCGTCCAGGGTGACTACGTGTTCGAGGCGTTGTGGATCACGACCCAGGAGGTCGTCCTCGGCTTCATCGCCGCAGCAGCCGTGGGCTTCGTTCTCGGAGTCGTAGTCGGAGAGACCCGTTTCGGGCAGAAGGCGATCATGCCCTATCTGGTGGGCTTCAACGCGCTCCCCAAGGTCGCGTTCGCGCCGGTATTCGCCGCCTGGTTGGGCTTCGGGATCAACTCGAAGATCATCATGGCGTTGTTCATCGCATTCTTTCCCGTGATCGTCGACACTGCTGCGGGCCTGGCATCCGTGGATCGCGACGCGGTGATGCTGTTCCGCTCGGTCGGAGCGAGCCGCTGGCAGACTCTCGTCAAGCTCAAGTTGCCCAATGCTCTTCCTTTCATCTTCGCGGGACTCAAGACCGCGGCGGTGTTCAGTGTGGTTGGCGCGGTGGTTGGCGAGTATCTCGGCGGAGGAAATGGGTTGGGGGAACTGATTCGTTTGTCGGCGCAGCAACTTCGCCTCGACCGAGTTTTCGCTCTTATCTTCTACCTGAGTCTGATTGGCTTGGCGCTGTTCGGGTTGATGTCGTGGCTCGAGCGACGCTTTGTCTTCTGGCGCAAACCAGAGCTCCTTGACATCACAACCGTCGCGTAGATTGGAGATCACATGAGAATCGCTCGCATCGGCAACAACGGTTCGGCCCCCGGCTTCGCTGCAGAACAAGATGGCGGCGGTTGGGTGCGATTGGACGCGCTGGGAATCGAGGCCCACTCGACGGCGGATGTCATCGCCGCTCGGTCCGAGATCGAGCGAGCCATGTCCGGCACCTCGGGCGCCGACGTCGTCGAGGATCCCTCCTTCCTCCGGCCGATCGTCGCGCCGACGAAAGTGCTCGCCATCGGCCTGAACTACCTGGACCACATCCGGGAGACCAAGTCGAAGCAACCCGAACGGCCCATACTCTTCGGTAAGTTCCCCAACGCCCTCAACGACCCGTACGGGCAGATCGTCTTGGATAAAGACCTGACCGAGAGGGGTGACTACGAGGTTGAGCTGGCGGTCGTCATCGGCCAGACGACGCGCAGGGTCGGCGAGGCCGACGCGCTCGACTCGGTGTTCGGCTACACGGTCGCGAACGACATATCGGCGCGCGACTGGCAGAAGGCGGACGGGCAGTTCGACCGTTCGAAGAGCTTCGATACCTTCTGTCCCATCGGTCCCTGGATCACGACCGCGGACGAGGTTCCCGATCCTCAGGGACTGGCATTGAGATCATGGGTCAACGGCGAGCTCCGCCAGGACTCGTCCACCAAGGAGATGCTGTTCGGTGTCGCTCACCTCATCCACTATCTGTCGCGCGGCATGACCCTCGAGCCCGGAGACGTTCTTCTCACCGGCACGCCTCACGGTGTCGGGTTCGCAATGGAGCCTCCTCGTTATCTCGCTCCGGGCGACGTGGTGGAGTGCGAGGTCGAGGGACTCGGTCGTCTACGCAATGCGGTGGTCGCTCCGCAGAAGGCCTGAGACTTGATCGCCGACTCGGCGCCACACGACCTGGGAGATGGCTCGCGGCAGCGAATCCCCTTCGGCGTCGTGCTCGCCATAGCGATGAGCGCGGCTTCCTTTCCGGGTTTCGCGTTCGGCGCGCTCGGCCCCTTTCTGGTCGATGAGTTCGAGATCAGTCGATCGCAGCTGGGTCTCCTGACTACCCTGTTCTTCGCCGTCGGGGGCGTCCTGTCTCTGGTCGCGGGACCGATGGTCGATCGCTTCGGCGGCCGGAGGGTGATGCTGGGTGCATTCGGCATCATCGGCCTCGCTCTTCTCGCCATGGCCGGCGCCCCCTCGTACCCGACCCTCTTGTTCGCCGCGGCTTTCGGGGCCCTGTCGATCGCCACCGCGAACCCGACCACGAACAAACTCGTTGCCGTGCATGTCCCGCCCGGACAACGTGGAGTCATCATGGGAGTCAAGCAATCGGGTGTGCAGATCGGAGCGTTCGCCGCGGGCGCGATCCTCGCGCCCCTGGCCGCTTGGTTCGGTTGGAGACTCGCCCTGATGCTGACCGCAAGCGTTCCGCTCCTGGGTGCGCTCGGCGCGCTCTTGTTCGTGCCATCCGACGAGACCGACACGTCCTCTCGTGGCTCGACAGATGAGAGACACGCGCCCATGACCAGCGCGGTTTGGTGGCTGACCACCTATGCGTTCCTGATGGGATCCGGGGTCTCCGCCGTTACCGCCTATCTCCCCTTGTACGCGGTCGAGCGACTCGACTTCTCGGTTCCAACCGCGGGGGCGGTCGCTGCAGTCATCGGCCTGGTCGGAATCGTCGGACGCGTCACCTGGGGGTTGATCAGCGAACGGCGAAGCGGTTTCGTCACGCCCCTGCTTGTGATGGCCATCGGTGCGGTTGCGTCGGTGCTGTTGCTGATGGCGGCGGAAGAAAGCTCCGCGCTCATCTGGCTGGGTGCCCTCCTTCTGGGTGCAACCGCGGTGACCTGGAACTCCGTTGGCATGCTCGCCGTCATCGTGCTGACGGGGCCCGCCGCCGCCGGCAGAGCGTCGGGCTACGTGTTGTTCGGCTTCTATGGAGGATTCGTGGGGAGCCCTCTCCTTTTCGGCACCATCGTGGACAACACGGAGCGCTACGACATCGCGTGGACGATCGTCGCAGCCATCTTCGTGCTGGCCGCCGGAGTTATCGGCGCTTGGCAGCGATCGGCGAGCCCGCCGAGCCGGGAGGTGATTGGGTGAACTCGCCCGGGGCCGCCGCGGGCGACTGGGCAGAGCTCCCGGCGGCGACGATCTCCGATGCGATGGGACGCATGGGCGCCATGCATGCGGGTATCACCCGGCTTTCCGGGGAGCGCGTGGCCGGTCGGGCATTCACCGTGCAAACCGGCGCAGGAGACAACTCCACGATTCATCGCGCCGTCAACGCGGCTCCGCCCGGTGCGGTGCTCGTCATCGATGCCGAGGCACACCTCGGGCGAGCGGTCTGGGGGTTCGTGCTGACCGTGGCGGCCCTGAAGAGAAGACTCGCCGGCGCGGTAATCGACGGCGCGGTTCGGGACATAGATGCGATCCGAGATCTGGGGTGGCCCCTCTACGCGCGTGGAGTGTGCCCGTTGGGCCCCCACAAGGGGTTCGAGGGACGCGTCGGCGACGCCGTCCAGTGCGGTGGGGTCATCGTCGCTCCGGGGGACGTCGTGGTCGGGGATGCTGACGGTGTCGCCATCGTGCCCGCGGAGCGCGCAACGCAGGTCTTCGCGAGGGCGAGCGCGAGGATGGCGGAGGAAGCCGACTGGGTGCGGCGAATCGAGAACGGCGAGAGCTCGCTGGACATCCTGGGGATCAAGTGAGGGCGGGTCGTCCGGTGAACATGAAGCGACTCAACCGAAGGCCCCTCCTCGCGGAGGAGATCGCCGCGAGCCTGAGGACGAGCATTCTCAACGGCGATCTCCGGCCGGGACAGAAGATCGCCGTGGCTGCGATCGCGCGAGATATGGAAGTGAGCCACATCCCCGTGCGCGAGGCCATTCAGCGCCTCGAGGCCGAGTCACTGGTGACCACGATTCCGCATCAAGGTCCCGTCGTCGCCGACGTCAACCTCGAGGACCTGCACGACATCTACCTGCTCCGCCGTCTGATCGAGGGCGATGCGGCTAGACGAGCGGCGTCTCTTTATTCCGATGCCGACATCGCTCGAATCCGGGATTGCCTCGAGAAACTCCTCGACGCGGATCCCCAGTTCGAGGAGGGCGGGTTCTGGGATGCTCATCGCGCCTTTCACCACGCCATCCTTCAACCGGCGGGCAGCGCCTGGTCGGCCCGCATCCTCAACCTCCTGTGGCAGAGCGCCGAGCGCTATCACCGGCTCTACACGCTCGTGTTCGGATCGCTCGAGACCGCGCACGACGAGCACCGCGCGCTCGCCGAAGCGGCCGCTGCGAGAGATGGTGAGAAGCTCTATCACCTTCTGACGACGCACCTCATGCACACGGAGGAGGTCGTCACGAACGGATACCGAGAGGTGCACCCAGAGATCGAGCATCCCGAAAAGTCGTCCCGATCCGACGACGTGTAGAGGTCCCTGCGGCGGGAAGGACGAAAAGGTACGAACGACGATTGGGAGGTGCCCCCATGCGGACACGCAAGCTCGGCTCACACGGCCCCCACATAACAACGGTCGGGCTGGGGGCCTGGGCCATCGGCGGACCCTGGAAGATGGGCTGGGGGCCGGTCGACGACGAGGAGTCGATAAAGGCGATCAGGCACGCCGTCGACCGCGGCGTAAACTGGGTGGACACCGCGGCCGTCTACGGCCTCGGCCACTCCGAGGAGATCACGGGCAGAGCGCTCGAGCCCTACAACACCGGCGAGGACGTCTACGTCTTCACGAAGTGCGGCCTCAACTGGTTCGACACCGACGACGGCCAGCCCTCCAATAACCTGCGACCCGATTCGATCCGTTTCGAATGCGAGCAGAGCCTCAAACGCCTGTGCCTCGAACGAATAGACCTGTACCAGTTCCACTGGCCCGACGAGGCGACCGGGACCCAGGTGGAGGACTCGTGGGGAACCATGGGCGAGTTGATCGACGAGGGCAAGGTGCGCTGGGGCGGAGTGTCCAACTTCGACGTCGAGCTTCTGGAACGCTGCAATCGGATCCGGCACGTCGATTCGCTACAGCCGCCGCTGAGTCTCATCAACCGGAGCCCTCGGAACGACGTCATCGCCTGGTGCGACGACAACGGAACCGGCGTCATCGTTTACTCGCCCATGCACTCCGGACTTCTTACCGGGAAGTACACACGGGCGAGCATCTCCGAGCTGGACGACGGCGACTGGCGCAAGAGGGACCGCGACTTCAACGAGCCTCGGTTAAGCCGGAACCTCGAGCTGGTGGCGAGACTCGAGGCCATCGCGACGCAACTCGGCACGACGCTGCCGGTGCTGGTGGTCGCCTGGACGATCGCCGTCGAAGGGGTGACGGCCGCGATCGTGGGGGCCCGGAGTCCCGAGCAGGTCGACGGCTGGCTTCCCGCGGGCGATCTGAGGCTGAGCGACGACGCGCTCGGGGCCATCGAGGACGCGGTCGCGGCGAGCGGCGCCGGCGAGGGCTAGCCGGACAGCCGCCAGAAATCCCCGGTCAGGCCGAACGAATCGAAGACGGCCTGCGCCTCGTCCGGAATGCGCCTGCGCCACTCCGACGACATCCTGTTATGCGGTCCGGCCGAGCCCGCCCCGCGGCTGTCTTGGTACCAGAGGCGGGCGAGCTCCCACTGCTGTTCGACCGAGAGGGTCGCGCCGTGGCGCAGAGCCAGTTGTCTCGGTGCTCCTCCGACCGGAAGAGGAGCATCGACGCTCAGGTGGCGCCGATGTCGTCCCACCAGCGAGCGGCCGGCACCGCGTAGTGAACGACGTAGTCGGCGGGCTCGATCCGGCCCCCGCTCACGCGCAGCTCCAGCTCGTCGCCGCAATCGGGGCAGAGACCCGTGACGCTCCCGTCGTCGCCGAGCATGGCGATCACCCCGAGGGCGTCCCAGACGCAGATCCCGTAGTACTGCGCTCCGCGCGCGCCTACCCGATACGGTGAGGGCAGAGCGGACAGCGGGTTGGCGAGCCAGATGTAGGGGGTCCCGGGGGCCAGGACGAGCACGTGCGCGTCCGCCAGCCGCCTCAATGCGGCCTCGACCTCGACCGAGCCGGTGCCGAGCGCGGTTGAGATCTCGACCGGCATCGGCGGGCGGCGATTGTCGACCATGAACCGTAGACGAATACGCGGACATCGTCGTCCAGCGTCGAAGATATAGACGTCATGCGGGGCTAGGTCTCGCCGGTGTTACGCGACTCCTCGGGCATAGTTCTGAGCGTGGAGGTCTCGAGCCTCCTTATGCCCTCGTCGATGAACCGGCTCAGGTCGCGCGCCTCCGTCTCGGGGACCGACAGCACGCACTTGGCCTCGTCGTTGACCCAGATCGAGAAGCGCACGTGGCTCCCGGGGATCACGACCGAGCCCTCGGGACTGTCGAAGGTCTGCTCCCTCCGGTAGCAGGAGACGCGCAGATAGGCGTTTTCGGGGTCGGCCTGATCGACCTTCACTCCGGCGAAGAACCGGGCGAGCTTGCTCGGGGGCACCTCGGCGAGGTGGCGTGGTAGCAACCGGCCGCAGCGGAAGCAGAACTTGTGCTCGCTCGGCCGCTTGAAGCGGCAATCAGGACAGAAGACCTCGGTCACAACCCCTCCAATCCCCGGCGTTACTGCGGTCAGGCTACTCCCGCGCCCGGTTACCGGCCAGAGGCGTAGCCCTGCATTCCGCGCGGGTTGGCTGCCGCCTTCAGCATCCCGGTATCGGGATCCACGCCCGCGGCGCTTACGCGGCCGAGGGCCCAATCCTCCTCCACGGCGACCCTGTGCCCCCGTTCTTCCAGCTCGCTCACGACAGACTCGCCCAGCCGCCCCTCGACCACGATCTCTCCCGGGCGAGACTCGCGCGGGTAGAACGAGCTCGGGAAGTGGGTCGTGTGCCAGGTGGGGGCGTCGATCGCGCCCTGCAGATCGAGCCCGAAGTGGACGTGGTTCAAGAAGAAGTTCAGCGTCCATTGGTCCTGTGAGTCCCCTCCCGGCGTACCGAACGCGAGGTAGGGCTCGCCGTGCTTGAAGGCGAGGCTGGGAGTGAGCGTAGTCCGGGGACGCTTGTTGCCCCGGAGCGAGTTCGGGAGATCCCGCTCCAGCCAGAACATCTGCGCTCTCGTTCCCAGAGGGAACCCGAGCTCGGGAATCACGGGGTTGCTCTGCAGCCAGCCTCCGCTCGGCGTGGCGGAGACGAGGTTTCCGTGCCGGTCCACGACGTCCACGTGACAGGTGTCGCCTCTCGTCTCGCCCGACCTTCTTCGAGCCGGCCGAGCCGGCCGAGCCCGCCTCGCGACCGCCGCCGACGGCTCCCCCGTCCCCGCGGGCTCCCCTTGCGCGACGCGCATCAGGGGCAGCCGGGGTGCTCGGCCCCCCACCGACCCGGGACGGAGCTCGAGTGATGCCCGCTCGCCCACCAGCGCTCTTCGCCGGTGCGCGTAGGCCGAGCCCAGCAACTCGTCGACCGGGACGTCCTCCACGAGCGGATCGCCGTAGTAGGCCTCGCGGTCGGCAAAAGCCAGCTTGGCGCTCTCGACTACCGTGTGGATGTACTCGGCGGTGTTGTGGCCCATCCCGGCGAGATCGAAGCCCGCGAGCAGGCCGAGCTGCTGCAGGAACACGGGCCCCTGGCTCCACGGCTGCGTCTTGAAGACCCGGTAGTCGTGATAGTCGGCCCACAGGGGCACTTCGACCGTGGCGTGCCAGTCGGCGAGGTCTCTCTCGTCCATGACACCTGTGTGGGCCTCCGCCGAGGAATCCACGACCTCGGTGGCCATGAACTCGATCATCGCCTCGGCGACGAATCCCTCGTAGAAGACGCGTCGAGCGGCTTCGATCTGAGCATCGCGGTCCCCGGTGGCGCTCTCGCTCTCGGACAACAGGCGGTGGTAGGTCTGAGCCAGAAGCGGATTGCGCCAGCGCGAACCCACGGCCGGAGGACCGTCCCGGGTCAGGTAGACCTCGGCGGAGGTCGTCCAGTGATCCCGGAACTGCTGCTCGACCGCGGCGATGGCACCCGCGATCTGAGGAAGCACCGGATAGCCGTGCTCCGCGTAGTGGAGGGCGTAGCGCATGACCTCGCCGAGCGGCATCGTGCCGTGATCGCGTAGCAACAGCATCCAGGCGTCGAAGGCACCGGGGACGCAGGCCGCGAGCGACCCCGTGCCCGGGATGACGTCCAGACCCAGGCTTTCGAAGTGGTCGATCGAGAGCTTCGCCGGTGCCGGCCCCTGCCCGCAGATGACCTCGACCTCGCCCCTGCGGCGGTCGTACAGCAGGATCGGGACCTCTCCGCCCGGACCGTTCAGATGTGGCTCGACGACCTGGAGCGTCAAACCCGCCGCCACCGCCGCATCGAACGCGTTGCCGCCCCTCTCCAGCGTCGCCATGCCCGAGGCGGACGCCAGCCAGTGCGTCGACGCAACCATCCCGAAACTCCCGCGCAACTCGGGTCTCGTAGTGAACAACTCGCTCCCCTCGATCCGATCGTGTTGACGCGCCGTCGGGCCGGCTTCCCAAAGTACCCAGAGATATTTGGGTACTCGGACGCCCTCCATACGCACCATGCCCTCTAGGCCGGGCGCCCCCTGCAATCGAGACTGAGGGCGACCGACCGAACGAACGAAGGAGCCTAAGTGAACGCCCTGTTGAAGCTGGCCGACCGGACACCTCCAAGCCGCGAACGCTACGTGGATTTCCTCAGAGCGCTGTCCATCGTGGTCGTCGTGCTCGGACACTGGCTCGCCGCGGTCGTGGTGTGGCGCGATGGTGAGGTCGGCGGACACAACGCACTCGACGTGGTCGACGGCATGTGGGCGCTCACCTGGGTCCTCCAGGTCATGCCGTTGTTCTTCTTCGTCGGCGGTTTCGCGAACCTCAAGTCCTGGCGTGCCCTGCGCGACCGGGGCGGCGACTACACCGAGTATCTGTCCGGCCGCGTGGTCAGGCTCATGAAACCCACGGCCGTCTTCATCGCCTTCTGGATGATCCTCACCTTCGTCCTCGAGCACTTGTTCGTCATCCCCGCCGACTCGCTGAGGGCCGCGACCCAGCTCATGGGCGGGCCGTTGTGGTTCCTGGGCGTCTACCTGTTGGTCGTCACCGTGGCGCCGGCGATGCTGGCGTTGCACGAGCGCTTCAGGATCAAGGCCGTGGTCGGCCTCGGCGCGCTGGCCGCGTTGATCGATGTTGCCCGCCTGGCCTTCGACGCCCCCGTGATCGGCTTCTTCAACTTCGCAATCGTGTGGCTCTTCGTTCATCAACTCGGCTTCTTCTACGCCGACGGCACGCTCGTCCCAGCCGGCCGTAAGGCGTTCCTCGTCATGGTGGGGGCGGGCCTTGGAGCTCTCGTCGCTCTCACCAACATCGGTGTCTACTCTCGCTCGATGGTCGGGGTGAGCGACGGCATGGTCAGCAACAACGCTCCCCCGAGCGTTTGCATCTGCGCGCTTGCGCTGTTCATGGTGGGCGCCGCGATGCTTCTTCGGCCGGCGGCGAGTCGCTGGCTCGAACGACGCAAGCCGTGGGCTCTGACGATCGGCGTCAACACCGTGATCATGACGGCCTATCTCTGGCATCTCACCGCAATGGCCCTCGCCGTGCTCGTGATGTATCCGCTTGGCTGGCCTCAACCGGATGCAGGGACGCTCGAGTGGTGGCTGCTGCGCCCGCTCTGGCTCGGCGCTCTCACCTGCTTCTTGATCCCGGTCGTGATGCTCTGGGGTCGCTTCGAGCGACCGAGCATCGATCGCACTTCGACTCGCGGACGTCCGGCCGCGACCAACAGCTAAGGAGGACGAAAATGGCTCGCATAGCCAAGAACACCCTTGCGGTGATCGCCTCTGCTTGTTTCGTCATCGGAATGCAGGGCTTCGCCATCGGCGGATTCTCCGGCCGGGCAGCGCCCGACTCCGCAAAGATCGCCCATCTCGGAGTGGATCCTCTGATGAACGTCGTCTGGCTCGCGGCGGGCTGGGGGTTGTTGACCGTCGCCCGTTCCATGGGCCGGCGCCGCGGTAACGGTTGGGCCCAGCAACCGTCTCGACGATCGCGCAGAACGCGCGAAGGGGCGCGAGACTTAGGGGGGTCCATCTAACCGACAGGAGAAGGCGTGCGGCCCGAGACTCGTCGCAAGCTCGATCTCTCGTACTCGCAACATGTTCCGCGCGCCTTCCTGTTCGCGTGGCTGCTGACCGGAAAGAGACAGCTCGCAGCGCGCCTCGCGATTCGTGGCTGGCGCCGGGCGATGGGCTCGATGCAGGACCTGCGGGGGCCGGACGTGCTGGAGGCACGGATGCTGCGCACGGTGATGTCCGGAGCGGGCCGGGTGAAGCTCCTGCACCGTCGCGGGGCGGGGGACGACCTCGGCGGGACGTGGCTGCGTATCCCTCCTCGAACCCGAGCGGCGCTGGTAATGCTGTACTTCGACGAGATAGATCCGCGCCGAGTCGCAGACGTGCTCGAATGCTCGGATGCCACCCTGGCGTCGATTAGGAGCCGGGGCCTCAACCAGCTGAAGCCACATCTGGGCGAGTTCGAGGCCGACGAGGAGAGTCACCTGCAGCGTTGGTTGACCGAACGAGCCGACGCCGCTCCGGCCCCCCCACCGGAGAGCGTCCAACTGCGGCACGACGTGGGGCGCCGCAGGCTGATGACGGTCGTCGGCACGGCCCTCCTGGCCGTTCTGTTGGCGGCCGGCGCGGTCGCCGGGACGAGAGTCGCGCTACACCGGGCGGCGAACCCCCCGCCCGAGAGGGGGGCGGAGGACGCAGTGCGAGTCGACCCCGTGCTGCGAAATCGGATCGAGGACCTGAGAATAGGGTGCCCGAACCCGGCGCGGCTCGATGCGCTCCCCCGTCGAACCGGTAAGGCAGCTGACGTTGCGGTTCGCTTCAACGAGGCGGTCGTGCGCGGCGATAGGCGCACCGTGGGCCGGCTGGCCGAGCCCACCGCCGCCCCAACCAAGGGGACCTGGGCGAGCACCAAGAGCCACCGGGGCGTAAGGGTCACGGGCGCGCTGCGGGTGGACCCTGGGGACCTCTTCACCGTGGCCTGCGGCCAGGACGTTGCGAGACGTTCCTTGCGAATTGTGCTGCACGACCGGAACGGGATCACCAGCGAGGGCCTGGCTTTCTTCTACCTGGCTCACACGAAGGACGGCTGGCGGGTCTGGGCGGCGAACGAGCCCGGGGCCTGAAATCAGCCAGGGTGTCGCGTCCAACCTTTAACGTGTCGGGGTGACCACACCCGACATCGATCAGATTCTTCAGGGCCTGAATCCGGAGCAGCGGCGCGCCGTGCGGGCGACCAGGGGGCCGGTCTGCATCCTCGCGGGGGCCGGTGCCGGCAAGACGACGACCATCACCCGCCGCATCGCCTGTCAGGTGGCCGCCGGCGACGTGGCGGCGGATTCGATCTTCGCCGTTACCTTCACGGACAAGGCCGCAGGTGAGATGCGCAGCCGGCTCGAGCGGCTCGGCGTCGGTGGGGTCAAGGCGCGCACCTTCCACTCGGCGGCCCTGGGTCAGCTTCGTAACCTCGCGGAGGAGCCGCCGGGCCAGATAATGCCGAGCAAGGCGGCTGCGCTGCGTCAGATCGGCAATACCCTGCCCAAGCCCTACAGGTTCCGCCCCGCGGGCGATCTCGCCACCGAGATCGAGTGGGCGAAGAACCGGCGGCTGACACCCCAGACCTACCTGGACGGCCTCGGGAGTCACGAGCCTCCCATTCCGGCCGACCTCATGCAGAGCGTCTTCCACCGTTACGAGCGGGGAAAACGCGACCGGGGCCTCGTCGACTTCGAGGACATTCTCGAACTGGCGATCCGAATGCACGACGACGAGGAGGCCGCGCGCGAGCGCTTCCAGGCTCGTTACTCGGCCTTCACCGTCGACGAGTACCAGGACGTGAACACGCTGCAACAGACTTTGCTCGAGCGCTGGCTGGGCGGCCGGGACGATCTCTGCGTCGTCGGAGACGACTACCAGTCGATCTACGGATTCACCGGCGCCACTCCCCGTCACCTGCTCGAGATGCCTCGCCGCTTCGCTCGCACGCAGGTCATCCGGCTCGAAACCAACTACCGTTCGTCCCCGGAGATCCTCGACTTCGCCAACAAACTCGTTCCGCGACTCGGGGGGGCCGAGAAGAACCTGAAGGCGTCGCTGCCCTCGGGTGAGACCCCCGAGGTGCGGCCGTTCACCTCCGAGGATGCCGAACGCCGATTCGTGGTCGAACGGATCAAGGAGCTGCACGAGCGGGGAATCCCCTACGAGGACATCGCGATCCTCTACCGGGTCAACTTCCGTTCGGAGGACTACGAGGAAGCGCTTGCCGGTGCCGGACTTCCCTTCCAGGTGCGCGGGGGGAACTTCCTGACGCGCCCCGCCGCGCGGCGCCTCTTGAACCGGCTCCGTCCACCGAACGCAACCGGCGTCGCCGAGAGGGTGAGGGCCGCGGCCGTCAAAGAGGGCTTGTTGCCGGAGCTTCCGGAGGGCCTGGGAGAGCAGGAGACGACTCGGCAAAACGACCTTGCTCGTCTGGTTCACCTCGCCGAGGAGTTCGATGCCGCGGGGGGCTCGGTCAACGACTTCGTCGCAGATCTCAAAGCTCGCTTTACGAGTGAGGGCGGGGGCCGGGGGGTCAACCTGTTGACCCTCCACCGAGCCAAGGGGCTCGAGTTCGAAGCCGTCTTCCTCGTACGTCTCGAGGAGGGGGAACTCCCCTTCAAACGAGCCAAGAGCGACGAGGCCGTGGCAGAGGAACGCCGGCTCCTTTACGTCGGGATCACGCGAGCCAGGAGACACCTCTTCGTGACGCGCGTCGTGGGGACGAAGGCCAGCCGCTATCTGGCCGAGCTCGGCATCGGACCACAGTCGACGCGCGCCCCCCTGTCGGGGGCTGGCTCAAGGAGTGCGGCGGACGATCCCGCCGTCGGTGCGCTCAAGCGCTGGCGTCTGCAACGGGCGCGCGACGATTCCGTTCCGGCGTTTGTCGTGTTTCACGACTCGACGCTCGAGGCAATCGCCGCTGCCGAACCGGCCGACCTGGTTCAGTTGTCCGAGGTTCCCGGAGTGGGGCCTGCAAAGCTCGATCGCTACGGGGACGAGATTCTGCAGGCGCTGTCCGCAGTGACGAGCTCGTAAGACCGCGTTGCTCCCAGATGACTTTCGTGTAGCCGGTCTGCAGCCCGGCTCGTTCGAGATTGCGCTGTCTCGGGCTGCCGACGCCGCAGCGCGAGACAACTAGGTCGCACCCAGAGCGCGCCGCGTCGTTCAGTCGCGCCCGAAGGAGCGCTCGCTGGCACCCCCGGCCGCGAAACGCCGGCATCGTGGCGGCGCCCGTCAAGGTCGCGACCCCATCGTTCGTGTGGAGGATCGCCCCCGAAACCGGAATACCGTCCACCCGGCAGAGATACATGCGCCACCCCGGGCGTCCGTGCCTCGCAGAGATCGTGGCCGCCCGAAAGCTCATCAAGCCCTTTGGGATCCGCTGCCCGTGGTAATACGCGCGGTTGTAGAAATCGGCGAAGAACTCGATCTCTCCAGCGCAGACCTCGGTCACGCCGTCTCGGAGCAAGTGACCATGGTGGTTCCAGGGTGCTCTCCGACTGCGTCAAACCGACGGTGTGAAGGTGACGCCCGGGTGAATTTTTTCGCGACTTCTAGTGAGGAAGCAACGGGTCGATCCCGCGGTCGGCCATGCCCCTCTCGATCTCCTTGATGACCGCGTCGAGCACCCCGACGCGCGCGTAGCGTTTTGAGTCACCTTCGATCAAGTGCCAGCGAGCGAGGCGATGGTCGGTTCTTTCGACCATGTCTTCCACCGCGGTCGTGTACTCGGCGCGCCTCTTGCGATTACGCCAGTCCTCGTCGGTCAGCTTCCATGACTTCAGTGGATCGTTCTTGCGCCGCTCGAACCGCCTCAGCTGCTCCTCGTCCGAGATGTGTATCCAGAACTTGACGAGGACCATTCCCTCCAAGGCGAGTGAACGCTCGAACTCGACGATCTCCGCGTACGCGCGCGTCCACTGTTCGGTAGTCGCGAAGCCCTCCACGCGCTCGACCAGGACGCGCCCGTACCACGACCGGTCGAAAACGGCCATGCCTCCCCAGCCCGGAAGTTGGTCCCAAAAACGTTGCAGGAAATGATGTCTCTTCTCGTCGTAGGTCGGCGCCGCGAACTGTGCGACGCGCACGTGACGAGGGTCGAGGGTCGTCACCAACCTCTTGATCGCTCCTCCCTTGCCCGATGCATCCCACCCCTCGAACAGCACGAGCACGGGGGGGCCAAGCGGCCCTCCCAGCAGGCCTCCGAGCTGAAGACGAAGCGCGAGCAAGCGCTCCTGCGCGGTCTCGAGCCGTTCGCTCTCTTCCTTGCGCGACAGCTTCAGTGACATATCGAGCTCGTCGAGTCTTCCCATCCGGAAATACTCACACGACCAGGACCGCGCGTTTACGGAAGATTGCGGAGCAGCCGGCCGAACGTTCCCCTGAGGGTTCGTTTTCCGTAGTGGTGACTAGGACTGTTCGTGGTCATCACGGCGAGGGCTGCCCTGGTGCCGTCCTTCCTCTTTAACAGCACGATCTGATGATCGACGGCCCCCGTTCCGGAACCCCAACCACCTTTGAAGAGCTTCTTCCAGCCGGGCGTCTTGACCTTGCCGATGCCCCACCGCTGGAACCAGACCACGTGAGTGAGAAGCCAGCGCGCGTACCCGCGATGGCGCTTGGGGATGAACTGCTTGAGATTGAACATGAAGCGCGCCTGGTCGCGCGCCGAGGATCGGCTCAGCCCCCAGGGCCGCGTGTAAGCGAAGTCCTTCATCCTGGCCTTCCGAGCGAGCCGGTATAGCGGCCGCGGTCCGAGCTGGTCGGCGATCCGAGTGGCCGTGTCGTTGTCGGAGCGACGAATCATGGGCCCCAGGAGCGCCTTGTCGGAATCGCGCAGCCGCCGGTGGCGCACTGAGCTCTGACGGAGATAGGCCACCATGAACATGACCTTCAGGGTGCTCGCCATGGGAACCTCAATCGCCGCGCGGTGCGTGTGGATGCGTCCGTTCGTGTCCTTGACCGCAAAACTCACCGATCCCTGGCGGTCGTTGGACCAGCGGATGGCCGGACCGGTTCGCGGCCGCCAAGTCACCGCCCCTCCCGTCGGCGTCACCGTCGTGAGCGTCATCGAGAACACCAGCATAACTACGGCTGCACGCATCGCCCGTGTGATCATGGCCCTCAGGTTAGTTCGAGCCGCAGCAGGCTACAACGCATAGCAGCAGCTCGCCAAAAGGAGTTGAAGAGACATGAGGGACATCGAACCGGAACGACCGAAGGACGCAGGAGTCGAGGAGGACACCCCACCCACGATGCAGATCGAGGGAGCACGTGTGCTCGCCGACGACGCCAGACCTCTCCTCGAGGGCAAGGGTTTCTCAGAGGATCAGATCCGCCGCTGGGCGGACACCTATATCTCCGAAGTCGGCTCCGGGGACGTTAGGAGCTTCATCGACTGGATCGATCGCCGTGAGCGTTCCTGAGATGGGCACCAAGGCGACCAGGATCAGCGAGCTTCTCCATGAGGCCGGCGAGACTCATCATCAGGTTTACCGGATCGTCGACGGCGAAGATGCCGACTGGGCCTCGTGGTACGCGGACTGGTTGATCGATCTCTCGGAGCTGCCCCAGATCCTCGGGATGAAACCCGTCGGGAGCGAACTCGTTTACATGCTCGTGAAGCTCGACAAGGATTTCACCGAGCGGAATCCCGGGGGCCGGTGGGAGGACTACTACGCACAGGAGCTGTCCTCCCACTTCGGCGCCGTTTGACCCCCTCCTAGGAGATTGACTCTGACCGAAGCCTTCGCTTCTTAGGCGACCGGCTGCCAGTCCGCGTCGACTTCGAACCTGTTCGGCGTATCTGTGAGCTTCTTCAGACGTCGCCCATTGGTTCGCATCCGGAAGAGGTCGCTTCTCCCCTCGCCGCGCGACCTGCTAAACACGAACAAGCGGCCGTTTGGTGAGTATTTCGCGCCGAACTCGTCCGCCCC
The DNA here is from genome assembly GCA_009379915.1 of Actinomycetota bacterium. GTDB lineage: Bacteria > Actinomycetota > CADDZG01 > CADDZG01 > WHSQ01 > WHSV01. Next base: position 3,689 of record WHSV01000051.1, on the reverse strand, counting down.
GGTGTCTGTAACCCGAGCTTTCCCGGATCCATTCGCGTTCATCGTGAAGAGGTCACAGCTCGATTCGAAGCCACAACGGCCGTAGACGATTCTGGTTCCGTCCGGAGACCACGATGCCGACACGTCTTGCCGCCTCCGGTTGTCGGTCAGGCGCGTCCGGTTGGTGCCGTCGGGATTAATGGTGAGGATGTCGATGTCACCGCGCCTCGGCGAGCGCTCGAAGACGATCACGTCGTCGACGCCCCAATCGGGCGCGATCTCATCCGCCCTGGTGTCCGTGAGTCTCGTTTCGACACCGGTGGTCAGATCGATGATGAAGAGGTCGCACTGGAATCCTCACTTCTGGTAGACGGCTTGGTTGCCACTCCGAGCTCTCCCCGTCAGGCGCGAGACGTCGGACCCATCCGGCTCCATCGAGACGAGAAAGGTCGGTTTCTCGAAGGATCCCCGGTTGAAGATGATCCGGCCGTTGTCCCCGGGAAGTAGCGCTCGCCGCGAGGGGCGTCAGCGCCACAATGGTGAGGGCCGCGATCGCAGCCGCGCAGGACTTGAGGTTGGTGTTCATTCGTTCGCCTCCCAGGCCGATTGAAGTGCTCAGTCTCGAACGTTCGAGCGCCGACAACAAGGCACCTGGAGATGAAATGGCAACCAATCCCGGGCTGTCGATTCCGTGGGGATTCCGCAGGTCGGGAAGTCGTCGAGGCGTGGGGGTGGCCGTTTGCCGTCGGTGGGCCGCGGATATTCTCGAAGCATGGATATCGTTCTGATCCCGGGCTTCTGGCTCGACGGTGCATCGTGGGACGAGGTTGCCGCGCCACTCCGAAACGCCGGCCACACCGTTCACGCACTCACGCTCCCCGGCCTCGAGTCGCGCGCGGCCGACCGTTCGGGCATAGGCCTTCGTGACCACGTCAACGCTGTGGTCGCGGTTGTCGACTCGCTTCCCGATCCGGTCGTGCTCGTCGGACACAGCGGCGGTGGCGCCATCGCGCATGCCGCGGCGGATGCCCGCCCCGATCGCATCGCTCGGGTGATCTACGTGGACAGCGGTCCACTCGGGGACGGAGATGTCATCAACGACGAGCTGCCCGTGGTGAACGGGGAGGTCCCGCTGCCGGAGTGGTCGGAGTTCGGGGAGGAGGACCTTGTCGATCTCGACGAGAGCCTGCGAGCGAAGTTCCGCAGCATCGCCATTCCAGAGCCCCTGGGCGTCACGAGCGACAAGCAGACGCTGAGCGACGACCGCCGGTACGAGGTGCCGGCCACCGTCATAGCCTGCGAGTTCCCGGCCGAGACGCTGCGCCGCTGGATGGCAGAGGGTCAACCTTATGTCTCCGAGCTCGCCAAAATCACGGACGTCGAGCTCGTCGACCTGCCGACCGGGCACTGGCCCCAGCTCACTCGGCCTCGTGAGCTCGCGACCGCGATCCTCGCCGCCGTTGACCAATAGCCGGCGCCGCTACCGCGCCCAGACAGTATGACCTCTGCCTGAACGTATGTACGTGGGCGCTACTGGGATCGAACCAGTGACCTCTGCCGTGTGAAAGCGCGGTAGGACTCTTTTCGAAGATTCTCAACGTCTGGCGATTCTTGCAGTTCCCCTGCTCGGACGGATGGTGGGCATGGGTTTGGGGTTGCCGTGGTCTCTCATCGTCTCTCGCCGTCGGGTGTCCAAAGGCTTCCAACGGCAGACTTCCCGGGAAGACTCGTCGTCTTCTCCGCAGGGAGAAGATTGGAAACCGTTGCTCGCAACTAGTCGGTTTGTCTTCCCCCTGCGTTTCACGACGTCCTTGCCCACAAAATCGGATTTACGACCCCTGAAAGCGTCCAGAATCCCATCGATGTCATTTTGGCTTCCGAAAGTGCCACCGGACCCGTTCCGGGCCGGAAGAGGTGCGCTGATGCCCGCAGCTGCCGCCTGCCTCGTCAGCGCACCTCCTCCGCGTTCAGCCTTTTGGTGCTCAGCTCGAGATCCCCTCCCCCTCCGGTCGCTGTTGCCGTCGGCTCGGGGCGCCCCGGCGTCAAGGGACGTTGGACTTATTGGCGGCGAGCCCTCCGCGTCGTAACAGAAAAGGGTTGGGGCCGGCGCGAGATCAGCTCTCGCACCCGGGCATGAACGGCACGAAGAACAGCAGGTCGCATGCCAGGTCACCATAGTTGGTGCTGAACCCTTTCCCATCGCCGCCGAGTACGGCCCTCGATACTTCGCGCAGCTCCCCCTCCACTGCTTCCCACAGCCCCTCCCACACATCGGCCTGCTGTGCCCCAACTCCTGTACTTCTGGCGTCGATCGGATTCTTTTCCAGCAACGCAGAGTCGATGCCTTCTGCGGTGGGGAGATAGTCCTTCAGACGGCGCAATGCAGAGGCGCGCTCCTCTGGGCGGAGCCGGAAGGTCAAGCGAACGTAGTCGAGCAGGCGAAGGGAGAACGTATCCAGATCCCCGCCTAGCTCTTCCGAGAAATACACCGTTACCTGAGCCTCCAGACGATCGCTCAGCTCAAGCCAGTCCTCTCTTGCCAGGAGAATGCGTTCCGCGACCGCCCGCCGTTCTTCGCGGCACAAGTCGCTGAGCTCCTCGGCGGAGCACGAGGTATCGATCGCTCCCTCTTCTCTGAGTTCCTCCTGTCGCTGTCTTCTCTCAGCCGCCTCGGGCAGGGTCTGCCTAATAATGGCTCGGGCCGACGAGAAGGCCCGCGTCGCGCCTTCGGACAACTCACCGACCAACGTCGCCTTTAGCTCGATCTCTCTTTGTCGGTCGGCAGATTGTCTCGTGAGGGCCGGGAGTAGCCACCCGGCCAGCGCTGCACTGATGACAGTCACCAGGACCTTCTGTTGGAGGTCGCTCACGCTTACCTCTGCACCCCAATCTCGGTTGGGACCACTTAAGCACGTGGAGGCTTCCGAGACCAGGCTCGCTACAGACCAGCTTTTTCTCAAAGACACGCGCTGGGTCCTGGAGGATCAGGTAGAGCCCGGCATGGTCTCGATAAACATGGCGGAGTGGTCTCGCAATCGTAAGGAGGCTTTCACCCGCGGCCGGCCTCATGGCACGCGATACGGCATTCGCTATCTGTCATCTCGATCCCTCCCATTTGCGGTCGTGCGAACGCGCCGAACGGATGGGACAGGGGCGACAGCGTGGGTCCCTACCAGCATTTTTTAAACTGGCGGCTGAGGTATGCCCTGAGCAGTCTTCCGAGAAAAACGGGAGGCGGCCCCCGGTCAATGAGGAGGTCATGCGTTCGGGGATTCTGTCGGCGGCGCGCTCGGTTCCTTTGGTGAGCTTCAACCTTCCCATCCTCGCTCTCGGCGGCGCCGATATCTCTGCGCTCGGCCGGGTAGGGCATACGTCGGTGTCGGTGGTGCTGGATCAGTACGGGCATCTCCTACCGGGCAGCGAGGAGCGGACCACCGAGGCGCTCGACGTCATGGCCTCGGATGCGGCGCAGGCTCAGGCTTCAGTGAGTCCCCTTCGCCGTAGTTCATCGGCGCGTGTCCAACGCGTGGCCAACGCCCCATTTCGCGAGCCGGTCGAACGGGCGTTCGGTGGAGAAAACAGGCCGTGACCTGCGGCTTTCCTTGTGGGCGCTAGTGGGATCGAACCACTGGCCTCTGCCGTGTGAAGGCAGCGCTCTCCCGCTGAGCTAAGCGCCCGGGCCGGCACATGATACTCGTGCCGGTTGGCGT
>WHSV01000146.1 GCA_009379915.1 Actinomycetota bacterium | reverse complement strand
CCTGGCTCCAACTCGACCTCGAGCACATCCGTCATCTGCATCGAATCAAGTTCGCCGTCGACGTAGACGTGCATGTCTCCAAGTTGGTCGGACGGCAGACCCCCGGGGTCGATCTCATAGGTGATCTCGACGGGCTCGTTGGCCGGGACGGTAGCGCCGTCCGCCGGAGAGAGGATCGTAATGCTCGCGTCTTCGGAGGACACGGGTTCCCCATCGCCTCCCATAGCGAAAGCGAACGCCCCCGCGCCGATGGACACGACGAGGAGACCGATGCTCACCGCCGGCTTGACCGCCTTCTGGAAGAAGAACACGATGCCGAGCACCGCTAAGGCGCCTGCAATCAATGTCAGCTCGAGATCGGGCCCCCCCGATCCGAGTGTGTGGGCGAAAACCATGTCCGGCCCATTAATCACTCAAAAACACCTCACGATCAAGTGACCAGTGGCTGCGACAGCAGCCAGAGGGTCGTGATCGTGAACACCGACATCAGTGCCGTGAGCGCGTACTGGCTTTTGACTGCTGCTCGGTGAGATCGTCCCAGACGCACGGCACTCCGGTGCGCCGCCAGCACCCCAAGAATATGTCCGCCCACGATTACGGCGATCTCGAGAAACCAGACAAGTGCGGGCGAGGGAAAGAAGCCCTGAAGAGCGTCCGCGGTCCCGAACAGGTTCCAGCCCAGCTCGAAGGGATCAGACAGCCCCCTAAGGATGAGAGGGAACCCCGAGAGAACGAGTGGAGCATTGTGCGCCAGCACGTAAGCGACCCCGATGGGGATCAGGGACCAGCCGAAACGACGACCCATCTCGCCGAACCCGACATGCTCGCCGATGAACCGGCGCGCTACCCACACCGTCACGAGAAACGGCACCAGAAACACGAGCGAGAACAGAGCCAGCGCCACCGATTCGACCAGGACATCGTTCGCCCCCCCCAGGCCCACGGCGTTGCGGAAGTCGGTCCAACCAACCGTCTCACGCACGTTGTCCAGGGTCGTGGAGGCAAGGAGCACGAACAGAGCGGCGTACAGACCTCTGGGCATCGGCCGCTCTTCCTCCAGGCCTCGAATCCAGCCCCGGTAGTGGAGGCCGTCGCCTCCCAGTCGCAGGGGAGCCACCCTCTGTGCGAAGCCGAACAGGATCGCCACCGGATCCACGGAACTCCACACGTGCCCGAGCGGCGCGCGCAGACTCAGAACGAGCAATGTGTAACCCAGCAACCCGGCGACGATCCAGAACGAATCGAAGCCTACGCCCGACACGAGCTCGAACCAGAAGAGGAGGTAGATCGTCAGCGGCGCGATCCACCACATCGACTCGACGCGTCGTTGGAGAGGAGGGCTTGGCTCCGCCTCCTCGGTCCGGTAGAAGCGTTCGAGCGTCGCCCACGGATCGATGCGTTCCCAGCTTCCCGCCATCACGGCACTCAGGGTCACCGTGCCCACGACCAGGCCCACCCAGAAGAGCAGGGAGGCGAGACTCAGTCCGGCATCCGCGCCGAAGGCGCCAGAGGCGAGCGTGAGCAACAGGCCGAAGACTCCGGCGCCGGTAAGAAGGCGCGTGGTCACGATCGAGAAGATCGTGCCCGCCACCTTCATTTCTGGACGCAACTCAGCCTTGTCGCGCACGAACGCGCGCAACAAAAACGACGCAGCGACGGTCGCTCCTGCGCCGGCCAGATACAGCCACAGCGGCAGCGGCGATTGGTACACCCGGCCCACCCCGTGGGCCAGAAGGATGTCCTCTGCCACTAACTCGCGGTCTTAGCCCTGACGACGGCCGCCACCGCGACAAGCCCAACCCCACCGAGCACCACGGGGACCACGGGGAAGCTGCTCTCTTCGGAGCCGGACGTGTTCGGGGTCCCGGAATCGCCGCCTGCAGCGGTCGTGGCTTCCTCATCGGCTGTGGCCGTCGGCTCGACGGACGTTTCGTCGGTCGGCGCGACCTCCTCCGAGTCACCGTCACAGTGGGCCGTCCCCTGGACCGTGAAGCTCCAGTCGTCCTCGGTGGGATGCCCGTCGACGGCCGAAACGGCGCGGTAAGCAGCCTTCCACTTGCCCGGCTGCGCTTCGCCGATGGAAGCCTGCAGGGTCTCGCCCTCGACCGACACCTCCCCGGTCACGTCGTCCCCACAGCCGTCCGTGATCAACAGCTGAGACTGAGGTACCGGCGCCTCTGAGAGGGTGACCGAGACCATCCTGGGTATCGCCACCCGTGCATTCTTCTTGGGGTCCGTCTTCACTTTGTCACCGTGAGCCCAGGCCGCGCCCGTGCCGAGGCACAGGATTGCGACCGCGAACACGACGGACAGACCAACTCTTCTCATTCTCACCACACTTTCCAGTCGGGCGCGGGCGTCAGCGCCCGCTCGTGATCAAACGACCGGACGGGGAGGTGGTGCTCGCTCGCGCGACATCGCAACGAGTACGTGCGAGATGACTTGAACGGAGTGAGACCGCATGCGCAAGGTGAGACGTCGCTCCCCTCGGAGAGGCCGCCGGCGGCGGGCAAGAGTCTCTCCGGCTTTGCGCGCGAGAACGAGGAGAACACACCCCGCGGCAGCCGTAAGGACCAGAAGCGGGAAGGCCAGCCAAAAGGCGGGCTCGTGGAACAGAAGCGTCAGCTGCTCGGGACCCTGCACGAGTCGCTCGAGCGACTCGAGGACCGCAAACGTCAGCCCTTGGAGCGCGAAGAGCCGAAGCCACGTGAAGAGGGCGCGCCTGGGCTTGGATCGGCCTCCTCCGAACACCATCTCGACGCCTACTCCGATGATGAGCGCCGCGAGGCCCAGCAGGATGGCCAGGTCCCAATACCCGTGGCCCGTCGACTCGAGCGCGTGATCGTGGCTCGCGCGCGACGCGTGTGCCAACCGGTAAGCGAACGTATGAGCGCCGACCACGCCGGCAGCCCCGATGGCGACCGTGGCAATTCGGGCAAACCCGTTGCTATTCACGATCCCTCACTATAGGAGATTACGTCGTCAAACGACCCGTTTGGAAAGCCGTCTCCGCAGCCTTTGCGGAAAGGGCGGCTGAGGACTGGCCCTCATCTAGAGATGCCATCCATGGACGTCGGTCACATAGTGCAGGGCGTCAGGAGCAGACATGAGGATATTCAACTTCAATCCTGCACACGGCATGTCGATCGATCAATACGACAGTCGGAACTTTGTCGTCGCCCCTGTGCTTGCCGGTGTTCTTACGGGCGCCCGTGTCCATGTTGCATACCTGGACCCCGAGGGTCTGATCGGAAGACATCCAGCAGGTACAGACCAGCTCTTCCTGGTTGTGAATGGAAACGGATGGGTGTCGGGCAGTGACGGCCACTCCGTTGCCATTGCTGCTGGACAGGCTGCCTTCTGGCAAGCCGGAGAGCAGCACGCAACGACGACTGACACGGGAATGTCGGCGGTCATCATTCAGTCGAACGAACTTGGTCAGCTCTTGGACAAAGGCGGACCTTAACTGAGATCGTTCGACACCTAGAAGACAAGGCACTGCGGAAGCTGGTGAACCGAAAGATTCACGTCCGGTTTGCTGGGGGCCCGTCGCAAAGGTGCCGACCCTGTCGTCAACTCGACGGCGGCCTACCCGAAAAAGGCTTTCCTGAGGGCGAGATCGGCTCGCTCCTTGCTGCGCAACATGGGGCCTATTCTTCGACGACAAGGCGGCCGGTCATGCCCGAACTCTCGTGTGGAATGCAGAAGTACCGATAGGTGCCCGAGGATTCGAACCTAACCTCGAAGCTGTCGCCGGACGACAGCAGCCCCTCGGCAAGATCATCTCGGGCCGCGCTCTCACTTTCGAAGCCGCCACTGGCGAAGTACGCTGCACCCTCGGGCAAACCGTCCTCGTACGCCGTAACCGTGTGGGCATCGCGGGACTCATTGACAAAGGTGACGGTCTCGTTCACCGAGACGGTCAGGACCTCCGGCTCGAAGCGTTGGCCTGATTCCATCCTCACCATGGCGCCGTCGTCTTCCGAGCACGCACCCAACGCGATCCCGATTGCCACGATCGCGGCAATCCTCAGGTTCTTGACTCCCATCAAGCGGTCAGTAGTCCGGTGACGTACATGAACAGGAGCCCCGCCATGAGACCGAGTGCACCGAGGCCCGAAGCGAGACCGTGCTCGCG
>WHSV01000050.1 GCA_009379915.1 Actinomycetota bacterium | reverse complement strand
ACGCGGAGGAGGTCGAGGAGGCGCAGCGCGTCATCGAGGAGGCCACTACCGAGTTCCTCTTGGACGGGGAGCTGGCGGCGGCCGCTGGGGAGGAGCTCGACGAAGCCGACCGGAGCTATTACGACCCCGGCCGGGAGATCGGAGACACCGGCGGACCTCCGCTGGCCGAACGGTAGCCCGGTTTCAGGCCCGCAAGGCGAGAAACGCGACCACCCGGTCGACGAGCGCCGCGGCCAGCGCCTCCTTGGACACAAGGCCCACGTCGACGACGCCGTCGGCCGTGGCGATCACCGCCCGGTTCGTGCGCACTCCGAATCCCGAGTCGTGGGTGCCGACCTCGTTGGCGACGATCATGTCCGCGCCCTTGGCCTCGAGCTTGTGGCGCGCAAGGGCCTTGAGCTGGTCGACGTCCTCCACGGTCTCCGCGGCAAAGCCGACGAGCACGCTTCCGGGTTTGCGCAGCTCCGGATGTGCGCCGAGCTCGGCGAGAATGTCGGGAGTCGGCTCGAGTGTGATCTCGGGGGGTCCCTCGGCCTTCTTCAGCTTCTTGTCGGCGTGATCCACGGGCTTGAAGTCGGCGACCGCCGCCGCCTTGACGATCACGTCGGCGTCGGCGGCCCCGTTCAGCACCGCGTCGCGCATCTCGTCCGCGGTGTGCACGTCGACGACCTCGATGCCGGGGGGCTGGATCAGGGTGTTGGGGCCCGTCACGAGCGTGACCTTGGCCCCCCGCCGGGCCGCCTCGTGCGCGATGGCAAACCCCATCAGGCCCGACGACCGGTTCCCGATGAAGCGCACCGGGTCGATGGGCTCCTGGGTCCCCCCCGCTGTGACGACTACGCGCCGGCCGGAGAGATCCTGCGCGTGGCCAATGGCATCGAGGGCGGCGGCAACGATCTCGTGGGGCTCGGCCATCCGCCCCATCCCGGTGTCGCCCGACATCAGTGGCCCCGAATTCGGCCCCACCTGGATGACGCCGCGCCCGGCGAGCGTGGCGAGGTTGGCCGCGGTGGCCGGGTGGGCCCACATCTCGGCGTGCATGGCGGGAGCGATCACGATCGGACACTGGACCGTGAGCAGAGTGGCCGCCAAAAGGTCGTCGGCGAGCCCGGCCGCCATCCTGGCGATTGAATTGGCCGTCGCGGGGGCGACGAGGGCCAGGTCGGCTCCCCGCGCCAGCTCGACGTGGGGCGCATCGGGTCCGTCGCCAAAGAGATCCTTGGCGACGGCGTTGCCCGTCACCCCGGCAAAGGTCTGGTCGCCCACGAAGCGCTCGGCCGAGCGGGTCATGACGACCCTGACGTCGGCCCCCAGCTGGGTCATCGAGCGGGCGACGTGGACGCTCTTGTAGGCCGCGATCCCGCCGCTGACGGCGAGCACGATCTTCTTCCCGCCGACCTCTACGTCGCTCGAGTGGCGAACCCCCTGCGGGCCCATCGCGGTGGTCCTTCCGTTCCCGCGATCGTCGAGACGATCGCTACTTGATCCCGTCGGACGTGCGCTCGTAGGAGAGCTTGCCCTCGGCAATCTCGGTCAGCGCGATCGACAGCGGCTTGGGGGCCCGGTCGGGATCGAGGGGGATCTGCGGAGGGGTGTGCTCGGCGATGCCCTCGCCGAGCTGGGTGAAGTAGGAGTTGATCTGGCGGCTCCGCTTGGCCGCGAGGATCACGAGGGTGTACTTGGAGTCGACGTCGGTGAGCAACGTCTCGATCTTTGGCTCGATCATGAATCAGTCCTTCTCGTCAATTCGGCTCGTCGATTCTGCCGGTCAATCCTGTTGGTCGAAATCCTGCACTCGGATGCGCGCACGACTTAGCTTCCGGGATGCGGGGTTCGTTCCTGCGGTGCATCCATTATACGGATGACCTGGGCAATCGCGTCCTCGATCCGGTCGTTTACCACGATGTGGTCGTAGGCGCCCTTCTCCTTGACCTCGTCGTAGGCCGCCTGCACCCGCCGTCTCAGCGCATCGGGATCCTCGGTGCGCCGCCCCCGCAGGCGGCTGAAGAGCTCTTCGAGGGAGGGCGGTTCGATGAAGATGAGGACGGATTCCGGCAGAGCCCTCTTCACGGCCAGCGCCCCCTGGATGTCGAGCTCCAGGATGACGTCACGACCCTCTCGCAGAGCCGCCTCGACGAGCGCGCGGGGAGTCCCGTAGTAGTTGCCGTAGACCTCGGCGGTCTCGAGGAAATCTCCACGGTCCCGGCCCGCGATGAAGTCCCGCTCGCTGACGAAGTGGTAGTTGACCCCGTCTACCTCGCCTCGGCGAGCGGGCCGGGTGGTCGACGACACCGATAAGAAGACATCCGGACGGTGCTGGAGCAGGCCTGCGACCACGGTGCCCTTTCCGGCCCCCGAGGGGCCGGAAACCACGAAGAGTCGAGCCCGGCCGGATGAGTCGGCCACCTACCGGTCCCCAGCCAACCTGCGGGCCCCCAACCTAGCGGCGGGCGAACTCGGTTAGGAGGTTCTCCTTCTGCTTCGCTCCCAGGCCTCTCATGCGACGTGACTCCGAGATGTCGAGCCTCTCCATGATCTTTCTCGCCCGGACCCGTCCGACACCGGGCAGAGATTCGAGCACCGTGGACACCTTCATCTTGCCGACGATCTCGTCGCTCGTTCGATCGAGCAGTTCCCGCAGGGTGGTTCGGCCGCTCTTGAGCTGTTCCTTGAGCTCGGCTCGCTTTCGGCGCGCGATCGCGGCCTTGGCCAGAGCCTGCTTTCGCTGCTCGTCGGTGAGCGGAGGTGGCAATGGCATCGAGACATCCCCCTAGTCGAAATCCGGTCGTCGAATGTGTGGAGGTGCAGGGCCCGGTGGCGTCGCGTAAGAGCCTTCTCGCTCGTAAGGGCCGTGCCGGAGTATAGGCATCCGGCGACCACCCCCGCAACGCGGTTGGACCTCTTTGCCCTGCTCAACCGCCTTTTTCTGGGAGAGAGGACCAAGCCGCCATGCGGCTGCTCCCCGGATCGGTGATCGGTTGTTGCCGCGCGCACAAAGGACAATCCGCCGCCCGCCAGCTCTCGGCGTCGAGCCGCAGGAGCGCCCGCAGCGAGACGCCGAGGTCGGGGGCCGAGCCGGGGCTCGTGCGGTCGACAAGAGCGCCCACGCCCACGACCACGGGTCCCATCCGCTCGAGCAGGTCCAGGACCTCCTTGACCGACCCTCCGGTGGTTACGACGTCCTCAACGACCAGCACCCGCTCGTGAGGCTCGACTCGAAAACCTCTTCGGAATGCCATGGACCCCTCGACCCGCTCCGCGAAGACGAAGCGGGCGTCGGCGGCCAGAGCGGTTGCGAAACCGAGGATCACCGCGCCGACCGCGGGGCTGGCGACGACGTCGAAACCTCGCTCGAACTCATCCGCTATGGCCGCCCCCAGGTCGTGCGCGAGTCGGGGATGTTCGAGCACCCTGAACTTCTGCGCGTAGACGTCGCTGTGACGTCCCGACGAGAGCCGGAAGTGCCCGCGCTGGACCGCACCGGTGCTCTCGAGGATGGCGAGAACCTCTTCAGGCGTCATCGAGCTGCTATCGACTCGAGCATGCGACGAGCCGCGGTTGCGGGGTCGACCGCCGCCGTAATCGGGCGCCCGACCACGAGCAACGTCGCGCCGGCGTCGAGCGCCTCTCGGGGGCCGAGCGTTCGTCGTTGGTCGTCCGCGCCGGCCCCGGCCGGGCGAATCCCGGGAACCACCAGGTCGGCGGCGTCGCCGAAGCGGCCGCGCAGCGCCGCCAGCTCGAGTGGCGAACAGACGAGTCCGTGCGCGCCGGCGTCGAGAGCCCGCTCGGCCAGTCTGAGAACCCCGTCCTCGGTCGTTCCCGCGAAGCCGAGCTTGTCGACCTCGGCGTCGTCGAGACTCGTCAGGACGGTCACCGCGAGCACCTCGAGGCCGGCGCCGGCCGCGCCGACGGCCGCTTTGACCATGTCGAAGCCGCCGGCCGCGTGCACGGTGACGTAGCTCGCGCCCAGCTCCGCGATGGAGGTCATCGCCCCCTCGACCTGGGCGGGGATGTCGTGAAGCTTGGCATCGACGAACACCGGCCGGTCCTTCGCGAGGTCGCCGACCAGGTCGGTGCCCGCGCCGTAGAGGGCCGTCAGACCGACCTTGAAGACGCCGGCGAAGGGTGCGACCGCGTTCGCCGTCGACCGCACCATCTCTTCATCGGCGAAGTCGAGGGCGACGCAGATGGGGTTGGCTGCTCGGCTCATCAACCCTCTGTTTTCACCGAGCCGACGAGCTCGGCGACGGAGGCGACGTGGTTGCGGTCCATGTACTCTCCGATGCCCTTCGTTACTTCCAGGGACGAGCGCGGGTTCACGAAGTTGCTCGTACCTACGGCGACGGCGCTCGCGCCGGCGAGGATGAACTCGAGCGCATCCTCCGCGGTCGAGATCCCGCCCTGTCCGATAACGGGGATGTGGGGAAAGGCGTTGTGCACCTCCCACACCGCGCGCACGGCGACCGGTCGAATGGCGGGCCCGGAAAGGCCTCCCGTCACGCCCGCGAGCTTGGGCCGACGGTGCTCGACGTCTATCGCCATGCCGAAGAGCGTGTTGATGAGCGACAGACCATCCGCCCCCGCCTCGATTGCTGCACCGGCAATCTCCGTGAGCGAAGTCACGTTCGGGGACAACTTGGGAAACAGCGCAGCCTTGGGTAACGCCTTTCTCACACCCGCGACCACTGCGGTGGTCGACTCGGGGCTGTGACTGAACATGTTGCTGTGGTCCTCGAGGTTGGGACACGAGATGTTGATCTCTACGCCCGTGATCCCACGCCCTCCGGTGCGCAGCTTGTCGGCGACCTTTATGTACTCGTCGACCGTGTTGCCCGCGATCGACGCGAACACGGTCGCGTCCTTCTTGAGCAGCCACGGCAGATCCGTCGAGATGAAATGGTCGATGCCCTTGTTCTGGATTCCGATCGCGTTCAGCATCCCGGACGGCGTCTCGCACATGCGCGGAGTGGGCTTGCCCTTCCACGGAGTGAGAGTCGTCGACTTCACGATGATCCCGCCAAGTTGGTTCACCGGGACGAAGTAGCTTCCCTCGCGCCCGGCGCCGAAGGTTCCCGACGCGACCAACACGGGGGTCCTCAGCTCAACGCCTGCGAGTTTGATCGAGAGGTCGGCCATCAGTCTCAGTTCCCCGGGGGTGGATGCTCGTCGGCGGAGTCCTCGAAGCCTCCATGTGCAACGGCGAGACCGGTCGGTGACAGCTCGGCCTGATCCGGTGCAACTGGTTCCTCGTGGCCGTTCCATATGACCGACGCTCCGTTGAAGACCGGACCCTCGGTGCAGGAACGGGCGTAGGTGACCTCGTCCTCGGCGTCGGCCTGAGAGCCGTCGGCGTTGACGCTGGTTCGCGCCCCTCGTGCGCGGCTTTTGCCTGCTCCCGCCTTTTTCTTTACCTTCAGGGGCATGACGCAGGTCATGCAGACTCCATAGCCGCATGCCATCAGCTCCTCGACCGCGACCTGGACCGGCAGCTTGCGATTCACGCCGATCTTCGTCACGGCCTCGAGCATTGGATGAGGTCCGCAGGTGTAGATGATCTCGGTCTCGCACCGTTCGATGGTCTCCTCGAGGACGTCTGTAACCCGCCCCTGCTCCCCCGTGCTCCCGTCCTCGGTCACGACGCGTGCAACGGAGGCCAGGCGACGCACCTCGATCGGATTGAGCAGCATGCGGTTGGAGCGCGCACCGAGGATCACGTCCACGCGGTGACCGTCGTTGCGAAGATCGTCGGCCAGGAAGAACAACGGAGCGGCCCCGATGCCCCCTCCGACCAAGAGACAGTGAGCGCGCCCCTTGGGCAGCGCGAACCCGCGGCCCAGCGGGCCCACGAGGTCGACCATCATGTGCGGGCGCAGGTGTGCGAGATATTCCGTCCCCGCCCCTCTGATGTCGAACACGATCTCGATCGTCGACGCCCACCCACCGCGCTTGTGCACGCGGTACACGGAGAACGGCCGCCGCAGGATGTGGGCGCTGCCCTCCCCGCAGAGAACGTTGATGAACTGTCCCGGCTGGACCTGCTCGCCGACCTCCGGCGCGACGATCGTGAGCGAGTGATAGTGCTCGCCGTACTTCTTGTGTCCGAGTACCTCGCCTCTCGTCAGCAGCAACTTGCTACCGTTCCTCTCTGCGGTCCGGCCGAGCCCGCCCCGCGTCCTCTCTGCGGTCCGGCCGAGCCCGCCCCGCGTCCTCTCTGCGGTCCGGCCGAGCCCGCCCCGCGTCCTCTCTGCGGTCCGGCCGAGCTCGTCCCGCCATCGCCGCCAGGAACTCTTGCAGAGGTCGCACCGTCAGCGCTCCGCTGATGATCTCCTCTATCGCCTGGACGGCTGCGGCCATACCGGGCATGGTCGTGACGCACGGCACGCCGGCCGCGACCGACGCCGTCCTGATGAAGTATCCATCGGTTCGGGCCCCCCGGCCCAACGGAGTGTTGAAGACGAGCTCGACCTCGCCCGAGCCGATCTTGTCGATGACGTTCAGCACCCGCCCACCCGTGCTGCCGTCGCCGGAGGTCGACGACACCTTCTCGACGATATCGACGTCGACCCCGGCTCTCCTCAGGACCTGGGCCGTGCCGCCCGTAGCCACGAGGTGAAAGCCCAGGTCGGCCAGGCGTTTCGCCGGGAAGATGACCGCTCGTTTGTCCCGGTTCGATACCGAGATGAAGACCGTGCCCTTGGACGGCAGACGGACACCGGCCCCCGCCTCGGCCTTGGCGAAGGCGACCCCGAAGTTCGAATCGATTCCCATGACCTCCCCGGTGGAGCGCATCTCGGGGCCCAGCAGGGTATCCACTCCGGGAAAGCGCTCGAACGGCATCACGGCCTCCTTGACCGCAACGTGCCTCATGGTCTCGTGCCCGAGCGAGCGCTGCGGGACCAGTCCCTCGGCGCGCAGCTCGGCCAGCGTCGCGCCGGCCATGACGCGCGCCGCCACCTTCGCGAGGGGGACGCCGGTGGCCTTGGAGACGAACGGCACGGTGCGGCTCGCGCGCGGGTTCGCCTCGATGACGAACACCTGGTCGTCCTTGACCGCGTACTGGACGTTGATGAGCCCTCGCACGTCGAGCTCTCGCGCAATGACTTCGGTGTGGTCTACGACACTCTGGACCTCGTCGTTTCCGAGAGTGAACGGTGGGAGGGCGCACGCGGAGTCACCCGAGTGGACGCCGGCCTCTTCGATGTGCTCGAGCACACCTCCGACGTACAGCTCGTGGCCGTCGAACACCGCATCGCAGTCGACTTCGATGGCACCCTCGAGGAAGCGGTCGATGAGCACCGGATGGGCGGGACTCACCTCCGCCGCCGTGTTCATGTAGTGCTCGAGGGACTCGGCCTCGTAAACGATCTCCATCGCCCGGCCTCCGAGCACGTACGAGGGACGAACCAGCACCGGATAACCGATCGAGGCCGCGATCGCGCGCGCCTCCGCAACGGAGCGCGCCATCCCGTTGGCGGGGTGCGGAAGACGCTGGTCGGCGAGCAGGTCGCCGAAGCGCTCGCGATCCTCGGCCCGGTCGATCGCCTCCGGTTGAGTCCCCAGGATCGGCACACCCGACCGTGCGAGCCGATCCGCGAGTTTCAGCGGAGTCTGGCCGCCGAGCTGAACGATGACGCCGCGCGGGCGCTCTTTCTCGACGACGTTCATGACGTCCTCGAAAGTGAGGGGTTCGAAATAGAGCCTATCGGACGTGTCGTAGTCGGTCGAGACGGTCTCGGGGTTGCAGTTGAGCATGATCGTCTCGAACCCGGCGTCGCTCAGAGCGAATGCGGCGTGCACGCAGCAGTAGTCGAACTCGATCCCCTGCCCTATGCGGTTCGGTCCCGACCCGAGAACGAGCACCTTCTCGCGCCCGGTGGGAGTCACCTCGTCTTCGTCCTCGTAGGTCGAATAGAAGTACGGCGTGTAGGCCTCGAACTCCGCCGCGCAGGTATCGACCGTCTTGTAGGTCGGAAGAACGCCCAGCGCGACTCGTCGTGCCCGTACCTCCTGCTCGGACGATCCCACCAGACGGGCGATCTGAGCGTCGCCGAACCCCAGCCGCTTGGCCCTCTTCAGAGATTGCACGTCGAGGTCGCCGAGGAACCCCACGCCCTCCAGTCGTTTTCGCATGTCCACGATGCGAGCGATCTGCGTCACGAACCACAGATCGATCTTCGTCACTTCGGCGACCGTCGCGGGGTCGGCTCCGAGGTACAGCGCGCGTTCAACGAGATGCAGCCGCTCCTCGGTCGGGCTCGCGATGCGTTCGAGGCAGTCCTCCAGCGACACCTGGATGCCGGGGCCCCCGAGCCCGTCCAAATCGCGCTCGAGCGAGCGATAGCCCTTCTGCAGTGCTTCGTCGAAGGTTCGGCCGATGGCCATCACCTCGCCGACCGATTTCATCTTGGTTCCCAGGACCCTGCTCGCGCCGGCGAACTTCTCGAAGTTGAAGCGCGGGATCTTGACGACGACGTAGTCGATGCTCGGCTCGAAGCTCGCCGGCGTCTTCTTCGTGATGTCGTTGGTAATCTCGTCGAGCGTGTAGCCGACCGCGAGCTTGGCGGCGATCTTTGCGATGGGAAATCCGGTCGCCTTGGACGCAAGCGCCGAGCTGCGCGACACGCGCGGGTTCATCTCGATGACGACGCGCCGACCCGTTGCCGGATCTACGGCGAACTGCACGTTGGAACCGCCGGTCTCGACGCCGATGGCCCGCATGACCCGCGCGCCATCGTCGCGCATGCCCTGATACTCGACGTCGGTCAGGGTCATCGCGGGGGCAACGGTTATGGAGTCGCCGGTATGGACGCCCATCGGATCGAGGTTCTCGATCGAGCAGACCACCACGACGTTGTCGTTGCGATCGCGCATGAGCTCGAGCTCGAACTCCTTCCAGCCTGATATCGATTCCTCGACCAGCACCTCACCGATCGGGCTCAGGCGGATGCCTTCGGACACCACCGGAATCAGCTCGTCCGGAGTGCTCACCACCCCCGAGCCACCGCCGCCGAGCACATAGCTCGGTCGAATCACGACGGGGAACCCGAGCTCCTCGGCCGCGCGCACGGCCTCGTCGACCGAGTAGGCGAAGGTCGAACGCGGAAGGTCGATGCCCGCCTCCTGCATCACCTTCTTGAACTCTCGCCTGTCCTCCGCGCGCCGGATGATCTCCGGGGTGGCGCCGATGAGCGCCACATCGTGCGCCTCGAAGACCCCGTCCTTGGCGAGGTCCATGGCGGTGTTCAGTCCCGTCTGGCCGCCGAGCGTGGGAAGCACGGCATCGGGCTTCTCGCGCGCGATGACGCGCTCGACGAAGGACGGTGTGATGGGCTCGATGTAGGTCGCGTCCGCGAACTCAGGGTCGGTCATGATCGTCGCCGGATTCGAGTTGACGAGGATGACCCGGTAGCCCTCGTCGCGCAGCACCTTGCACGCCTGGACGCCCGAGTAGTCGAACTCGCAGGCCTGACCGATCACGATCGGACCCGACCCGAGGACGAGGATGCTGCCGATGTCCCTACGAGCGGGCACGAGCGCCTCCCTCGTCCGCGCATGCGGAAAGCGTCGTCACCGGTCGTAGCTCACGATCTCGATTCGATTCCCCGCGGGATCGCGCGTGAAGAACCGATGACGGCCCGGCATCGGCCGAGCTTGCTCGATGTGAAATCCCGAAGCGCGCATTCGCCCGACGACCACCTCGAAGTCGTCGACCGTGACCGCGAAATGGGCCTTGGGTGGAGGATTGTGAGAGTCCAGCGAAACGCGCAGCTCGAGGTCGCCGACCGCGAACCACCCGCCCGACGAACGGGTGCCCGCGGGTTTGTCGAGTCGCCTCAGCCCCAGAGTGCTCTCGTAGAACTCGAGCACCTCCGTCTCGAGCTCCTCGGGCGTAGTTACCGTGACGTGATCGAGGCCCCGGATGGTGAAGTCGCTCACAACGACCGTCTCACTTACGCGCGGCTCCCTTGGCCTCTGCCCGCCGGCGTTCGCGTTGGATCTTCCTCCTCTTGCGGTCCTTCTTCCACCTCACGGTTCTGCGGTCTCCTCGCCCCATGTGGGCCTCCTTGGTCGGTCGAGTGTCCGAGTCAATCTATTGCGTGGGAAGTGGCACCTCGGTTGGCTCGAACTCGGACATCAGCTTGCGGAAGCGCTCGAACAAGTAGCGGGAGTCGTGGGGGCCGGGCCCGGCCTCGGGATGATACTGAACGCTGTGGCAGACTCCCGGCACCTCGAGTCCCTCGACGGTGTCGTCGTTCAGGTTCATGTGAGTGAGGCGCGCCGGGGTCGTTTCCACGGATTCCGGCTCGACGGCGAAGCCGTGGTTCTGACAGGTGATCTCGACGCGCGGCGAGTCCGACCGTCTCACCGGGTGATTTCCACCACGATGTCCAAAGGGGAGCTTGAAGGTCTTCGCTCCGAGAGCCAGGCCGAGCACCTGGTGCCCCAGACAGATGCCGAATACGGGCACGCGCCCGAGCAGGGCGCGCGTCGTTTCGATCCCGTAGACGACCGGATCGGGATCGCCGGGACCGTTCGAGAGGAACACCCCGTCGTATTTCCCCTCCACTTCGGCGGCGGAGGTGGTCGCGGGCACGACGGTCACATCGCATCCGCTCGATACGAGCAGATCGAGGATGTTCTTCTTGATGCCGAAGTCGAACGCGGCCACCTTGAAGCGCCGCGCGAACGAGTTCTCCGTCAGCAACTCCGAGGTCGAAGGAGACCATTCGGATCCCGCCGCGTAACCGCTGCGCGCCCGCTGTTCGAGATCGCCCGGCCCCCACTCGAAGGTCGACCGGGTCGAGACCTCGCGGGCGAGGTCGGCCCCCACCATGCTGCGCGACGAACGGGCGACATCGACGAGCTCGTCGTGTTTCGTGATCTCGGTCGAGAGCGCCCCGCGCATCGCCCCCCGGTCTCTGAGATGCCGGGTGAGCCGTCGCGTGTCCACCTCGGCGATCCCGCAGATGCCGTGACGCTTCAGGTAGCCGCCCAGGGATCCCTCTGAGCGCCACGACGAGGCCACGGGTGATTCCTCGCGCACCACGAAACCGGCGACCCACGGCTGCCACGATTGGTCGTCGTGCGCGTTGACTCCCGTGTTTCCGATCTGCGGCGCGGTCATGGCCACGATCTGACCGTGGTAACTCGGGTCGGTGAGCACCTCCTGATAGCCGGAAAGTCCCGTGTTGAAGCAAACCTCTCCGGTCGTCGTTCCACGCGCCCCGAAGCCGACTCCCTCGAAAACGGTTCCGTCCTCGAGGGCGAGAGTGGCTAGTGTGGCGCTGCTCATACGGTCGCCTCGTTCAGCGCCTTGCCGTCCTGCACCGTCGGCCGCCCCCTGAAGAAGGTGTGCACCACCCGCCCCGTCAGCTCCCGTCCGTTGAACGGGGTGTTGCGGCTCTTCGACTGCAACGAGCTCGCGTCGACGGTCCAGCGCGCGGACGGATCGATCACCACGACGTTTGCCGCCGAGCCGATCTCGAGCGAACCCTGCTCGTCCAGCCCGAGTATCCGGGCGGGATTAGTGGACAGGAGCTCGACGAGCCTCGACAGATCGAGGTGCCCCGGTTCGACGAGCTGCGTGAAGGACAGCGCCAGGGCGGTCTCGAGTCCCAGCATCCCCGGCGGCGCGTAGCTGAACTCCTGGTCCTTCTCCTCGACCGCGTGCGGGGCGTGATCGGTCGCGATCGCATCAATCGTTCCGTCCGCCAGGCCCCTCGTGACCGCGTCTACGTCCTCGCTTGCACGCAGAGGAGGGTTCACCTTCATCAAGGGGTCGTAGGTCTCGAGTGCGGCATCCGTCAGCGTGAAGTGATGAGGAGCCGCCTCGGTGGTTATTCGTGCCCCCTCGGCCTTCGCACGTCGTACCAGCTCGACGGTCCGAGCACATGACACGTGCAGCAGGTGAAGCCTGCATCCCGTGAGTCTCGCGAGGGCGATATCGCGCGCCGCCATGAGCTCCTCGGCCTCCGCAGGAATCCCGCGCAGGCCGAGCGCAGCCGATCGATCGCCCTCGTGCATCTGCCCGTCCGCCGCCAGCGCAGCGTCCTCGCAATGCTCGGCGTAGATCGCGTCGAACGCCACCAGGTATTCCATGGTCCGTCGCGCGAACAACGAGTCCTGCACTCCGTGCCCGTCGTCGGTGAACATCGTCACGCGTGCGGCGGAGCGCACCATCTCGCCGATGTCGGCCATCACCGCTCCATCGAGACCGCGGCTGAGGGCCCCCGCGACGCGCACGTCGACCAGGCCGGTCTCGCGCCCCAGCGCCCAGACCTTCTCGGCAACCGAGGAGGTGTCGCAGACGGGATCGGTGTTGGGCATCGCGCAGATGGCCGTGTAGCCGCCCGCCGCGGCTCCGGCCGACGCGGTTGCGATGGTCTCCTCGTCCTCGCGGCCCGGCTCCCTGAGGTGGGTGTGGAGGTCGACGAAGCCCGGCGCCACGATCGCTCCGTCCGCGTCGATCACCTCGGCCTTGCCGTCCCCCAGGTCCGAGCCGATCCCGGTTATCGAGCCGTCGGCGATCCTCACGTCGGCGGTCTCGTCCCGGCCCGAGGCGGGGTCCACGACGCGCGCGCCCTTGATCAACCAGGCGCTCATACGAGTTGCTCGGTGAGCTCGCGCACGGTTTCGGTCGAGTCCGGCCGATCTCCGCCGAGCATCAAATAAAGCAGGCTCATTCGGACCGCAAGGCCGTTCGCGACCTGGTCGAGGATGATCGACCGAGGTGACTCCGAGACGTCGGCCGAGATCTCGACTCCCCTGTTCATCGGCCCCGGGTGCATGACCAGCGAGTCGGGTTTCATGCGGGCCTGTCGCCGCGAGTCGAGACCCCACAGCGCCGCGTACTCCCGGAGCGAGGGGAAGAGCTGTTCGTTCTGACGCTCTTTCTGAACCCGCAGGAGGTAGCAGATGTCGGCGTCACCGATGACCGAGTCGAGGTCGTGCGAGATCGTCGCGCCCCAGCGAGTCGCCTGTGCGGGGATCAGGGTCGGTGGGCCGACGAGGGTCACGTCCGCTCCCATCGTCACGAGCCCCTTCACGTTGCTGCGGGCGACCCTGCTGTGGAGGATGTCTCCGACGATCGCCACTTTGAGAGCCTCGAAATCCTTGAAGTGCTGACGGATCGAGAACAGGTCGAGAAGCGCCTGAGTCGGATGCTCGTGAGAGCCGTCGCCCGCGTTGAGAACGCTCGCTTTGACCCAGCGGGCGAGCTGGTGCGGCGCACCGGAGCTTCCGTGACGGACGATGATCGCGTCCACCCCCATGGCCTCGAGGGTCCAGGCCGTGTCCTTGAAGCTCTCGCCCTTCGCAACCGATGACTTCGAGTCCGCGGAGAAGTTGATGACGTCGGCGCTCAGCCTCTTCGCTGCCAGCTCGAAGCTGATCCGGGTTCGTGTCGAAGCTTCGTAGAAGAGGTTGCACACCGTGCGTCCCCTCAACGTCGGCAACTTCTTGATCGGGCGGTCCGTTACCGACCGGAGCTGCTCTGCCGTGTCGAGGACGTGGGTTATCTGGTCCGCCGAGAGCTGATCCATGGACAGCAGGTGTTTGATCACGAGTGGACCTCCCCAATCAGTACGGCGTCCTCGCCGTCGATCTCAGTGACGTGCACCTGGACGACCTCGTGGGCCGAGGTGGGCAGGTTCTTCCCGACGTGGTCTGCGCGAATGGGCAGCTCGCGGTGTCCCCGGTCGACAAGGACCGCGAGGCGGATGGCCCGAGGCCGGCCGAGATCGAGAATGGCGTCGAACGCGGCCCGGATGGTTCGTCCCGTGTATAAGACATCGTCGACCAGCACCACGATGCGACCGTCGACGTCGACCGGCACGATGGTCGACTCCAGATGACGCGGCCCCCGCAGCGCGACGTCATCCCGGTAGAGACTGACGTCGAGAGCTCCGGAGGGAACGTCCACAGCCTCGAACGACGCGATCGAGTTCGCAACGCGGTCGGCCAGCGGCGCCCCGCGCGTGCGGATGCCGACGAGCACGAGGTCGTCGGTCCCCTTGTTGCGCTCGACGATCTCGTGGCTGATGCGGGTCAGCGCACGGCGGACGTCCGCGGCCTCCATGACGCGCGCTTTGAGAGCGAAGTCGAGCTCGGACCCGGCTCTGGATC
The DNA here is from genome assembly GCA_009379915.1 of Actinomycetota bacterium. Classification (GTDB taxonomy): domain Bacteria; phylum Actinomycetota; class CADDZG01; order CADDZG01; family WHSQ01; genus WHSV01. The sequence continues at coordinate 11,141 of WHSV01000050.1, read as the reverse complement.
GAGCCATCAAAAAACGCCTCCTCGATCCGCCTCGGCGGTTGAGGAAGCGTGCGCGGCGCAGCTATGGATGATCTTGCACACGTGGATCTGCACCCCTTTCCGGCCTCGCAGGGCCGATTTAAAGGTTGGTCATCAGCAGGTTACACCGGATGGCAAGGAGCATCCCGCCCGCAGCAATCAGGCTCCCTCGCGCTCCATACGCGCCGGCGTCGGCAGAGCGAACGAGAACTTCGTCCCCACCTGTTCGGAGCTGATCACCTCGAGACTCGACCCGTGCAGCTCGAGTACCTCCTTCGCGAAGGCGAGCCCCAGGCCCGCACCGCGGATGCGGCGGTCGTTGGGGTCGCCGCCCCTGAAAAAGCGCTCGCCGAGCCGCTCGAGCTCGTCGGCCGGAATGCCGGGACCTTCGTCTCCCACGACCACGCGCACGTGATCGTCCTCCTTCGCCCCCTCGATCCAGAGGCGAGTCCCCGGGGGCGAGTACTTGGCGGCGTTCGCAAGGAGATTCTCGAGCACCCGATCCAGAAGCAGCGGGTCGGCCTGGACCAGTAGCTCGCCGTCAACGTCCACGGTGACGACGTGTTCGCTGAGCAGCGGCTGAAGCCTGCTCACCAGCGCATCGACTCGATGAGCCAGGCCGACCGGCCTCAGCTCGATCGCGAACTTACCCTCCTCGATGCGAGAGAAGTCGAGCAGGTTGGTGACGATGTCGTGCAGGACGCGCGAGTTCGCATTGAGCCGCGTCAGCAATTCGAGGCGCTCCTCCCGGCCGAGCTTCTCGTAGTAACGCTCGAGCGTGCTCCCGAACCCCTCGATGGCGGTGAGCGGGGTTCTGATCTCGTGCGACACGGTGGCGATGAAGTCGCTCTTCATCCGATCGAGCTCGCGCAGACGCTCGAGGGCCTGGTTCTTCTGCTCGAATCCCTCGGCGACTTCCAGCGCCCTGGACGCCTGAGCGGCGAGCAGCTCGAAGGCCTCTACTTCCTCGTCGGAGATGCGAAGCTGCTCCCTGGCCCCGCCCACGAGGACCGCCCGCACCTCTCCGTGAAGTCTGATCGGAGTCGCCATGACCGAGCGGAATCCGAGCTTCTGCAACGAAGGCACGGGCACTTTGAAATCGCGGTAGTCGTCGACGACGATGGTGCGGTCCTCCCTGATGCACGTCCCCACTCCGCCAATGGTGAATGGGAGACGTGCGTTCACGTACTCGTCGGGAACCCCGAGCCCGTACAGCGACGCGTAGGTCTGGGTCTCGTGATCGACCTCGGAGATGTTCGCCGCCTCGAATCCGAGTCGCCGGGTCGCGTGAACGACGGCCCGAATGACCTCGTCGGGGTTGAGGTTCCCGATGTCGCGCGCGGCTACGGCCACGGTCTGGAACAAAGCTGCCCGCCGTTCCGACTCAGCGCGCGCCCGAGTCTCGGCGGTGATGACTCGTCTGAACTCGGACGAGATGAAGCTGCCGATGGCAAAGGCGATGCCCAGGATGAAAAGACGAAAGACGAGATCGCCGGCGGGAGCGGGCTCCTCCTCGAGGAGAATCGCCGTCGTGTAGGAGACCATCGTCACGACGAGAAGAGCGATCTGATAGTTGAGGGGATAGACGAGGGCGATGAACAGGAGCACCGGGATGTACAGCAGATACAGAGCGGAGTCGCCGCCTCCGCTCACGATGATGGCCCCGCTGGTCAAAACGACGTAAAACAGAGCCCAAGCTGCGGGGACCAACTCGAGAAGCCGCGGGCTCACCCCGCGGCGCCAGGGGAAGGCCCACATCATGATCACCCCCACGATTCCGACGCTCGTGAGTACGAGGAATGGGATCCGCTCGATCCGCTCCTGATGGGGCAGCAGGGCGTAGGCCAGGAGCGCCAGCATCGTCAGGGCGCACAGCCGCACCCCCACCCTGATCGGGCGGCCGCGATGTGCGGTTGTCGTAACGCGCCCGCTGCCGGACATGCCCCTCCTTAGAGCCCCCATCTAGCCGAGCAGAAGGACGGGGGCCGGTCAATACGGTTGACTTGGCAAAAGGATCCAAGCCAGAACCGGCATCGACGGGCGAAATTGGGGTGCCGGGGGCAGGAGTGGACGTTCACTCCTGCCAGAGGGTGAGCAGAATTCCTCACCTTCGGATCATCCGAATCTTCCTGGCCCTGCTCAGGTTTGGGGCTCGGCCTCTGCGATGCGGCCGAGCAGCCCGTTCACGAACCGGCCCGAGTCGTCGGTCGACAGCTCCTTGGCTACCTCCACGGCCTCGTTGATGGCGACGGCCACGGGGATGTCGTCGCCCCACATGAGCTCGAAGATGGCCAGCCGAACGAGGTTGCGGTCGACCAACGGCATCCGTTGAATCGCCCAGCGGTCGGCGTAGGCAACGATGAGGGCGTCGATGTCCGCGTGGTGCGCCTGCACGCCCGCGACGAGCTCTAGCGCGTAGCTCAAGGCGTCGGCATCGGGTGCCTCCTCCGCGGGGGCCGGAACACCGTCCGCCTCGTCTAAGGGAGCTTGATCGTCGGGGGCCGGAACGACCCAGCCCTCGCTCCGTCTCCGCTCGAACGCCTCGTTGGGGAGGACGTCGCGGATCTCCGCCTCGTACAGAACATCGAGGGCCAGCCGCCGAGCCGTACGACGTGACTTCATCCCGGAGAGGCCTAGCCCCGCGAGGAGTATTCGCCGTTGCGGGTATCGACCCTGATCTTGTCCCCGGACTCGAGAAACAACGGAACCTGAACGATCGCGCCGGTTTCGACCGTCGCCGGCTTGAGGGCGCCCGAGACGCGGTCGCCCTTCATCCCCGGCTCGGTTTCGGTGATTTCGAGAATCATGCTGACCGGGAGGTCGGCGCCGACGGGCTGGTCCCGGTAGGTCCGCACGACGCAGGTCGTGCCGTCCTTGAGGAACTTCCCCGACTCGCCGAGAAACTCCGGGTCGACGTGGATCTGCTCGTAGTTCTCGCTGTCCATGAACACGAGACCCGCGTCGTCCTTGTAGAGGTACTGCATCTCGCGTTTGTCGAGCACCGCGAGCTCGACTTTCTCGTCGGCCCTGAAGGTCCGGTCCACGACCGCGCCGGAGTCGACGTTCTTGAGCTTGGTCTTGACGAACGCGTGTCCCTTTCCCGGCTTGACGTGCTGGTAGTAGGTGATGGTGAACAGCTTGCCGTCCAGATTCAGGGTCTGGCCCGGCCGCATGTCGTTGGTCGAAATCATGAGTCTCCTAGCTGGCTGGTCTGTACCGGGCGTCGGCGATTCGAGTCGCGCGCCAACTCCGGGAACGCTAACCGTTGCGAGACCTCGGCACGACCGTGCCTCACACGACCGTAAGCGTGTCCTTGGGTGCCTGCGTCAGCACCTCGGCCCCCGTTTCGGTGATGAGCACGCAATCCTCTATGCGAACGCCTCCAGTGGTCTCGAGATAGAGCCCCGGCTCGTTGGTCATCACCATGCCGGGAGCAAGGATGTCCTCGCTGATGCGATTGAAACGTGGTGACTCGTGGACCTCGAGGCCGACTCCGTGACCGAGCCCATGACCGAAGTCGTCGAACCCCGCCTCCTTGACCGTGCGGCGCGCGACTCCGTCGACCGCGCGGCATTCCGCGTCGGGTTTCATCGCAGCGAGGGCGTTCGCGTTCGCCGTCAGGACCGCCTCGTATTGACGTTGCTGCTCCTCGCTCGGCGAGCCCAGCACCACCGTGCGGGTCAGGTCGCCGCAATAGCCATCGACGCGGGCACCGAAGTCGAGCAGTATGAAGTCACCCTTCTCGAAACGACGCTCCGAGGGTGTGTGATGGATGTGCGCGCTGAGGGGGCCGGAGCCGACGATGGGCTCGAAGCTGACCTCATCGGCACCGTTGGTCCGCATGTGGACCTCGAGCTCGAGGGCGATCTCCTTCTCGCTCGTCCCCGGGCGCAATCGGTCGAGGATGTGGGCGTAGGTGTCGTCCCCCAACGCGATGGCGGCGCGGAGAGCCTCGACCTCGGCCGGGGACTTGATGCGCCGCTGATCCTCGATGGGTCCTTTCGCGGTCACGAGATCCACGCCCTCGAGACGCAGGGCGAGGTCGTCTCGCTCGGCCAGCGTCATGGTCTTCCCCTCGACCCCCAGCCTCGTGATCCCCCACTCCTTTAGCAGCGGCTCGAGCACATCCGTCAGCCGGTTCAAATAGATGGACACCTCGGCCGACTTCACCAGGTCCTTGGCGCGGGCCCGGTAACGGCCGTCGGTCATGAACCGGGCGTTGTCGCGGGACACGAGCAGCCGGCCGTTGCTCCCCGAGAAGCCCGTGAGGTACCTGACGTTCGTCAGGTTCGTGACGAGCAGCGCGTGGACGTCGAGAGAATCGAGCTCGCCCCGAATCCTCGCCACCCGGCCTTCGTGGTTCATCTGTCCAGCACTCCTTTCAGAGCCACGAGAGCGGCGACGTAGGAATGGGGGCCGAAGCCCGCGACGATGCCCTTCGCGGCCTCGGCCGTAACCGACGTCCTCCTCCACTGCTCGCGCGCGTGGATGTTGCTGAGGTGCACCTCGATCACGGGAAACGGAACCGCTCTTACCGCATCCGCGATCGCGCGCGACGTATGCGAGTACGCAGCCGGATTCAGCAGCACTCCATCGACACCGGCGGCGATGCCCGAGTGCAGCAACTCGATGATCTCGCCCTCGCGAGCCGTCTGCCAGAAGCTCAGCTCGAAGCCGAGCTCCTTCCCCCCTTCTTCGATTACCGCGTTGACCTCGTCGAGCGAGCTGTCGCCGTACACCGAGAGCTCGCGCGTGCCGAGCAGGTTGAGATTCGGTCCATGTATTACGAACGCCTTCATTCAGCCATCCTCTCGAGTGCCGTTGCGATTGCCGCGCTGCTGGCCCGTACCCCGGCCTCCGGGGCCCCCACACCATTGAGCAACACGAAGCGAACTCCGCCCTGGTACTTCTTGTCGTGCCGCCAGGCTCGCTCGAGCGCGTGGATATCGAGCGTGGCCGACGTGGGAAGGCCGACGCGGTCCAGGATCCGCCGGTGGAGGTCGACAACCCCGTCGTCGATCATTCCCAGCTCGCGCGCGAGGTGAGCGGCGGCCATCATGCCGAGCGCCACCGCCTCCCCGTGACGAACGCCCTCCGATCCCTCCGACCACCCCGCATGCTCGATCGCGTGAGCAAAGGTGTGACCGTAGTTGAGATGGGCGCGCACACCCAGCTCGCGCTCGTCCCGAGACACGATGTCCGACTTGATCGCGACCGACCTAGCGACGATGGCGCTGAGCGTCGCCTCGTCGCGTTCGAAGATCGCGTCGACGTTGATCGCCACGAGATCCAGGATCTCGGGTCGCGCAATGAAGCCGTACTTGATGACCTCGGCAAGCCCGGCCCGCAGCTCGGCCTCGGGCAGCGTCTGGAGCAGCCGCACGTCGCAGATGACGGTTGCAGGTTGGTGAATGGTTCCCACGAGATTCTTGCCGTGCTCGAGATTCACGCCCGTCTTTCCGCCCACCGCCGCATCCACCTGGCCGAGCAACGACGTCGGCACCTGCACCACGGGCATTCCCCGGTGATAGGTCGAGGCAACGAATCCGGCCAGGTCCGTCACGACTCCCCCGCCGACGCCGATGACGACATCGCTTCGGTGTGCCCCCGCCTTCGCGAGCTCGTCGAAGAGGACCGCCGCCGCCGCTATGGACTTCGAGCTCTCGCCCTCGGGCACCGCGCCGACGTGAGCCGCCAGCCCTCGGCTCTCGAGCGCGGCGGCAACCGGAACCGACAGCTGCGCGAGCGAGGGATGTGTGATCACGTAGGCGAGCTCGGCCCCGTCGAACGGCGGCAGAAAGTACTCGACCCGTGCCATGAGGTCGGTTCCCACGTACACGGGATAGCCCTCCTCGCCCACCGACGCCCACACTCTTGTGAGATGCGTGGACTCGAATAGCTCGGCCATGGCGGCAGCCTCCATGGCCACGTGCTTCGGATCCTTGTCGTCCGTCTCGATGACGATGTCGGCCGCCGAGCGGTACATCCTGTGACGCGCCTGAAACAGCTCGAGAGGATCCTCGAGCTGCAGCATCGGCCGGTCGGCCGCCGCGCCGAGTCGCTCGTTGACGGCGCCGTAACTGGTATCGAGGTACAGAACGAGCGCATCCAAGAGGTCGGAGCGCGTCTCTTGATCGTTGACGGCTCCGCCCCCCAGCGCGACGACGGACCGGTGCCCGCCCAGCACCTCGGCGACGACCTCGCGCTCGAGCGAGCGGAACGCCTCCTCACCTCCCGATGCAAAGATCCCGGGAATCGTGGCGCCGGCGCGTTTCTGAACGAGGTTGTCGGTGTCGACGAACGGGAGGCCGAGCTCCTCGGCGAGGAGCTCCCCGACGGTGGACTTGCCGGCCCCCATGAACCCGACCAGGACGATCATCGTCTGCCGTCTACGGTCGTGCCCGCAGGCGCTCGAGGTAGCGGGCGTGCGCGCCCTTGAGGTCGGCGATGGTGTCTCCACCGAACTTCTCGAGCACGGCGTCGGCGAGAGTCAGGGCGACGACCGACTCGCACACCACTCCGGCGGCGGGCACCGCACAGACGTCGGTGCGCTCCTGGAAGGCCTCGGCCGGATCACCGCTGGCCATGTCCACCGTTCTCAGCCGTTTCTTGAGCGTGCTGAGTGGCTTCATCGCCGCATGCAGTCGCAGGGTCCCTCCGATGCTCATGCCCCCCTCGGTGCCGCCGGCACGGTTCGTGGCGCGTCCGAGGTCCGGCTCGATGGCGTCGTGGGCCTGGGAGCCGGGCAGGGTCGCCACTCGGAAACCGTCACCGACCTCGACTCCCTTGATCGCGGGAACGGCCATCAGAGCACCGGCCAACCTGCCGTCGAGCTTCCTGTCCCAGTGAACGTGGCTTCCGAGACCCGGGGGCAGGCCGAAGGCGACGACCTCGACGACTCCGCCCAGTGAATCCCCCTCCGCCCCCGCCCTCTCGATGGCCGCGACCATCGCCTCCGACGTGGGTTCGTGGAAACAGCGCGTCGGGGAGGCATCGATCGCTTCGAGATCCCTCGCACCGGGAGTGGGCGTGTCGTCGGGAACGCGCGCGTCGCCGATGGACAGGACGTGGCTGATCACCGAGATACCGACCTGGCCTAGCAGCAGCTTCGCGAGCGTACCGATCGCGGTCCGCGCTGCCGTCTCGCGCGCGCTCGCCCGTTCGAGCACGTTGCGAGCGTCGTCGAAGTCGTACTTCAGCATGCCGGCGAGATCGGCGTGACCCGGGCGCGGGCGGGTCAACTCGCGCCCGCCGGCCGCGCCCTCGACGGGCATGACGTGCTGCCACTTGTCCCATTCCGTGTTGCGGATCAAGATACCGACCGGCGTGCCCAGGGTCTCGCCGGAGCGCACGCCCGAGACGATCTCGAGCGCGTCTTTCTCGATCTTCATTCGTGGACCGCGCCCGTAACCCGCTCGCCTCCGGGTCAGCTCGTCCGCGATGTTCTTGACGGCGACGGGAAGGTGTGCGGGCAGTCCCTCGAGAATCGCCACGAGGGCCTGTCCGTGTGACTCCCCTGCGGTGAGATACCGAAGCCGGCTCATTCGACCATCTTCCCATCCCGCTGCAGCGTGCCTCCGCTCGGCGAGGGGGATGCTTCGGCCAAACAAAAAGACCCGGGGTCGCCCCCGGGTCCCTTCATCCTGTAGCGGTTACTTGAGTATGGTGGGCCGCTGTCCCTCGCAGAGACTGAACCACTCCTTGCCGAAGAGGAAGCTCGCACAGCGGTTGTTCATCGAGGTGAGCTTGAAGTGCCGACGGAAACGATCGCCGGCCTCGAGCTTGTGGAGCTTTCTGGTGCCCGACTCTCGCTTCACCGTCTCGACCAGAGCTTTGCGAGTGCCGTTGTCGGTGTAGATCTCCAGCAGCCTGACCGAGTAGCCCGTCTTCACCACGTCTTCGTCGTCGTCGTCCGGCGGGGTGACGGGAGTCGTCGGCGTCGTCGGCGTGGTCGGGGCGGTCGGTGTGGTGGTGGCGGTGGAGGTGTCCGTGGTGGACGTTCCGTCCGTCGCCGCGTCCGTGGTGGACGTGTCCGCCGCCTCGCCGCCGCTCGTGTCGGCCGTGAGGTCGACCACCGGCTCGAACGGGTCCTTGCCCCCGAACACCTCGGAGGTCTCCAGCGGGCCCTTCGAGTTCTTCTTCTTCGGAGCCGTCGTCTTCTTGGCGTCCTCGTTCTCGTTCTCCTCGGGCGCCGTCACCGGAGCGGGCGCCGGAGCGGCCGCGGGCGCGGTCTCCTCACCATCTCCCTTGAGGAAGAGGAAGTACACGACTCCGAGCAGCACCACGAACAGAGCGCCGATTATGACTAGCTGGTTGCGTGAGACCGATTGGCCTGCTGATTCCTTTGCCATCTCTCTTCTCCTACGGTGCCGGTGTGCTGGTGGGGGACTCGGTCGGTGCGGGTGATGCGTCGGTGCTCGGGGCGGGCGCAGGCGCCGTCGTAGTCGTGGCTCCTGCAGCCGTCTGCGTTCCGGCGCCGGCCACGCTCTGCTCGAAGAAGACACGAGCGGATGCGGTCAGCTCGATCAGCGGCTCATCCGACCCCTCCTCCTCGACGGCGGCCATCGAGAAGCCGTCGACTCGGACCGCTCTGTCGAGTTCCGTGACGCGGCGGATGAAGTCCTGGATCGTGAAATAAGTGCCCCGAGCGCCGATGTCGATCTTCACCTCGGCCAGCGGAGCGCCCTCGGGGGGCGGCTTCGGCAGCTGCGGGGTGATCGAGACGAACTCGAGACCCGCCTTGTTGGCCTCCTGCTGCAGCTGGAAGACGAAGCTCGAGACGCGGTCCTCGTCGGGCACCATGTCCCTTATCTCGTCCAGCGCGGCCTGCAGCTGAGGCGCCTGAGCCTGAAGCCCTTCCAGGCGAGTCAGCTCGGTCTCGAGCACGACCGTCTCGGCCTCGGCCGCATCGACCTGCTCTCTCGCCTCAGCCAGCTGCCCCTTGCGGGGGCTGATGAGGAAGAAGAACATGAGGGCCATGACGAGCACGACTCCCACGCTCGACAGGATTATCTTCTTGTGCTCCTTCACGGCGTACCTCCTGCCAAGACGTTGCCTCCGGCGAGCTCCTCGAGTGAGCGCAGGAGCGCGGACGACTTTGCGTTGAGCTCGATGGTGGAATCGAAGTCGACGACCTCGACGGTGCCCTCAGCATCGGCCTTGGTGGCGCTGTTAAGCCACACGGCCTGAAACTCCTCGACGCTGGCGAGACGCATCATCCACTTGCCGACGCCGGTCATCGTGGTCGACTTTCCGGTGAACTGGATGCGGCCGAAGGCGGCCTCGTCGGCGACGCGGATCTCGGCCGTCTCGGTGCCCACCGGAGCGGCACCCTCGGTGACGCCGGCGGAGGTGGTGAGGTTCTCCAGCCACACCTCGCCGGGGGTGACCATCGCGACCTCGTTCAGCATCGACGGCCAGGCGACGTCGCCCTGGAACACCAGAAGCAGGTTGCCGGCCTTGTCCTGGACCTCGAGCGCCAGCTCGTCGAACTTTTGCAGCTCGGCGATCTCTCGCTGAAGCTGAGAGTTGCGGGTCTCTGCAACCGCCAGGTCCTCTTTGGCGTTGTTGATCTGACCGCCGAGCATGAACCACCAGGTCAGCATGACCAGCGCCAGGCCGAGGCCGACGATGGCCACGATCCCCAGGTTTCTTCGCTGTGCTGCCTTCAGTGCGTAGCTCGCGGGCAGCAGGTCGAATCGGTGCATCATCGGCCGGCCCTCCCCATCGCTAGTCCGAGGGCGGCGGCGGCCACCGGCTCGACTTGACTGATCTGATTTTGGTTGAGGCCGGTCTTCTTTGCGTCGACCTGCTGAAGCGGTACGGCGCCGAACACGTCCATGTCGAGAGACGCCTCCAGCGCTCGGCCGAGGCCGGGAGTGAGCGATCCGCCCCCGGTCAACAGCACCGAGCGAATCGGCTGTGCTTCCTCGAGCCCGAGGTAGTAGTCGAGTGATCCCTGGATCTCCTGCACGAGGTTACCGACGCAGCGGGCGACGATCTCGGCCGCCTGCTTGTCGCCGGCACCGGTGTGAAGGTCCAGCTTGTGTGCCTCGGCCTCGTCGAAGGGAATGTCCATCTCTTCGGCGATTTCGCTGGTGGCGTGGTCCCCACCGGTCAGCAGGATGCGCACGAACTGCGCCTCACCGTTCTGGTGTATGAGGACATTGGTGACCCCCGCACCGACGTCGACGATCGCCTCGGCGCCGTCGAGCCCCACTTCTCCGCGCGCTGCGTCGCTTACCGCACGCGCCACCGCGAAGGGGATGAGGTCGACGCCGGTGGGCCTGAGACCGGCTGCGGTCACGGTGTCCACGAACTGCTCGACCATGTCGGTTGCCGCGGCCACGATAAGGACTCGCATCATGTGACCGGACTCGGCCGTCTCGTAGTCGGCCAGGATCTGGTAATCGATTTCGGCGTCGTCGACCGGCATGGGGATGTGCTCCGCCACCTGGAACTTGATCGAGGCCCGAAAGTCCTTCTCCTCCAGGTAGGGAAGGTCCACTTGTCGCACTACGACGCGCTGGTTGGCGACGCCCACGACGACCTTCTTGCTGGAAATCTTGTGGCGCTTGAACAGCGTGGAGATCGCGTGGGAGACCGAGCCTGCGTCGCGGATCTCACCGTCGACGACCGAGCCCGGGGGCAGGGCTACCTGCCCGAACTTGCTCAGGGTGAGCCCGTTCTTTCCACTCGAAACTTCTGCTGCGCGCACTGCGCTGGTGCCGATGTCCAGGCCTACGACCTGGGCCCCGCCCGCGATGGCCAAGGCTCTACTCCTCTGTGAGGACGGCCCTCTCAGACAGGTAGCGTTCGACATCACTGCGGCGCAGGCGGTAGTTCTTGCCCACACGGATGGCGGCCAGCTGACCCGACTTGATGAGCCGATAAACGGTCATGTTGGACACGCGCATGGTGTGAGCGACCTCGCCGACGGTGAGCAATGGCTCACCGAAGACACGATCGGTCATTTGCGCCCTTTCGGTAACTGTTTCAACAGAAGACAACTTTGGGCTCCTGATTCAACATGTGTGTCCAACAACGGTCAAGAAGTACATCGGCCCTACAGGGGGCATCTTTAGCCCTAGGAGGGTCGATTTCGCCACCCGATCGGGTTTTCG
>WHSV01000049.1 GCA_009379915.1 Actinomycetota bacterium | reverse complement strand
TCTTTCCGTCCTTCCGCGGGTAACGAGCATCTTTACTCGTATTGCAATTTCGCCGAGTCCCTGGTTGAGACAGTGCCCAAGTCGTTACGCCATTCGTGCAGGTCGGAACTTACCCGACAAGGAATTTCGCTCTGGCAGTTCTTTCCAGCAGTTGGGCTGGGCTGAACCTACCCCCGTGTCGCCACGGGGCCAGGACCATATCTTCGACTCTTCCGTCGAGAAGAGAAGGCTGGCGTATGGCCTCTGAGGATTCCAGGAATCGAGACGGCTTTCGGTGGTTCATCGTTTCGCCGATCCTCGCGATCTCGCGAAGACCTGCGAGCGAAAGGTGCATCCTCCGATCCATCATGGCCAGGATCCTCTTGAACTTGAGGAAGTCCTGACGCTTTGCCGTTACCAGTGGGTGTGCGTCGAAGAAGGGGACGATCACGTTACGAAGGTCGTTCCACCTGTAAACATTGAAGCAGAACAAGTCTTCCTTGTGGTTGTCGTGTCTGCGGTTTCTGTAGATGTGACCGCAGTCAAAGTACTCGAGTAGTAGCTCGAGTGCATGAAGACTGCGTTCACCTTGAACCACCGCAAACCTCGGCTGCACTTGCCATCCGCGACTCATGCGCTTGTTGCGCTGAACCGGACAGCTAAAGCAGCCTTCTCCATCGACGAAGCCGACGATCCACTGCTCGATACCTGGCCTTTCCTGCTGATTGTCCGCACCGATCGGATTTTCACTGCTCATGTCTTCAACCTAATGATGGTCTGTGACATGAACGAGTACCGCCGGATACACGGGGTTTCCAGCATTTGGCCAGCTGCACTCTCCACCATCGCTGGCGGGAGGGGCAGACCCAGGTGCACGTACCTGGAGTTTCTACCTTAGGCATATCTGTTACCTCCACTCGAATGAAGCTTAAGTGGCGGGGCGATCATTTCTGTCGCCCTCCTCATGTCGCCATGAGGATCGGACTGGCTCATCACCTGTGCGCAACAGGTGCTCGGCGTACAGTCTCTGAGGATCCCACTCGAGGAGTGGTTTCCTGCTGATTGTCCGCACCGATCGCATTGTCACCAACCACTCAGGATCTTTCGCGCACCATGGTCGCAATGCGACCACCACGCGCGAAGGAATGCAGTTGGTAGCGTCGGATACTCGGATGTTCCAGCATATAGCCGAGTTTTGTAACCGCCGGTCGGTAGCAACCCACGGTTATAGTTACCGCCGCCGTTTACCGGGGCTTAGGTTCAAAGCTTCGCTGAGGCGAACCTCAGCTAACCCTTCCCCTTAACCTTCCGGCACCGGGCAGGCGTCAGTGCGTATACGGCGCCTTACGGCTTAGCACGCACCTGTGTTTTTAGTAAACAGTCGCTTGGGCCTGGTTTCTGCGACCACGTTCAGCTCGGGGAGCAAGTCCCTTTACCGGACGCGGCGCCGCTTATCCCGAAGTTACGCGGCCAATTTGCCGAGTTCCTTAACCAGGGTTTTCTCGATCTCCTCGGTATGCTCTACCTGTCCACCTGTGTCGGTTTGGGGTACGGGCACCACATCAGCTCACTAGAGGCTTTTCTCGGCAGCATGGGCTTATTGGCTTCTCCTCAAGCGGATCGGCGTCGCGCCTCAGGGTTGATGGTCTCCCGGATTTGCCTAGGAGACCCCCCTACACGCTTGCCCCACGTCAACCAACGCGTGGGTCCAACTACCCTCCTGCGTCACCCCTTCGCTCTCCGCCATGAGTGGGTCGGTAGGCCCGAAGGCTTTCCTTAGCAACTCATCTTGGAGTGGGCGCGAATGTGGTGGTACTGGAATATCAACCAGTTGTCCATCGCCTACGCCTCTCGGCCTCGGCTTAGGTCCCGACTTACCCTGGGCGGATTAACCTTCCCCAGGAACCCTTGGACATACGGAGTCGAAGTTTCTCGCTTCGATTTCGCTACTCATGCCGGCATTCTCACTTGTAGTTGCTCCACCCCGCCTCACGGCAGAGCTTCACAGCGGCTACAACGCTCCCCTACCGATCATTCGATCCGAAGACCGAACAATCCCGCAGCTTCGGTACTTTGCTTAGCCCCGCTAAATTATCGGCGCAAAATCACTCGACCAGTGAGCTGTTACGCACTCTTTCAAGGGTGGCTGCTTCTAAGCCAACCTCCTGGCTGTCTGGGCAACTTCACATCCTTTTCCACTTAGCAAAGATTTAGGGACCTTAGCTGGCGATCTGGGCTGTTTCCCTTTCGACTACGGAGCTTATCCCCCGCAGTCTCACTGCCATGCTCTGGAGTATCGGCATTCGGAGTTTGACTGAGTTCGGTAAGCTTGTTGGCCCCCTAGCCCAATCAGTGCTCTACCACCGACACTGAACGCATGACGCTGCACCTAAATGCATTTCGGGGAGAACCAGCTATCACCGGGTTTGATTGGCCTTTCACCCCTATCCACAGGTCATCCCCCAGGTTTTTAACCCTGGTGGGTTCGGTCCTCCACGAGGTCTTACCCTCGCTTCAACCTGCCCATGGATAGATCACCCGGCTTCGGGTCTAGGACATGCGACTAAACGCCCTGTTCAGACTCGCTTTCGCTTCGGCTACATCTCTCGACTTAACCTCGCCACACATCGCTAACTCGCCGGCTCATTCTTCAAAAGGCACGCCATCACGGTTACAGACCGAAGTCTGCAACGACGCTCTGACTGCTTGTAAGCGCACGGGTTCAGGTACTATTTCACTCCCCTCCCGGGGTACTTTTCACCTTTCCCTCACGGTACTGGTTCACTATCGGTCGCTAGGAAGTAGTTAGCCTTACGAGGTGGGCCTCGCAAATTCGTACGGAATTCCTCGGGCTCCGTACTACTTGGGAACACCATCGGGAGGTCAGTCGGTTTTCGCCTACAGGGCTGTTACCTTCTGTGGCCTTGCTTTCCAGAATGTTCGGCTAACCGCTGACTTTGTGACTCCCTGACCCTTCTGGTGCAGGATCAGATGGGTCCCACGACCCCTCTGTGGCAACGCCACCAGGCTTTAACACCACAGAGGTTTGGGCTCATCCCGTTTCGCTCGCCGCTACTCAGGGACTCACTATTTGTTTTCTCTTCCTCAGGGTACTTAGATGTTTCAATTCCCCCGGTTCCCTCCACAGGCCCTATGTATTCAGACCTGGGTACCAGTGCATTACCACTGGTGGGTTTCCCCATTCGGACATCTCCGGATCAAAGATTGCTTGGCGTCTCCCCGAAGCTTTTCGCAGCCTGCCACGTCCTTCATCGGCTCCTAGCGCCTAGGCATCCACCGTACGCTCTTAATAACTTGGTATAGATGCTCGCGCTCGCTATGGAGTTTCCAAGGTTCTGAGAAAGACGCCAGGCCTTCGCCGGGCCGTTCCGGGCAAAAAAAACCGCCGGTCGAAGCCGGCGGGGGCGCTGGGGCGGTGGCACGCGCAGTGCTACGCCGAAGCGATGTACCCCTGGGAAGTCAGCCGCACGAAGAGTCCTTTCGTCTTTCTGAACAACCTCGGCATCCTACGAATCCTTCCCCCTCCCGTCAAACGGCCGGGCCCGGGATTGCCGCCGAGGGGGGACTCCAAAGCAAGCCGAGGGGCGGCCGGAGCCGCCCCCTGGATCTCGGATCCTGCTAGTGAACGCGCACCCTCCCGCATGCCCGTCCACTTCCCTCCGACCTTGGCGGAGCGGGAGGTTGAGCGGAACCAAAAGGTGCCGGGCCTCTTCCTTCAAGGACTTCTGGACCACGTTCCTGTTGTTCGTCCTAAGGACCTTGCGCTTCGAGTACCAATTGCTACCAACGTTCACCCACTTGACGTTATGTGCCCTCCCGGTGGGGTTCTTTCACTTGATGATTCCCCTGCCGTTCTGTCTGAACAGAGGGGCCATTGCCGGGCTGCCGGCGGTCGCCCGAGGCCACCTTGACGGCTTGGTCGGGACCGCATTTACGGCCGGGGGCCGCCATCGCCAAGGACCCCGCGACGAGCGCAACGACGAGAATCAACTTGGATGTTCTTGACAGCATCACCACTTCCCCTCTCGGCTCCCGGTGTACTTCAGGACGCAGAGACCGATGTCCCGGTCGCTCATCAGGCGGGCACGGAAACTACGCTTGTCGGAGTTGCAGCACCCGCCGTCTCAGACGCCCGACCTGCTCCTTGACGCGAGCGGGGGCCGGGCCCCCGTGAGAGGCGCGCGCCGCGACCGAACGTGCAGGCGCAAGCCGAGCCAGATCCGACGCCTGCAACAGATCGTGATGCGATGCGAGCACCTCAGGTGCGAGCTCCTCGCCCGAGTCCTCGACCGCGGCCACCAGGCGGCCGGCGACCTCGTGCGCTTCCCTGAACGGCAACCCCCGAGCCACGAGCAGCTCGGCGACGTCGGTCGCCCAGGAGCCGCCGAGTGCCGCGGCGCCGGCCAGGCGGGCCTCGTCGAAGATCAGGCCCCCGACCATCGCGGTCATCCCCGCCAAGCATCCGCGGGCGCGCTCCACCGCACGAAAGACGACGGCCTTGTCCTCTTGCAGGTCCCTGGCGTAGGCCAGCGGAAGTCCCTTGAGCAGCGTCAGCAGGGAGGTGAGCTCACCGATGGGCCCCGCCGCTCGGCCCCTGACGAGCTCGGCCATGTCGGGGTTGCGCTTCTGCGGCATCATCGACGAGCCGGTCGACCACTCCTCCGGCAGCCGGGCGAATCCCAGAAGGGGCGAGGTCCACAACACGATCTCCTCGGCCATGCGACTGAGATGGACCCCCAACGTGGCCGTCGCGTAGACGAGGTCGCAGGCGAAATCGCGGTCGGACACCGCATGCATGGCGTTGTCGAACAGCCCCTCGCATCCGAGCTCGCGCGCTCCGATCGACGGGTCCAGAGGAAGGGTCGTCCCGGCCAGCGCTCCGGCCCCCAGGACCCCGACGTCGGCGATGTCGCGCGCGGTGGACATGCGGTCGAGATCGCGGGCCAGAGCAAAGCCGTGAGCGAGGAGATGGAAGCCGACGGTCACCGGTTGGGCCGGCTGGAGGTGCGTGAACCCCGGCATGAGCGTGTCGGCGTGCTCCTCGGCGCGCCCGGCGATCGTCTCGACCAGACCCGCTAGATCCTCGAGCAGGTCACCGGCGGCGTCTCGGCACCACAGCCGAAGGTCCTGCGCGACCAGATCGTTTCGACTGCGTCCGGCGTGGATGCGCGCGCCGAGGTCACCGAGCCTGTCAGTCAGCTCCCGCTCCACCAAGCTGTGAACGTCCTCGTCGGCGGGGTGGGGGACCAACTCGTCCTTACGCCATTCCTCGACAAGGGTGTCGAGGGCCGTGTCGATGGGTCCGAGATCGGCCTCGTCCAGCAACCCGGCGGCGACGAGCACTCGAGCATGCGCCTTCGTGGCGCGCGCGTCGCACTCGAGCAAAGCCAGGTCGACGTCTATAGACCCGGTGAGACGGATCATCTCGGCGCTGGGGCCGGTCGCGAAACGCCCGCCCCACAACATGGAGTTGTCCTCGGACATAGCCCTACTCGCCGTGCACGCGCGCCCACTGCTTGGCGGGAAGACCCCAGAGGCGCACGAAACCCGCTGCGTCCGAGTGATCGAAGGCGTCGCCCGCGTCGTAGGTCGCGAGGCCGTGGTCGTACAGAGAGGTCTTGCTGCGTCGGGCGACGGGCAGACAACCGCCCGGCGTGAAGCGCAACCGCACGTCGCCCGAGGCAGCAGAACGTGTGTGCGCTGCAAAGGCTTCCGCTGCCTCGCGCAGGGGCGTGAACCACAGCCCCTGGTAGACGAGGTCGGCCCACAACGCGTCCATACGGCGCTTCTCGCGCGCGAAATGCCGGTCGAGTGTGAGCGACTCGAGGTCCCTGTGCGCCGCGATCAGCGCGAGGGCCGCGGGTGCTTCGTAGATCTCGCGCGACTTGATTCCGACCAACCGGTCCTCGACGAGGTCGATGCGCCCGAAGCCGTAGTCCCCTGCAACCTTCGTAAGCGACTCGATGACGTTCAGAGGAGCGAGGCGCTCGCCGTCGATCGCAACGGGCACTCCCGCCTCGAACGTCACCTCGACGTCGCGCGGCTTCGATGACGCGCCTTCGGGCGTGGTCGTCAACTCGTAGATGTCCTCGGGCGGCGGGGACCACGGGTCCTCGAGGACGCCGCACTCGATGCTCCTCCCCCACAGATTCTCGTCGATCGAATAGGGAGAGGACTTGGTCGTCGTGACCGGAAGGTTGCGGTCCTCGGCGTACGCGATCGTGTCCTCGCGCGTCATTCCCCAATCGCGAACCGGAGCGAGTACCTCGATGTCGGGAGCGAGAGCGCCGAGGCTTACCTCGAAGCGCACCTGGTCGTTGCCCTTTCCCGTGCAGCCGTGAGCGATCGCCGCTGCGTCCGTTGACTTCGCAATATCCACGAGCACTCTGGATATGAGCGGGCGCGAGAGCGCGGAGACGAGTGGATATCGATCCTGGTAGAGCGCGTTCATGGTCAGCGCGGGAAGCACGTAACCCTCGACGTAGGCCTCTTTCGCGTCCACGAGCCGCGCTTCCGCGGCCCCGAGCTGTGGCGCCCGGTCGACGGCCGCCTGCAGGTCTCCCGGTTGGCCCACGTCTACGGCTACCGCAATGACCTCGTAACCTTGCTCGGTGAGGTACGGGATCGCCGCGGATGTGTCGAGCCCCCCCGAGTAGGCAAGCACTACCTTCTTGTTAGTCGTCATTCTTCGACCCCACCTCCGCGGTTGTCGTCTCGGTCCACGTCGCCGCAAGTCGTGCGGCGACGTCTTGGTTGGGGGTGGCCACGAAGATGGTGTCGTCTCCGGCCACCGTTCCTATTACGTCGTCGTTCGGCGTGAGATCGATCGCGCGGGCGACCGCCGCGGCGTGGCCGGGAGCGGTCATGACCACGACGAGATTGCTCGCCGTGCGGACGGACACGGCGAACTCCTCGAGCGTGCGAAGAAGGTTGCGGGTCATGAAGTCGCCTCCTCCTCGAGGCATCTCGTCCGGCAACCGGTAAACGAAGCCGCCCGCCGCGCGAACCTTGAGCGCGCCGAGTTCCTGGAGATCGCGCGAGATCGTCGCCTGGGTTACCTCGTGACCCGCCGCCCGGAGCTCCTCCACGATGTCCCTCTGGCTCGAGGCTCGCCCCTCCCGCAGCAAGCGCGTCAAATCACGTCGTCGTGAGGACCGCATCGGCCACCTCCTCTAGAACCGCGAGCCCGCGCTCGATCTCGTCGTTGGTGATGACCAAGGGCGGAGCGAGGCGAACCGTGCTGGGTCCGGTCGCGTTGAGGACGAGCCCGGCCCCCAGCGCGCGCTCGACGATCTCGTGGGCCACGTCGGCCGAGAACTCCACTGCGATCAAGAGTCCTCTGCCACGGACCTCCGCTCCCGGCCACAGGTCGGTCAGGGCCGACATGAGTCGTCGTCCTGCGACGAGCGCGCGGTAGACCAGGCCCTCGGATTCGATGACGCCGAGCGTGGCCAAGGCCGCGGCGCTCTGCACCGGACCCCCGCCGAACGTGCTCGCGTGGTCTCCGGGAGCGAAGCTCGCGGCGACCTCGGGCCGCGCCAGGCAAGCTCCCATCGGCAGACCTCCCGCAAGGGCCTTGGCCAGACACATGACGTCGGGGGCCACGCCCTCGTGCTGATGGGCGAACCAAGCGCCCGTGCGGCCCAGACCCGTCTGAACCTCGTCGAGAACCAGCAGTGCGCCGACGCCATCGCACAGGGTGCGCGCCGCGGCGAGGTAACCGGGCGGCGGGACGATCACGCCGGCCTCGCCCTGGATGGGCTCGAGCAACACCGCGGCCACATCGTCGTCCATCGCTTGCGCGAGCGCCGCGGCGTCTCCGTAGGGCACGTGAGTAAAGCCCTCGACGAGGGGAGCGAAGGGGGCCTGCTTCGAAGGTTGCCCGGTCGCGCTGAGCGCTCCGAAGGTGCGCCCGTGAAAGGCGTCCGTCGCGCAAACGATGCGCCTCGCGTCCCGGCCCCCGACCCCGGCGTGCTTCCGCGCGAGCTTCAGCGACGCTTCGATCGACTCGGCCCCCGAGTTGCAGAAGAAGGATTGCATTCCTCCGGTGAGCTCGCCGAGGCGCGTCGCGAGTTCCTCCTGCGGGCCAGTAGCGAACAGGTTGGAGACGTGGACGAGCTTGGCGGCCTGCGTCTCGATTGCCGCGGTGACGCGTGGATGAGCATGACCGACGCTGGCAACGGCCAGGCCCGCGAGGAAGTCGATGTACTCCCTGCCTTCGGAGTCGACGAGGACCGCCCCCCGGCCGGACTCGAAGCGTACCGGCGTGCGCTTGTAGGTGTTCATCAGGTACGAGTCCCTCATCGCTCTCCTTTGAAGCCGTTGCCGGTCGAGCTACCCGGGAGCACTTGAGTGCCGATGCCCTCGTCGGTGAAGACCTCTACGAGCAGCGCATGCTCGATGCGACCGTCGAGAATGTGCGCCTTTCCGACCCCGGCGCGCAACCCATCGACCACCGAGGTCGCCTTGGGGCGCATGCCGGCGGACAAGCCGGGCAGCATCGCCTCGAGGTCGGCGAGCTTCAACTCGCTGACGAGGGAGTCACGGTCGCCGAAGTCCGCGTACAGTCCCTCGACGTTGGTGAGAAAAACGAGCTTGGCCGCATCGAGTGCTGCGGCGATCGCGCCCGCGGCTGCGTCGGCATTGACGTTGTGGACGACGCCTTCGGCATTGGGGGCGACGCTGGCCACGACGGGCGTTCTGCCATCTGCAAGAAGGGATGAGATGAGAGCGGGATCGACCGCGGTGACCTCTCCGACGAGCCCCAGATCCTCGCCCCCGGCCCCGCGAGTGGTCGTCACCTCGACCAGTCCACCGTCGGCTCCCGAGAGACCGACCGCCGACAATCCCGCCGCGTTGAGTCGGGCAACGAGATCGGAATTGATGGAGCCGATCAACACGCGTCTCACGATCTCCATAGACGGCGCATCGGTCACGCGCAGCCCGTCGACGAACTTGGGCTCGATGCCGGCCTGCGTCATCGCCTCGGAAACCTGAGGGCCACCTCCGTGCACCACGACCAGCTCGATGCCGACGAGCGCCATGAGTGCGAGGTCCTCGGCGACCAGGGAAGCCTTGGCCGGATCGTCGAGAGCCTGGCCCCCGATCTTCACGACCACGGTCTGACCTCGGTAGGTGCGAATGTAGGGAAGCGCCTCGGTTAGCACGCCGGCCTTGGCGAGCGCGCTTCTCATGTCGTCACCTCGGCGTTCAAAGTGACGTACTCCTCGGACAGATCCGCCGTCAAGACCTCGGCGACCGCGTCTCCCTGATCGAGTGTGACCGTTACCGTGAACTCGTCCCCGCTCATGGCAGCGGCCGCAACCGCAAGAAGCCCGCACGGTTCGCCCTTAGCGAACAGCAGCTCGTCATCGATGGCGACCGACGTCGTCCCGACCACGAGCCCTCGGTCCACGGCCCCCACGGCCGCCAGAACGCGCCCCCAGTTCGGGTCCGCGCCGTGTGCGGCCGCTCTCCACAGGTCGCTGCGGGCAACCGCCCGGCCGAGCTCGACCGCATGGGTTTCGCTGCGCGCGCCCTCGATCCGGACACGGACTAGCTTTGTCGCTCCCTCGGCGTCTCTCGCCATCTTCAGCGCGAGATCCGAGCACACCTCTAGCAACCCGTCGCGCAGCTCCTGTGGCCCGAGCTTCGGACCGTTGCCCGTCGCGAGGACGAGAACCGAATCGTTCGTCGATTCACAGCCATCGACGCAGAGCCGGTTGAAGCTCCTGTCCACAGCCCAATCGACGGCGGCCCGAAGGTCATCGCTCGACACATCCGCGTCCGTGCCGAGGAACGCCAGCATGGTCGCCATGTTGGGGGCGATCATCGCGGCGCCCTTGGCGACGCCGATGACCGATGCGCCGCTCGCGGACGACGTCGACACCTTCGGAAACGTGTCCGTCGTCAACAGCGATCGAGAGAAGTCCTCGACCTCGGCGCCGAGTGAACACGCCGCGGACGGCAGAGCCGTCTCGATCAAACGAGCGTCGAGTGGCACTCCGATCGGGCCCGTGGAGCAGACGAGCACCTCGTCCACTCGACAACCGATGAGCCCCGCGGTCGCGGCGGCCGTGGCCTCGACCGTGTTCCGCCCCGCGCTGCCGGTGCAGGCATTCGCATTGCCGCTGTTCACGACGAGGGCCCTTGCACGTCGTCCGAGGGCCGCTCGGTTCCAGTTCACGCACTCGGCGGCCGCGGGATTGCGCGTGAACGCGCCCGCCCACGTCAGGGGGCGTTCGGCGACCAGCAGTCCGACGTCGAGAGCGCCGGACGGTTTGATTCCCGCGGCCACACCTGCGCTCCGAAGACCGTCGACCCAGCGCGTCACGGCCACACGCCCGTCGCTTCGAGGCCCTGGCCCTCGGCGAGACCGAGGGCCAGGTTCGCGTTCTGAAGGGCTTGACCGGCGGCGCCCTTACCGAGGTTGTCGATGGCGGCGGAGCACACCAGCCAGCCCGTCCGGCGGTCTACTCGCGCGCCGACGTGCGCCGCGTTCGACCCGACCGTCGCCTTTGTCGAGGGCCAGTCCTCGAGAACCTCGATGAAGGCCTCGTCGTCGTAAGCATCTCGCAGCACGTCGGTCGCCCCGGAGTCGGTGAGAGGGGCACGGAGACGAGCCCGGACCGTGGCCAACAATCCGCGACTCATGGGGGCGAGGTGCGGGGTGAACGACACCATCGTCTCGAGTCCTCCGAAGACCTGAAGGCCCCGTTCGATCTCACCAACGTGCCGGTGGTACGCGGTTCCGTACGCGGTGACGCTGGATCCCGCGGACGCGAGCGACAGATGGTCCGCGGGCTTTCGTCCGGCCCCCGATGTTCCCGAGATCGCGTCCACGACAACCGGACCCTCGACGAGGCCGGCACTAGCGAAGGGAACAAGCGCCACAAGCGTGGCCGTCGGGTAGCAGCCGGGGTTCGCGATGCGGCTCGCCTCCGCCACGCCGCCGCGCACGAATTCCGTGAGCCCGTAGATCCATTCGGCCTCGCCACGGAAATCGTCCGCGAGATCGACCACCACGTTCGCCTCGAGATCGTCCAGGTGCTTCGCTAGATGGCCTCCCGGGAGGCATGAGAAACAGACGTCGGCGTCAACGGTGACGGCCTCCTCGGCGGTGACCACCGCTCCGCCGAGCGACGCCAGGTGCGGATGCACGTAGGCGAGGGGCCGTCCGGCCGCGCCGTCTCCCGCGGCGGCCAGAACCTCGATGCCGGAATGGCCGGCGAGGAGGCGGAGCAACTCACCGCCGCTGTATCCCGATGCACCCAATATCACTGCGCCATGAGTCATGCTCGTAAGTTTATGCATAGAGACGCATGATTATCAAGCCCGTTGAGGAGCGGCTCAGGGCGTATATCTAGGAGTGCAACCG
This sequence comes from Actinomycetota bacterium, assembly GCA_009379915.1. Classification (GTDB taxonomy): domain Bacteria; phylum Actinomycetota; class CADDZG01; order CADDZG01; family WHSQ01; genus WHSV01. The sequence goes on along the minus strand of WHSV01000049.1, from coordinate 14,060 downwards.
TTCGACACGGAGGTCCGATGAACGACGTCTGGTTACAGATCGGCTTGGTGCTGGTCTTGGTCATCTTCAATGCCCTGTTCGCGGGGAGCGAGATCGCCCTCGTCTCTCTCAGGGAGGGGCAGATCAAGAAGCTCGAGGAGGGGGGCAGGAGGCAGCAGGTTCTCGCCAGGCTGGCGCGCGACCCCAACCGCTTTCTGTCGACGATCCAAATCGGCATCACCTTGGGCGGCTTCCTCGCATCCGCCACCGCCGCCGTGTCTCTGGCACGGCCGTTGATCGACCCGCTCGAACCCCTCTTCGGCGAGCTCGCGCGGCAGGTCGCGATCGTGCTCGTGACGCTGGCGCTCACCTACGTGACGCTGGTCTTCGGAGAGCTGGCCCCCAAGCGCCTCGCCCTGCAGAGGGCCGAGGGGTGGGGGACCCTCGCCGCTCCCCTTCTGGCTTTCCTGGCCAAGCTCACGCGGCCGGTTGTCTGGTTGCTCGGCAAATCGACCGATTTCATAGTTCGCATCTTTGGAGGAAACCCATCTGCCCAGCGCGAGGAAGTCGGCGAGGAGGAACTGCGCGACATGGTGACCACGGGAGCGGGCTTCAGCCGCTTCCAGCGCGACATCCTGACCGGAGCCTTCGAGATCAAGGAGCGGCGCCTGCGCGAGATCTCGGTCCCCCGCCCCGAGATCTTTTCGCTGGCCGCCGATATGCCCGTCGAGGACGCTATTCCCAAGCTTCTCGACAGCGGCCACTCGCGGACCCCGGTAATCGGGCGCGACATCGACGACGTCGTCGGGATCGTGCACCTGCGCGAGCTCATCGGAGCGCAGGGAAGGGTCGACGACTGCGCGCGCGAGGCAATCACCTTGCCGGAGACGCTCCCGGTGATGAACGCCCTCCGGCAGATGCAGCAGAACCGAGCCCAGATGGCGATCGTCATAGACGAACATGGAGGTGTCGACGGACTCGTGACGATCGAGGACCTGCTCGAGGAGCTCGTCGGAGAGATCTACGACGAGTTCGACCGCGACGTGTCGGGAGTCGAGCGCGCCGATGATGGTTCACTCGTCGTGCCGGGCGGCTTTCCGGTGCACGACCTGGAAGACGTCGGCGTCGAGTTGCCGCGCGGCGAGTACACGACGGTCGCGGGCCTCATACTCGATCGGCTCGGTCGCGTTCCAGAGCCAAACGAATCGATCGAGATCAACGACTATCGGCTGGACGCCATGGAGGTCGCACAGAACGCCATCACCAGAGTCCGCATCGAGCGCGTCGGCGGGGAGCCCAGCGGGGGCCCTGCCGATCAGCGGTAGGTCTTCCTCCGGAAGACGTCGGTCGACAGTGAAGCCACCCTGTCCAGAATGAGCAGCCCGTCGAGATGATCGATCTCGTGCTGGAGGGCACGGGCCTCGAACGCGTCGGTGACGACGACACGCTCCGCCCCATGCTGATCGATGCCCTGGACGACCACGCGCTTTGAACGCGCGACGCGGGCGGTGAGGTCGGGCACGCTCATACAGCCCTCCCGGCCGACGCTGCCCCCCGAGGAGTCGACGACGACCGGATCGATCAGACAGACGAGCCCGTGCTGGGTCCTTGCCTTGGGGTGCCCCGTGACGTCCACAACGATCACTCTCTGATTCACGCCGATCTGCGGGGCGGCTAGACCGACGCAAGCCGGTGAGACCCGCATGGTGTCGATCAGATCGGCAACAAGTTCATCCGCGGTGCAGCCGGCGAGTTCGTCCGACCGCAACTTGAGGACGCGCTCCGGCAATCGAAGCACTTCTCGAACGGGCATTAGAGGATGTCGGACTCGATCTCGTTTACGGAGATGTCCACGCCCAGTTCTTTCTTGAGCCCGGCTAGATCGTCTTCGAGAACCGCGCGCGTCACCTCCGGTCCCGCCGCGACCTCGAGCATGAGCGCGTACACCCGACCGGCCTCCGAACCGATCACGCGCGAGGAGAGGTCGGTGATGTTGACACCCGCAGCACTGAGGTGCTCGGCGACGCGATAGACGATCCCGGGCCGGTCGCCGCCGTAGACGGAGATGACGTGCGTCGCCTCGACGACCCCGAAGCCTGCCTCGTGGACGTCCCGCACCGTGATGACAAGATCAAACTCCGAGGCGACCGGCGCGAGCCGTTTCTCGGTTTCTTGAGACGTGACGCCCTCCGGCAGGCTCACGATGAGCATCATCGAGAAATGCCCGCTCAGAATCGTCGATGTCGCATCCTCGAGATTGCACCCCTCGTCGAACAGGACACGTGTCACCGCGGCGACGATTCCGGTTCGGTCGTTCCCGATGACGGTCACCGCCGCGAGAGAGGACACCCGATTCATCGGCGGCAATCTACCTACGGGAGGCTTCGTCGAGAATATCGCGCACGTCGTCGTCCCCTACCTGGGAGAAGTCGTCGAAGTGCTCCCCCACCGCAAGAAAGGGGCGGGGCGTCGCCAGAACCACGACGTCGTCGTAGATCTCGAGCAGCGGTTCTACCGACTCCGGCGGACACACGGGGATCGCGAGGACGAGCCGGGACGGCTTGTGTGCGCGAAGGACACGCTCGGCCGCCTTGGCCGTGCCGCCCGTAGCAAGGCCGTCGTCCACCACGATGACGGTCCGGCCCTCGAGGGAAGGTTCGTCTCTGTGACCGATCCAGCGTCGCAGCCGAGCCTCGACCTCCTCCGACGTCGAGGCGACCAGTCGCTCGAGAGCAGCCGGAGAGACTCCCATGCGGTCTACGAGGGCCTGGTTGATGTAGACGACTCCTCCGCTTCCAACCGCTCCGATTCCAAGTTCGGGCTGGCCGGGCGCGCCGACCTTGCGAACGACGACTATCTCCAGAGGGGCTCCGAGCGCCTTCGCGACCTCGTCCGCGACCTCGACACCACCGCGCGGCAGCCCGACCACCACGGGGTCGGCATCCTTGAAGTCGCCGAGCTCGCCGGCGAGATCGATTCCCGCCGCCCTTCGATCGGGCCATCTCACGTAGGACATTGATGGCAAGCAAACCGCCTAAGAAGACGGCGCGCAACAAGGGTCCGGTCAAACCCGCCGGGGGGTTTGCGCAAAACCAACTATGCGTAATGCTGATTACATGACTCTTCCAACCACGCTCGGCCAGCTCAAGGCCTCGGGATACGCAGACCGCACGGTGAAAGAGGAGCTTCGAGTGAACCTCCTCGCCCGGCTCCGCTCGGGAGATCCGGTGTTCCCCGACATCGTGGGCTACGAAGACTCAGTCACGCCCACGCTCGAGAGGGCGCTCCTCGCCGGTCACGACGTCATCATGCTCGGCGAGCGGGGCCAGGCGAAGAGCAAGCTGATGCGCTACCTGGTCGACCTACTCGACGAGGCCGTGCCCATCGTCGAGGGAAGCGAACTCAACGACCACCCTTACCATCCCGTGTCGGCGATGGCTCGGAAGCTCGTCGATGACCTCGGCGACGAAGCGCCGGTCGCGTGGGTGGGCCGCGATGAGAGGTACTCCGAGAAGCTTGCTACACCGGACACCGCCGTTGCCGACCTGATCGGGGACGTCGACCCGATTCGCGTAGCCGAGGGCCGCTACCTCGGCGACGAGATGACGATTCACTTCGGTCTGGTGCCTCGAACGAACCGCGGGATCGTGGCAATCAACGAACTACCCGACCTCCCCGAGCGAATTCAAGTTTCGCTGTTGAACATTCTCGAGGAACGCGACATTCAGGTGCGCGGTTACAAGATTCGTCTACCGCTGGACATCATGCTCGTTGCGAGCGCAAACCCCGAGGACTACACGCACCGCGGTCGAATCATCACACCGTTGAAGGACCGGTTCGCCACACAGGTGAGGACTCACTACCCGTATCGCATCGACGACGAGATAGCGATCATGGACCAGGAGGCGAGGCTCGCTCGGGCCGACGATGTCGAGCTCCGGATTCCTCAGCATCTCAAGGAAGTCGTCGCCGAGTTCTCCGCGCAACTGCGCTCCTCGTCGCAGGTGAATCAGCGCTCGGGCGTGTCCGTGCGGTTCTCGATCGGAGCGCTCGAGACGCTCGCCGCCAGCGCAATGCGCCGAGCCGTGTTGCGCGGCGAGCCGCTCGCGGTGCCGCGCGCGGTGGACTTCTATGCCGTCATTCCCGCGGCCATCGGACGAATCGAGTTCGACATGCTCGAAGAGGGCCGTGAGGTGACGGTACTCGAGCGTGCTCTCAGGCGCGCGCTGCTCGAGGTATGGCATCACCGTCTCGGCGGAGAGGACACCTCCGCTCTCACGACGGCCTTCGACGAGGGCCTGATCGCCGAGACGTCGGAGGAGATGAGCTCGGGCGACTTCGTCGGGCAGTTCGAGGGGGCGGCCGAGGCCGGTTTCTTCATCGAACGGCTCGTGGGCCGGCTCGATCTGGACGATTCCGTCGCGGAGCGAGCGAGCGCATTGGAGTTCGCGCTCGAGGGGCTTCACCTCACGAAACAGTTGAACAAAGAGCTGACGGAGACGCCGGGTCGCTGGCGCTTCCAGTCGGACCTGTAAATCATGACGCGCAGTCGCTATAGCAAGTGGGAAAGAAGCGATCGTCTCGACGATCGCGGGCATTACCCGACGCCGCCGGGGCGGCGGCGTGAACGAAGCCGCGCCTCGGCGCGGCGCAGTGGGAGGGAAACAAAGAGGGCAGCATGAAGAGTCGCTATAGCAAGTGGGAAAGAAGCGATCGTCTCGACGATCGCGGGCATTACCCGACGCCGCCGGGGCGGCGGCGTGAACGAAGCCGCGCCTCGGCGCGGCGCAGTGGGAGGGAAACAAAGAGGGCAGCATGAAGAGTCGCTATAGCAAGTGGGATAACACCCAGAATCCGCTCGACGACGAGGTCGACGTCGCGCAGGTGCTCGAGGAGATGTCCGAGGAGTTGCTCTCCGGTTACGGCGGTCGCTGGTCGCTGCGAGAGCTTCACCGGCGCGGGATGCAGGGCCGGAGCGGTCTCGACTCGATGCTCGGCCGTCTCCGGCGAGCTCGTCGCGAGTGGGCCGAACGCAGCAACCTCTCGGGGCCTCTGCAGCAGGTGCGCGAGGAGCTCGACAACATCCTCGGACTCGAGCGAGCCGAGTTGTCGGGCAAGGAAGGCGACGAGGCGCAGCTCAAGCGGATGCAGCTCGACGCGCTTCCTCGGCACCCGGCGGGCGCCCTGCGCGAGTTGGCCAAGTACGACTTCAGCTCCGACGAGGCAAAGGAACGCTACGACGCCCTGCTGGAAAGGCTCAAGCAGGAGGTGCTCGACAGCTACTTCAAGTCGCTGATGGGCTCGATGCAAAGCGTGACGCCGGAAGACGTCGCCCGCATGAAGGACATGATGGCGGAGCTCAACGAGATGATCGCCGCCCGCAACCGGGGTGACGACGTCGACTTCGAGGGCTTCATGTCCCGCTACGGAGACATGTTCCCGGAGAACCCACAGAACCTCGACGAGCTGCTCGAGATTCTCGCGCGGCGCATGGCCGCTATGAGCCGGCTGATGGCGAGCCTGAGCCCCCAGCAACGAGCGGAGCTGCAGGAGCTCGCGGAGTCGGTTCTCAGCGACCTCGACCTCGCCTGGGAGATGGACCAGTTGAGCCAGAGCCTGCGCGAGCTGATGCCGAACCTGCCCTGGGACGAGGTCAGCCCGAACATGGGCGACGAGGAGATGCCGATGAGCCAGGCGGTCGACGCGATCGAGCGCGTGAGCGAGATGGAGGAGCTCGAGCAGACCATGTCGGGTGACTACTCGGGGGCCACGCTCGAGGACATCGACGAGGATCAGCTGCGCCGGGCTCTCGACGAGGACGCGGTCCAGGACCTCCAGTGGCTGAAGAAGATCGAACGCGCTCTGGAGGAGGCCGGCGTCGTCAACCGAACCAAGGGGCGGCTGGAATTGACCGCGCGCGGTGCCCGCATGATCGGAGAACGATCTCTGACTCGGGTGCTCGATCGAATCCGAAGAGAGCCGTCCCATCGCGCCCGCGGGGGCCAGGCGGAGCCGACGGGCCAGACGAAGCCCTGGGTGTTCGGAGACTCCGATCCGATTTCCGTCGAACGCACGGTCTATAACAGCCTTCTGCGGTCCGCCCAAGCGCGCCCCGCGGTCCTGCGGTCGGGCCCGGGGCGTGTGGTCAAGCTGTCGCCGGACGACTTCGAGGTCGTGGAAACGGAGTCCCGTCCTCGCACCGCGACCGCACTGCTGCTCGACCTCTCCTTCTCGATGCCGCTACGCGGCCACTGGGTTCCCGCCAAACGAATGGCGCTGGCGCTCCACGCACTGATCGTGGGGAAGTACCCGCAGGACAGCCTCTACCTGATCGGCTTCTCCGACTACGCCCGGCGGATGGAGGCCTCCGACCTCGCCTCGGTTGGGTGGGAGGACGTGCACGGCACGAACATGGAGCACGCGTTCATGCTCGCCGGTCGCGTGCTCGCGGAGGACCCTCGTTCCATCAAGCAGGTCATCATGGTCACCGACGGAGAGCCGACCGCTCACATCGACGACGGCTACGCATTGTTCAACTGGCCCCCCATCCCCGAGACCATCGAGAAGACGCTCCGGCAGGCCATGCGACTGGCTCGCTCCAACATCTCGATCAACGTCTTCATGCTCGACACGTCGCCCGGGCTGGAGGAATTCATGGCGCGCCTGTCGTCGCTCACCGGGGGCGAGATCTTCCGGGCGGACAGCGCGGAGATAGGCCAGACCGTCATCGGCAGTTACCTGAGAGAGCGACGCAAGCGAGCATCGTAAGCGGCGGGCTTCCGGTCAGGGTTCGCCGGTGTCGCGCGCCCGAGCAGCGCCGGCCCGATCCTCTGCCCCCATCACTTCATTCCGAGAGCGACCCCGGAGCCGGACAGCGCCGCCAGTCCCGCAGCGAGGGGGGCGGAGCGCAACGCCGCTGCGATGAGGCCGAGAAGTCTGCCGCCTCCCGAGGTTCAAGATAGGGGAATGCGTGCTCCTCGGTTGCCGAGGCGGCAACTACCAACGCATTCGCTATAGGGCGACCGCTGGGCGGACCTGAGTTAGCGAAGGTTCAGATTCGGTGCTCAGAAGAGCCGTTGGATCCCGAGGGCTCTCCCGACCACATCGAGGACGTAGTCCTCGTCAGTCGTTAGGTCCTCCCAAGTCAGCCTCAACACTCGCTTGCCATGGATGTTGAGTTCGTTGTCATAATGCTTGTCGCGCTTCTGCTCGATTCGACCCGCGTGAAACTTACGACTATCGATCTCAATGACGAGGTCTTGGTCCGGGTAGAAGAAGTCAATCCGCCCACCGCGAGTACCGGCCCTGGGCGCTTGTCGAATGCCTTGAGAAAGGCCCCTCTTACGCATGAGCCGACCGAACAAACTTTCCGCTTCGCTCTCAGAGAGCGCTTCGTCACTTCCTCGTGCGTGTAGAAGACCCTCGAGGGTCCGACTTCCTTTAACCGATCGGGAGGCCGCGTCCCTTGCGTAATCACAGAGCCGCTCGTAACTGACACGGCCCATCCTGAGGGCCGCGTCCAAGGCTTGCTCGCTGATGCATTGAGGCTCCGAAGCGCACAGATCGACCAACGTGCGATAGATGCTCGTGCAGGGGATGCCTCGGACATTGACCATCTCGACATTTTGAAGATTGCAGCGATGCGTGATGATACCGGGCCTGCCTGCAGACGACCTCGGAGATGTGATCTCGATGGCTCTCGCAGAGCGAGGTAGTACCTCTTGAAGGTGTGCGCTCGTGATGTGTGAGGCGACAGTAGGCTCACCTGCCCAAAGAACGGCTCCGAGAGGGCGTTGCTCCCAACACCGCGGCGCCGAAGTGACTCGCCAAACACCCGGCAAGAAGCGCGCAAGTTCACCCTTCCGAGACGCGCGGCAGATGCCCGAGGACGAGAAGCCGAGCCCCAGGAGCTGCGCTCGCTGAACTACCCCGAACTGTTTTCGGCTGAGATTGGCGAGTCGACCCTGCTTCGTTGCCATCTGTCGAGCATCGATGCCGCCCCCGAGCTCGTCTGTGACGCACGTCACACCCATTCGCTATTTTGGTGCCGTCTACCGGTTGACAGATAGCAAAGGCGTTTCCCGGCGCCTGCACAACGAGCAATTTCGCGTCAGAGGGCTCCTTGGGAGACCAAGTCGCAGGTGGGCTAGTCTCGCTGGGCGCTCGTTGTCGACCTGGGGGTTGATGTGGCAGGAGAGGGGCGGTTCGGCTGGCCGGTGCTCCGGCAACTGAAAGCGCGGGACCTACTCGCCGATTCAGACAACGCGATGAGCGCGGAGACCCGCGAACTCGCGGCGCGCACGGCCCGGGCCGACAAGGTCGTCAAATCAATCTGCCCCTACTGCGCCGTCGGATGCGGGCAGAACGTCTACGTCGCCGGCGACACCATCACGAATATCGAGGGCGACCCCGACTCCCCCATCTCGCGCGGGCGTCTCTGCCCCAAGGGCGCCGCGACCTACGAGCTTGTCACGGGGCCGCACCGGCAGACGCAGGTTCTCTACCGCAGGCCGGGCGGGACGGACTGGGAGGCACTCCCGCTCGAGCGTGCCATGGACATGGTCGCCGAGCGAGTCAGGGCCGCGCGCGACTCCACCTGGGAGGACAAGACCAAAGACGGGCGGCCCCTGCACCGCACCATGAGCTTCGCCCACCTCGGCGGAGCGACACTCGACAACGAGGAGAACTACCTCATCAAGAAGCTGTTCACGGCCCTGGGGGCCGTGCAGATCGAGAACCAGGCTCGCATATGACACTCCTCCACCGTCCCCGGTCTGGGGACCTCGTTCGGTAGGGGCGGCGCGACGACCTTCCAGCAGGACCTCGCGAACTCGGACTGCATCGTCATTCAGGGATCGAACATGGCCGAGTGTCACCCCGTCGGCTTTCAGTGGGTGATGGAAGCTAAGCGCCGCGGAGCGACCATCATCCACGTCGACCCCCGCTTCACGCGCACCTCAGCGGTGGCCGATGTCCACGTGCCGCTGCGGGCGGGAACGGACATCGCTTTCCTCGGCGGGATCATCAACTACGTCATCGCCAACGACCTCTACTTTCGCGACTACGTCGTCAACTACACGAACGCGGGCTCGATCGTCGGCGACGACTTCCGCGACACCGAGGACCTGGACGGATTGTTCTCGGGTTGGGAGCCCGACTCACACGCCTACGGCACGAGTTCGTGGCAGTTCAAAGGACGAGATGACACCCTGACCGACGAACGCTGCGTGTTCAAGATTCTCGAGCGACACTTCAGCCGCTACACCCCTGCGATGGTGGCCGAGATCTGCGGAGTCGATCCCGGTCAGTTCCTCGAGGTCGCGGCGGCGCTTGCCGCCAACTCGGGCCGAGAGAGGACGAGCGCGTTCTGTTACGCGGTCGGTTGGACCCAGCACTCGGTCGGAGTCCAGTACATCCGAACCGCCGCCATCCTGCAGTTGCTACTGGGCAACATCGGGAGGCCGGGCGGGGGGATCCTCGCGCTCCGGGGGCACGCAAGCATCCAGGGATCGACGGACGTCCCCACTCTCTACAACCTTCTTCCCGGCTACCTGCCGATGCCGAGATCGGACTCGGACGTCACGCTCAACGACTACATCGAGCGCAACCATGCCGCGGCGGGTTGGTGGGGCGAGTTTCCCAAGTACATCGTCAGCCTCCTGATGGCCTACTTCGGAGACCGGGCCACGGCAGCCAACGACTACTGCTTCGATTACCTCCCCCGGCTGACCGGCGACCACAGCCACATGACGACGGTCTCGGAGATGGCCGACGGAAAGCTCAAAGGCTATTTCGTCATGGGAGAGAACCCCTCCGTCGGTTCAATGAACGGAGCACTGCAGCGTAAGGGCATGCGCGCGCTGGAGTGGATGGTGGTGCGCGACTTTCACCTCATCGAGACGGCCGAGTTCTGGCGCAGTGCGCCGGAGATCGAGAGCGGCGAGATCAGGACCGAGGACATTCAAACCGAGGTCTTTTTCTTTCCCGCCGCCGCGCACACGGAGAAGGACGGGACGTTCACCAATACTCAGCGGCTGCTGCAATGGCATCACAAGGCAGTCGAACCGGCGGGTGACGCGCGCAGCGAGCTGCACTTCATGTACCAGCTGGGTCTCCGCCTGAAGGATCTGTACAGAAGCTCGCGCAAGAAGCGCGACCGTGCCATCAAGCACCTCACGTGGGACTACCCAACTCAAGGCGTCCACGACGAGCCGGTCGCCGAGGCCGTGCTCAGGGAGATCAACGGCTACCGGACGCATGACGGTGAGCCGGTGTCCGGCTTCACCGACCTGGCCGACGATGGAAGCACCGCGTGCGGCTGCTGGATCTACTCGGGCTCCTTTGCCGGCGAAGTCAATCAGCCGGCGCGGCGCAGGCCGGGGCGAGAGCAGAGCTGGGTCGCGCCCGAGTGGGGCTGGGCGTGGCCGGCCAACCGGCGTCTGCTCTACAACCGCGCCTCGGCGGACCCCGACGGAGTGCCCTGGTCGGAGCGCAAGCGCTACGTGTGGTGGGACGACGACGAACGGCGCTGGACCGGGGAGGACACCGCCGACTTCATCGCCGACCGGCCCCCGTCCTACCGGCCCAAGAAGGGAGCGCGCGGGGTGGACACCGTGGCCGGCGACGACCCCTTCATCATGCTCGTCGACGGCAGAGGTTCTCTGTTCGTGCCGGACGGCCTGCAGGACGGACCTCTTCCCACTCACTACGAGCCCGTCGAATCGGTCGTGGAGAACGCTCTCTACGGCCAGAACTGCAATCCTGCGCGCATGGAGTTCAAGCGCCCGGACAACCGTTACCACAAGCCCTTCGACGACGATCGCTTTCCGTTCGTGGTGACGACCTACCGTCTCACCGAGCATCACACGGCCGGTGGGATGTCGCGCTGGAGTGGGTGGTTGAGCGAGCTCCAGCCCGAGATGTTCTGCGAGGTTAGCTCACAACTCGCGGTTGAAAGAAACCTCGTAAACGGAGGCTGGGCGACCATCACCACCGCGCGGTCCCAGATCGAGGCGCGCGTGTTGATCACAGATCGCATCAGACCGCTGCGGCTCGGGCGACGTGAGGTTCATCAGATTGGGCTCCCCTATCACTGGGGTAGCAAGGGGATCGTCACCGGCGACTCTACGAACGAGCTCATCGGGTTCGTCGCCGACCCAAACGTGTCGATACAGGAATCCAAAGCGTTGACGGCCGACATCACCCCGGGACGTCGCGACCGCACGGCCCCGGCGCCCGAGTTCGCCACCGAAGATTCGAACGGACGCGACCTGCCTCGGGTGACGTCCAAGGACTACAGAGAGAAGGGCGCCGGCACGGCAGAAGAACGCGAGGGCCATCGCCAGTGACGTCGACCGGTTCCGGACTCCGCTGATGGCCACCGGTTTCTTTACGGACACGACCGTCTGCATCGGCTGCAAGGCCTGCGAGGTCGCGTGCAAGCAATGGAACCAGCTTCCCGACGATGGTTTCTCGTTCACGGGTACGAGCTACGACAACACCGGCGACCTGGGGGCCTCGACGTGGAGGCACGTCGCGTTCATCGAGCGCCCGGTGCCTCTCACCGGACAGACGACGGGCCTTGGCGATCTCTCGTGGCTGATGATGTCGGACGTCTGCAAGCACTGCGTCAAGGCTGGATGTCTCGAGGCCTGTCCGACAGGCTCGATCATTCGCACCGAGTTCGATTCGGTGTTCGTGCAACCGGACATCTGCAACGGCTGCGGTTACTGCGTCTCGGCCTGTCCGTTCGGCGTCATCGACCGGCGGCCGGACGACGGAAGGGCCTGGAAGTGCACGCTCTGCTACGACCGGCAGCGCGAGGGCATGACGCCCGCGTGCGCTCAGGCCTGTCCGACCGAGTCGATCATGTTCGGCGAGCTCGAGGATCTCAAGCAGCGCGCCCGCTCCAGAGTCGAGGAGTTGCACGACAGGGGCATGGGAGAGGCCTACCTGTACGGAGCGGATGCAAGCGAGCAGCCGGGAACCCAGGGACTAAACGCGTTCTTTCTTCTCGTCGACGAGCCCGAGGTCTACAATCTGCCGCCGGCCCCCTCCGCGCCCGTCAACCACATCTCCGAGTCGTGGCGATCCCTTGCCCTCGGAGCAATCGCACTCCTGGCGGCAACGGCGGCGTCCGTGTTGTCGAGCAAGGGCGGTCGATGAGCCACGACCAAGCAACAACTTCGCCGCGGCGGAGCGCCACCTACCACGACCTTCCCGCCGTCAAGCAGCCGGTGTGGACCTGGGAGGTTCCGGTCTACTTCTACGTCGGCGGCGCCGCCGGGGCGGCCGCAACCATCGGCGCCGTCCTCCAGGTGCTGGACGGAGATGATTCCGAGCGGCTCGTTCAGAGGTGCCGCAACATCGCCGCGGCTGGGACCCTGGTCGGCTCGGGCCTGCTCATAAGCGATCTGGGCCGGCCGGAGCGCTTCCTCAACATGCTGCGCGTGTTCAAGCCGAGCTCTCCCCTGAACATGGGCTCCTGGATCCTCGTGACCGCAAGTGGGCTGTCGGCCGGTGCCGCCCTGCTGTCTCGGTCTCGGGGGGTCTTCCGCAGGCTCGGATCGCTCGCCGGGCTCGGGGCGGGGGCCATCGGACTCCCTCTCTCCGGTTACACCGCCGTCCTGCTCGCGGGCACGGCCGTGCCCGTGTGGAAGGAGAGTCGCCGAAGCATGCCGCTGTTGTTCGTCGCCTCGGCGACGGGAGCCGCCTGTTCGCTGCTCGAGATGGGCGACTTCGACGAACGGGAGCTGAAGGCCGTCCGGCGACTCGGCACGGTTGCCCAACTCTCGGAGCTGGCGCTCGCCCAGGCGGTCGAGAAAGAGAGCGCGCGCGTTCCGGGGGTCGGTCGCCCCTACGAAGAGGGAATCTCAGGAACACTGTGGAGGACGTCGACCGGGTTGACCGTGGGCAGCCTCGTGGTCGACACCGTCACGGGCAAATCCAGGCCGGGCCGCGTTGGTGCCGCCCTCCTCGGGACGCTCGGCTCGATCGCCCTGCGGTTCTCGCTGTGGTTGGCGGGGCGAGCTTCGGCGCGCGACCCGCACGCGACGTTCGACTCTCAGCGGATGGCCGACGATTAGCATGTCGCCGTGACCGCCACGAATAACCAACGCGTCCTCGTCGTCGACGACTACGAAGAGATGCGATTCGCACTCGTTTCGTTGTTCGAGTCCGAGGGCTTCGAGGTGGTGGGAGAAGCAGCCAGCGGTTCGGAGGCCGTGTGGCGTGCCGGGGAGGATCAACCGGACGTGATCATCCTCGACTTCCGAATGCCCGGCCTGAGCGCGGAGCAGACCGCCAACGTTCTCAGGCAGGTCGCGCCGGAGGCCCGCATCGTCGTGTTCTCCGGGTACCTCGAGATAGAACCAACCTGGGCGGACGCATACATGTCCAAAGACCATATTTCGGAATTACCGGACCTCGTCAGGTCGTTGGAGGAGCGACGGTAACGGTACGTAGTTGTCGCAAACTGCCTCTTCCCCCTTGTGTCCGCCGTGTTCGCGTTCCGATGATGTCACCGAGGCATATGCCCGATATCTCTTTCACGGCACAAGAGCGACGACGAATCAACACCATCATCGACGAGCTCGATCCCGCCGATCACGAACTCCTCTGCCCTTACTACGACATGCTCAGCGCAGACGACTGGGAATTCGTGTGCGACTACATCAGGGCCAAGATGCGAGCCGTGCTGGAGACGGGACTGCTGATCGCGTCGGTTGCCGAGAAGGCTCGTGTTACCAAGCTCGTCGACGAGGAAGCTATTCGCAACAACTTCGTCCGCACGCTCTGGAACTACGATTTCTCGTTTCAAAAGGCGATAGAGAATAACTTCGTCGAAGTGGCAGGCGGCCACAGGGAAGCTCCACTGTGTCTCGCGGCCGAGGCGCTCGTCGAGATGGCCGAAGACCTCATGTTCGGAACCTTTGAGGACGCCCACGAGCAACTACTCCACGCCCAGCCCTAGGATCCTCAACCTCTTCTCGATTCGAGCGGCGGCAGCCCGCCGCGCTGCCCGAGAATCGATTCCGCCGCCGACACCGCTCCCGCGAGAGCTTCGTCTCCGTCAACGCCAT
>WHSV01000048.1 GCA_009379915.1 Actinomycetota bacterium | reverse complement strand
GCCCTTCAAGCGAGACGTTCGCAAGCTAAAAGACCTCGGCCTGATCGAGAGCCTCGAGGTCGGCTACCGCCTTTCGCCGAGGGGAGGGCATTCCTGGAAACGCTCTGAGGCACGATTTTCGCGACTTTCTGGCGGAAGTGGACAGGGATGGAGCTTTGTTCCCTTGTGAGGGCGTACGATGGAGTCAGTCAAAACCAAGCCATTGAAACTGCCCTCAACAGGCACGAACGAAAAACAAACGAGCTGATATGTCCGACTTATCGATCGAATCTCGAGTGAACAGTCCTAGTCTGACGCTGGCCGGTGGTCGCTGTACGCCGCCGCCCACGCGCAGACGCCTCCTTCGGTAACCCTCCAGACACCAGCTCCGTTCTTCGCTCGTCGCCGTCGGCCGGGAGGCCCCGGTGTGTCCTGGTGAGGCGGAAAGGAGCGAGGAATGGAGATCGTCATCGGTCTCGTCATTGGTCTCCTCGCGGGCGCCGCAGGCGGATACTTCGTTCGAAAATCTCAGGCGGAAAAGGAAGTCGGTTCCGCTGAAGCTCGGGCCAAGACGATTCTCGAATCGGCCGGGCGGGAGGCGGAAGCCGCGAAGCGTGAGGCGCTCATCGAGGCCAAAGACGAGATCTTCCAGATGCGCAAAGACGCCGAGATCGAGCTGAAGAAGCGGGCGTCCGAGGTCGAGCGCAAGGAGGACCGTATCGCGGACCGGGAGGCCACCATGGATGCGCGGGCCTCTGGACTCGACCGCAAGGAACAGGGCATCGAGAACAAGGAGGCTCACCTCCAGCAGGCCCGGACCGAGCTCGAGACCCTGGCCGAACGCGCCAAGACCGAGCTCGAGCGCGTGGCGGGCATGTCGGCCGCCGACGCCCGTCAGGGTCTCATCGAGAAGATCCAGGACGATGCGAAGCGTGAGGCGATGATCATCGTCCGCGACATTGAGGCCCAGGCCCGAGAGGAGGCCGACCGTCGGGCCCGCAAGATCATCGCGATCGCCATGCAGCGGGTTGCTTCCGAGCTGACGACCGAGTCGACGGTTACCACGGTCAGCCTCCCGAACGAGGACATGAAGGGCCGCATCATCGGGCGCGAGGGCCGCAACATCAGGGCGTTCGAGGCCGCCACCGGCACGAACCTGATAATCGACGACACGCCCGAGGCGGTCGTTCTGAGCTGCTTCGACCCCATACGGCGAGAGATGGCCCGGCACACCCTCGAGCGGCTCATCGGCGACGGGCGCATCCAGCCGGCGCGCATCGAGGAGATGCACGAGAAGTCCAAGGACGAGGTCGAGCAAGAGATCCGCGAGGCCGGCGAGTGGGCGGTGCTCGAGTCGGGGATCACCGACATGCACCCCGAGCTCGTCCGCGTTCTGGGCCGGCTGAAGTTCCGTACCTCCTACGGCCAGAACGTGCTCCGGCACGTCGTCGAGGCGAGCCACGTCGCCGGGATGGTGGCATCCGAGCTCGGAACCAACGTCGCCCTCGCCAAGCGGTGCACCCTGTTGCACGACATCGGCAAGGCCGTCACGCACGAGGTCGAGGGCTCCCACGCACTGATCGGGGCCGAGATCGCCAAGCGGCTCGGCGAGAAGCCCGAGGTATGTCACGCAATCGAGGCGCATCACGGAGAGGTCGAGCAGCGCACGATCGAGGCCGTGGTCACTCAGGTGTCCGACGCTATTTCCGGCGCACGTCCGGGGGCCCGGCGCGAGACACTCGAGACCTACATCAAGAGGCTCGAGAGGCTCGAGCAGATCGCCATGGAGTTCGACGGTGTCGACAAGGTCTACGCGATGCAGGCCGGACGAGAGGTGCGGGTCATGGTCAAGCCGGAGCAGGTGGACGACCTGCGTGCAGAGGTTATCGCCCGGGACATCGCCAAGAAGGTCCAGGAGGAGCTCCAGTATCCGGGCCAGATCAAGATCATGGTGATCCGAGAGCTGCGGCAATCCGCCTATGCCAAGTAATGGGAGGCGCAGGAGGCTAATCGCTTAAGCTCGACCCCATGCTTGACTCGGCGGCGAAGGAAGCGATCCTCTCGGCGATCGCGGGCATTACCCGACGGCGGCGCTCCAGCGCCGGCGTGAGTGTAGACGACCCGAAGGGCGTCGAAGCGTGAGGGAAACGGAAAAGACGTACTTCATCACGACCTACGGGTGCCAAATGAACGAGCACGACTCCGAGCGTCTCGCGGGGATGCTCGAGGCCGAGGGCTACGCCAAGGCCGACGCGCCCGGCGACGCCTCGCTCGTGCTGTTCAACACGTGCTGCATCCGCGAGAACGCCGACAACAAGCTCTACGGCAACCTCGGTCACATGAAGGCGATCAAGGACGTCCGTCCCGACATGAAGCTCGTTGTCGGGGGATGCCTCGCCCAGAAGGACAAGGCGGCGATCCAGAAACGCGCGCCCTGGGTTGACGTCGTTCTGGGGACCCACAATCTCGCAAGCCTTCCGCGTCTGCTCGAGGAGTCGAACTCGGGCCCGGCCTTCGAGATCCTCGAACAGACGGAGGTGTTCCCCTCCGCACTGCCGAGCAGGCGGAACTCGCCCTGGCACGCGTGGGTGTCGATCTCGATCGGATGCAACAACTCGTGCACCTTCTGCATCGTGCCGGCCGTTCGGGGTAACGAGGTAAGCCGCAGACTCGGCGATATCGTCGGTGAGGTCGAAGAACTGGTGGACGACGGCGTGGTCGAGGTGACGCTGCTCGGCCAGAACGTGAACTCCTACGGCCGCGACCTCGACGGCACACCGATGTTCTCCCGGTTACTACGGTCGCTGGACGACATCGAGGGACTCGAGCGCGTGCGTTTCACGAGTCCCCACCCGAAGGACTTTCGGGCCGACACGATCGCGGCCATGGCCGAATGCGATGTCGTCTGCGAGCACATCCACCTCCCCGTTCAAGCGGGCTCAGACCGGGTGCTCAAGCGCATGAAGCGCGCCTACACCCGACGGAAGTATCTCGAGAAGGTCGCCCTGGTGCGCGACGCGATCCCCGATGTCTCGATCTCGACGGACATCATCGTCGGCTTCCCGGGCGAGACCGAGAGCGAGTTCGCCGAGACTCTGACGTTGGTGTCGGAGGCGCGCTACGACTCGGCCTACACCTTCCAGTACTCCCCGCGCCCGATGACCGAGGCCGCGGACATGGACGGCCACCTCCCGAAAGAGGTCGTGCAGGAACGCTTCGAAAGACTGATTCGACTCCAGGACGCCATCTCGCTCGAGCGCAACCTGCGGCACGTCGCTACGACCCAGGAGGTGATCGTGGAGGGGGCCTCCAAGAAGGATGCAACCAGGCTCACCGGCAGGACGCGCCACAACAAGCTCGTGCACTTCCCGTCGGACGGCGCGAGGGACGGGTCGTTTCGGACGGTGCGGATCACCGGCGCGCACGCGCACTACCTCGAGGGCGAGCTCGTCGAGGGACGAAGGGAGTCACCCAGAGTGCGCCGGCGGGTCAGCCTTCCGCTGGTGGGCGCCGCTGCCCCCCAAGGGCGCGCCGGCTGCTAGGAGGGCCCGGAATGATCGCGCGTGGAGCCGTCGTGCCTCATGCGCCCGTGCTGCTCGAGGCCATCCAACCGTCGCTCGACGAAGGCCGGCGCCTTCGGAAAGCGGTGAGCGAGTTGGATTTCTCGGAGGCCGAGGCCGTCGTGATCGTGTCGGCTCACGGACCCCGGGCCGGGATCTACGAGCGGGTCGAGGGATCACTGCGCGGATTCGACATCGAGGGTCTCGAGGTCGCGCGCGACACGGACTTCGAGTTGGTCCGTTCTCTGGCGGGGGCCTGGGGTCGTGCGCCGATGGATGGGCCGGTCGACTTCGGGGTCTCCGTGCCACTCTTGCTGGGTGTTGGGGGCGGCGTCCCGGTGGTAGCCGTGACCCTGCCCGAGACCACTGGACCCAAACCGGGCGCACTGCCCGACGCGCTGGATGCGGCTCGAACACTCTCGGAGGCTCTACGCACGGTGGCGGACGAGCGTGACGTTGCAGTTATCGCGAGCGCCCACGCGAGCGCGGGACTCACCGATCGAGCGCCGTTGACGAAGGTGCCCGGGGCAGGGGAAATCGACCGAGAGCTGGTGGCAGCGCTCGACGAGGATCCCGGTCTCGTCGAGGGATTGCTGGCACGACTGCACGGAACCGGGGACGCGTGTGGAGTCGGCCCCCTTGCCGTGATTGCGCACCTGTTCCGGGGATGGAGTAGCGAGGGCGTCACCTACGAGGCCCCATACGGTGTCGGCTACCTGGCCGGGCAATGGACGGCGTGACCGTTCGGGTCGCCGCGATCGTCGGTCCCACGGCGGTGGGCAAGAGCAGCGCGGCCGTCGAGGTCGCCGAGGCGCTCGGGGCCGAGATCGTCTCCGTCGATTCGATGCAGGTCTACTCCGGAATGGACATCGGCACGGACAAGGCGACGTCCGAGATGCGGTGGAGGGTTCCGCATCACCTGCTCGATCACTGGCTCCCGTCTCACAACGTCACCGTGTCGGAGTTCCAGGCGGAGGCTCGAAACGCCATCTCGCATATCTCGAAGCGCGGCGTCCTTCCGTTGCTGGTCGGCGGCTCGGGACTCTACTTCCGAGCGGTGGTCGACGATCTGCTCTTTCCACCGCGCTCGGCGAACGTTCGGGAGGCGCTCGAGCTCGAGGTCGACGAGCTCGGATCCCGCGCTCTCCATGCGAGGTTGACCGAGCTCGATCCACGCGCGGCGGCCAAGATCGAACCTCAGAACGCTCGCAGGATCGTGCGAGCCCTCGAGGTCATCGAGCTTACGGGGGAGCCGTTCTCGGACAACGATTCGTTCGACCGGTACGAGAGCATCTACGGCCTCGCGGTCGCGGGGTTGACGAGACCGAGACCCCAGCTCCACGAGCGGATCGATGCGCGCGTGACGCGCATGATCGAGCGGGGGCTCGTCGAGGAGGCGCGCCGGCTCGCGGAGCTCGATATCAGCCGAACGGCGCGCCAGGCCCTCGGCTATCGGCAGGTTCTCGATTCACCCGAGGCCGACCCGGCCACTCTGGGGGACGAGATCGCGCGAGCGACGAAGCGGTTCGCCCGGAGACAGGAGTCGTGGTTCCGGGCGGACCCCCGAGTGGAGTGGTTCGATGCCGATGACTCCGAGTGCACCAAAGCGGTGATCGACTACATTCGCTCCGCGCTACGGTTGAGCTCGACATGAGATTCGCCAAGTACCAGGGCACCGGCAACGACTTCGTGATGGTGTCGGATCTCGATGACTCGCTCGTACTGACGCCATCGCTGGTACGGTCGTTATGCGACCGGCGGTTCGGAATCGGGGCCGACGGCGTGATTCGCGTGGCCCCCTCGAGCCGTGCCCACTTCTTCATGGACTACGCCAACGCCGACGGATCGCCGTCGGAGATGTGCGGGAACGGTATCCGGTGCCTGGCGGTCTTCGCGCGCGCCGAGGGTCTGACCTCCGACGACGTCCTCGAAGTCGACACTCGGTCGGGCGTCAAGACGGTCACCATCGAAGGCGATAGCGTGCGCGTCGACATAGGACCTCCGGTCTTCGAGCCGTCCGAGATTCCAGTCAAGCTCGAGGGGGCCGGCCCGGACGCATTGCAAACCAAGCTCGAGCTCGACGAGGAGGTCTACGAAGCGGCGGTCCTTTCGATGGGCAATCCGCACGCGGTCTTGTTCGTCGAGGATGCGAACTCGGCGCCGGTGACGACACTCGGGCCGCGACTCGAGGAGCACCCGGCGTTTCCCAACAAGGCGAACATCGAGTTCGTTGCGGTCGAGTCCGCGGGTCGCATAACGATGCGGGTATGGGAGCGAGGCTCGCGCGAGACGCTTGCGTGTGGCACCGGAGCATGCGCGGGAGCGGTTGCCGCCCGCCTGCTGCGAGGAACTGACGCCAAGGTCACGGTCGGGCTTCGGGGGGGCGACCTCGAGATCGAGTGGGCCGGATCGACGATCGACGAGCGACCGGTATTCATGACCGGAACCGCCGTCGAGGTTTTCACCGGCGAGATCGGTCTTTAGCCTCGCGGGCGTGCGACGTTCGGTCATCGGCGTGTTGTCGCAGCCGAGATCACTACGGCTGGAGGGGCCCTCGTTCTGCGACCTGTCGTTGAGTGTCCAAGTCGAAAGACGCCGGAGCGTATTCGACCCACCAGGTGGCGCCGGCTTCATCGAGCGACGCGATGAGGTCGCGCTCGCGCTCCCAATCGTCCTCGCGGCGACGGCCGCCGGTAACGATGTCGTATCCCTGACACGAACCCCGATGCTGGACGACGAAGTCCTTGACCTCCGCGACGAACTGAGGGCTGTGGTCGATCCATCCGTCGGGGTCGCCGGTCTCGATATAGGCGCAGATGCCATCGAAGAGCACAGCGCGACGCTTGAGTCCTGGGTTCGGCCATCCTCCGCCCACCCAGATGGGGACCCGAGGGCGCTGCAACGGCATGGGGCGCAGCGTTAGCTCCGCGATCTCGTAGTGGCTACCGGAAAAAGAGAATGGCTCCCCCGTCCAAAGGCCTTCTATGATCGCCAGCGACTCGTCGACCAATTGAGCGCGGGTGGTTGCGTCGACCGGCTCTCCCACCGCACCAAAACCGGGATCATTGGTGTCTCCCAGACCGACTCCGAGGATCATTCGCCCGTTCGAAAGATGATCCAGTGACACGACCTCCCGGGCAAGCTTCCAAGGACGGCGACGCGGCAGCGCTGTTACCTCCGTTCCGAGCCTGACCCGACTCGTATCCAGCGCCATGGCCGCAAGCGCTACCCATGGATCACAGGTGGGAACGTCGCGCCCGGAGTGATGGACGATGTAATCCTCGAGAAAGACGCCGTCCCAGCCCGATTCTTCGGCTATGTGGGCCAGGTCGGCAAGCACCCGTGGGTCGGCGGTGACGGCGGCGGCTGAGAACTCGATGGCAAATAGCACGATTGCCTCCGTTGGCAGCAAGGTCACGAGCGAGCGGCTCTCCGAATGAGAGTAAGGGCTTCCGTCCGCGCTAGACCGCGACGTTGTGGTCGCGCAGCGCCTCGTTGAGGCTCACCTTGAGGTCCGTCGAGGACTTGCGCTCCCCGATGATGAGAGCGACGGGCACGCCGTAGCTTCCGGCGGGAAAGTCCTTGGTACGCGTTCCGGGAATGACGATCGAGCGCGGCGGCACGGAGCCCCGGTACTCGACCGCATCGGTGCCGGTCACGTCGATGATGCGCGTCGAGCCCGTGATGGTCACGTTCGCCCCGAGCACCGCCTGCTCGCCGACGATGGTTCCCTCGACGACGATGCACCGTGAGCCTATGAACGCACCGTCCTCCACGATTACGGGATTGGCCTGGAGCGGTTCGAGGACACCCCCGATCCCCACTCCACCCGAGAGGTGGACGTCGCTGCCGATCTGCGCGCAGGAACCGACGGTGGCCCAGGTGTCGACCATGGTTCCGGAACCGACGTATGCGCCGATGTTGACGTAGCTCGGCATCAGAACCACACCGGGCGCAAGATACGAGCCGTAGCGCGCCGTGGCAGGGGGGACGACGCGCACCTTCAGATCGGCGTAGTCGTGCTTGAGCGGAATCTTGTCGTGGTACTCGAACGGACCGAGCTCGGTCGTCTCCATCTCGCTGTGCCGGAAAAGGAGCAGGATCGCCTTCTTGACCCACTGATTCACGACCCAGACGTCGTCTCTCTTCTCGGCGACTCGAAGCTCCCCGCGATCGAGCAGGTCGATGACCTCGTCGACCGTGCGCGTCGCATCGAGATCCCGGGGGTCGGCCGGATTGGCGAACAGGTCTTCGATCTGTTTTTCGAGGCCTTCGGGTGTCACGGTCTTCCCCTCAGATGATGTCGTCCAGCAGGTCGACTGCCTTGCGGCACTGCTCCAGCGTGGGGACCAGCGCCATACGAACGTAGCCCCTCCCGGCGTCGCCGAAGAACGTGCCCGGTGCGACGACCACACCTCGCTGGAGGAGGCGCAGGGCGAAAGCGTCCTCCGGTTCGCCCTGGGGTGTCGCGACCCACAGGTAGAAGGTTGCGTCACCCCCGGCCACGCGCAGACCTTTCCTCCGGAGGAAGGGCTCGATCACGCCGCGCTTGGCGCCATAGATGGAGCGCATCTCTTCGACGTGCGCTTCGTCTCGCCACGCGGCCGCCGCGGCGCGCTGGATGAACTCCGGCGACGCGGTCCCTGCGAGGGGACGATAGCGCTTGAGCATCGCCATGACGCTCTCGTCGGCGACGATCGAACCCGAACGGTACCCGGTCATGGCCGATCGCTTGCTGAGCGTGTTGAGGACGACGACGTTTGATCGGTCGGTCACCTCGAGGGCAGAGTGCGGTGGTTCACCGAAGTAGATCTCGCTGTAAGCCTCGTCGGAGGCCACGAGGAAATCGTGCTCGGCGGCCCTCGACGCAAGCTCTCCGTAGAAGGCGACCGGCGCCGTTGCACCGGTCGGATTGTTCGGGTAGTTGACCCAGAAGAGGGCGATGCTCTTCCAGATCCCGTCGTCGATCGAGTCGAGATCGGGAATGAATCCGTGGCCCTCCCGCAGCGGCACCGACAGCAGCCCGCAGCCGTTGAGCTCGGCGCTTCGCAGCGGGATGGGATAGCCGGGCTCGGTGGTGACGACGACGTTCTTGTCCGCCGACCGGTCCACGGCTATCTGAGCGAGGCTGAAGATCGCCTCCTTGCTGCCCGACGAAGGCAGAACTTCGGTGTCCGCGTCCACCTCGACTCCGAAACGCCGACTGCACCAGCCCGCGATCGCCTCTCGGGTCTCGGGAAGTCCGGCCGCCTTGGGGTAGCTCGACCTCTCGGTGACGGACTCGATGAGTGCACGGCGAATGAACTCCGGAGTCCTCTCCACGGGATCGCCCACCCCGAAGTCGATCAAGCCTCCGAGACGGTCGGCGACCTTCCTCTTGGCGTCTTCCAACTGTACGAACGGGTACGTCGACATGCGCTCGAGTGCTTGATTGAACTTCACCGAGCCGTAATGAACCGCTGCAAGGATTCGAACGACCGCACCAGGGCGTCGATCTCGACCATCTCGTCGGATCGATGGGCATGCTCCGGGGCCCCGGGACCGAAGTTGATCGCGTCGATTCCGACGGCGCTGAACTCGGCGACGTTCGTCCACGCCTGCTTGGGCTCGATGGGGGCCGAGCTCGCCGCGCGCAGCCGTTCGACCAGTTGGTTGTCGGTCGCGACGCGGGCGGGCGGGGCATTGCCGATGATCTCGAGCGAGGAATCGTCACCAAGCAAGGACCGCAGCTCGGCCTCTGCATCCTCTGGCGATCGATTCGGTGCGTAGCGGAAGTTCAGGTGACAGACGACCTCGTCGGGGATGACGTTGCGCGCGATCCCACCCTCGATCTCCGTTACGTTCACGACCTCGTAGAAATCGAGGCCCTCGACGCTGAACTGGTTCGCCGAGCTCGAGGCGACTCTCCGCAGACCCTTGATCGCGCTGTGGATGGCGTTGGCGCCGAGCCACGGGCGGGCGGAGTGTGACGAGGTTCCCGAGTAGGTCACGTCCGCATTGAGGTTGCCGAGACAACCAAGCTGGATTGCATTCGACGTCGGCTCCATGATGACGACGAGATCCGCCCCTCGCAGATCGGCCGATGCCTCGAGCAGGCCCGTGATGGGGCTCGCGTCGATCGGCAGTTCCTCACGAGCAAAGAACAGGAACCCGGCGTCGATGGCCGTTTCGGGAAGCTCGGAGTCGAGCCAGCGAGCCACTTGAATCATGACCGCCAGCGCGCCCTTCATGTCGCTGGCACCCAGCCCCTGCACTGCGCCGCCCGTCACGCGCCCGGGGATGTTGTTCTGGGCCGGGACGGTATCGAGATGGCCGGCGAAAACGACAAGGGGCGTTCCGGTCCGCCGCTCGGGAGCGTAGACCAGAGAATCGTCCTCCACCAGCGAGGGGAGGCGCGTGTCGATCATGGCGGCGACGACCTCGACGATCGCCGCCTCGTTGCGGCTCTCGGATGGCGTATCGACGAGCGCGAGCGTGGTCTGCGCGAGACGGCGCGCCAGGACGGGCACAGATATTCGCTGCGTGCTCATGTGCGGTGAGGATACCCGTGCCCCGATGTGGGGCTGGTGGCGAAACCCTCTGGCGGACGGGCCCGTATGCTGGCAAGCTTGAGAGAGAGGTCCCGCAGGGGCTGAGACAAAGGAGTATGGCGGCTGAAAAAGGTGGTTCTCTGAGCGGTCCCGCAACGACGCACCAGACAAGACTTGAACGGGAGAAGGCCGTTCTGGTTGGAGCGATCTTCGGATCCACTTCGATCGATCAGGCGGAGTGGTCGCTCGAGGAACTAGAGGCCCTGGCGAACACGGCCGGAGCGGACACGGTCGAGCGCACGATGCAAAGACGCAATTCCCCAGATGCCGCTACCTACCTCGGTAAGGGCAAGGCCAGGGAGATCGCCGGCGTCGCGGGCGCGCTCGATGCGGACATGCTCATCTTCGACGATGAACTGACTCCGGCTCAGGGACGCAACCTCGAGGACATCGCGGGGGTGAACCCGCTCGCCGAGCGAGGTCTCAAGATCATCGATCGCACCGGTCTGATCCTCGACATCTTCGCCCAGCATGCCCGCAGCGCGGAGGGGAAGCTGCAGGTCGAGCTCGCGCAGTTGACCTATCGCCTGCCGCGCCTGCGCGGTTGGGGTGACGTGCTGTCCCGGCTCGGAGGTGGCATCGGAACGCGGGGGCCGGGCGAGACCGCGCTCGAAGCCGAGCGGCGGGCGATTCTTCGTCGAATTCAACGAGTCAAGAAGGACCTGACCGATCTCGAGCGCACGCGCCGGATCAAGCGAGCGCAGCGCAAGCGCTCCGGAGTCCCCGTCGTGGCGCTCGTTGGTTACACGAACGCGGGAAAGTCGACATTGCTCCGCAATCTCACCGACGCGGAAGTTCTGGTGCAGGACCAGCTCTTCTCGACGCTCGATCCCATCACGCGCAGGCTCGAGCTGCCGTTCGGGCGAGATGCGCTGCTGACCGACACGGTCGGCTTCGTACGAAAGCTGCCTCACCAACTCGTCGAGGCGTTCCAGTCGACGCTCGAAGAGGTAGGGGAGGCCACTCTTCTACTTCACGTCGTGGATGCGAGCCGCGATCCCGAACGCCAGCTCGACGCGGTGAACACCGTGCTCGGAGGTCTCGGAGTAATCGACAAGCCGGCCCTCATCTTCATGAACAAGGTTGACCTCCTGTCGGACGTGGAACGAGACAAGGTTCAAGGCCGCTGGCCCGACGCCGTGTTCGGCTCCGCCGTCACCGGCCAGGGAATCGACGGGTTGCTGGAGCGAATCTCCGTCGAGCTCTCGAAGCTGAAGGTGGAGGTGGAGTTGTCCATTCCCTTCGATAAGGGAGAGCTCGTGGCGCGCGTCCACGACGAGGGCGAGGTGCTGCACGAGTCCTACACCGAGTCCGGTACACATCTGGTTGCGCGCATCGGTCGCGAGTCGCTTCCGGCCTTCCGCGACTACCTGGGCGAGGCTCCGGCTTAGCGCTCGGCGGGCGGCGATGGCACGACGATGCGTTCTCCGGGTGCGATGTAGGCGCGCCCAACGAGCACGGTAATGAGCATTCCCGCGATGGAGACCGCTCCCAGGAGCATGAAGAGCACGACGAGCTGAACACCGGCGGCCTCTGCTGGGCTGGCTCCGGCGAGCATCATTCCCACGAACGCGCCGGGCAGGAAGATGAGTCCGACGTTCTTGGTCGAGTCGATGGTCGGAATCAATGAAGCCGCTGCCGCGCGACGCGTGTAGGGACGGAGAGCGACGCGTGCAGGAACGCCCAGGGCGAGTCTGGACTCGATCTCGAGTGTCTTGTCGTTGATCTCGTCGCGCAGGCGAGCACCGGCGAGCGATACGGCCGTCATCGAGTTACCGATCAGCATTCCTCCGATCGGGATCAGATACTGCGGCTCGAAGGGAAAGACCCTGGTTCCGAAGAGGATCAGCAGGGCCACGAGTGCCGACACCCCGATCGTCATCGCGGCGAGCCAGCGAGCGCTCCTCACGCCCGCGAGCCTCCTCCCCGAGGTGAGCGCGGCGGCGACGAGCATCACGACCAGGAAGACGCCCGCGAGTCCGAGATGGTCGAACACAAGGTGGATCACGGCGGTTACGGCGCCGAGCTGTACGATCGCCCGAACGACGGATACAACGAGCTCGGATTCGAGACCCAGCCGCTGCGCCCGTGAAAGGACAATGGCCAGGACGACCAGGATGAGCGCGAGAAGGACGTCCGTCACGAGCTCCGCTCCCGTGGCCATGCTCCGGTCACCTCTCGCGGCGTCCCGGTCGCGGCGACGCGCCCGTCGACCACCAGGATTGCGTGGTGCGCGAGACGCAGGGCCTGATCGAGATTGTGAGTCACGAGGACGACTGTCAGACCCCCCTCGTTGAGGCTCGTGACCAGTTGTTCGATGCGAGCCGCGGCGTCGCGGTCCAGGGCCGATGATGGCTCGTCCATCAGCAGGATCTCCGGCTTTCTGACGAGAGCGCGCGCGATGCAGACACGCTGGGCCTGTCCCACGGACAGTGCGCTCGAATCACGCTCGACAAACTCATCGTCGAGCCCGGCCGAGACCAGCGCGCTCCGCAGCTCATCGTCTGGGACATCTGTCAACCCGTAGGCCAGATTCCCCCGCACACCCCCCTCGAACAGGGCCGGTGTCTGAAAGATCATCCCTACTCGCTTGCGTAGCTGAATTGGATCGATCTCGGTGATATCGGATGAATCGAGGAGGACGGAGCCGTTGGTCGGCTCCTCGAGCCTGTTCAAGCACCTGAGCAACGACGTCTTGCCGGCGCCGGAGGGGCCCACGATCGCCGATACGGCGTGCCTCTGAAACGACGCGCTTATGCCGCCGAGGACCCGGCGACCGGCGCGTTCCAGTGAGACGGCTCGGAGCTCCATCGCGGTCGATCCAGGGCGCTCGGCGTGCATCCACCGAGCCTACGGCGCCACGGAGCGCGGCCAGATGGCTTGCTCAGCCGGGACATATGCTTCGGCGATGCGAGTCCTGGTTGTGGGAGCCGGTGGAGTCGGGAGCGCAATCGCGGTTGTTGCGCAACGGCGCAATTTCGTCGAGCATCTCGTGCTTGCCGACATCAATGAGACTCAAGCTCGACCGACGGTCGACCGCCTGAGCGATGCGCGCTTCGTAGCCGCGCGGCTTGACGCGTCGGACACCAACGCCATCGTTGCTCTGGCCAAGGAGGTGCGAGCCGACGCGATCGTCAATGCCTGCGATCCTCGCTTGAACGTCCCGATCTTTGACGCCGCGTTCGAGACGAACTGCACCTATCTCGATATGGCGATGACGCTCTCGGAACCGCATCCCGAGAAGCCCCATGAGGAGACCGGCGTCGTCCTCGGCCAGTACCAGTTCGACGCCGGCC
This sequence comes from Actinomycetota bacterium, assembly GCA_009379915.1. Lineage (GTDB taxonomy): Bacteria > Actinomycetota > CADDZG01 > CADDZG01 > WHSQ01 > WHSV01. The sequence continues at coordinate 12,102 of WHSV01000048.1, read as the reverse complement.
CGGCGTGGGAGGAACGAGGCCTCCTGTGTCTCGCCGGAATCGGAGTCGAGCCGGGTCTTTCCGATGTCTTCGCCAGGTATGCAGCCGACCACCTCTTCGAGTCGATCGACGAGGTCGGCGTGCGCGACGGCGCCGATCTGACCGTCGACGGCTACGTTTTCGCGCCGACGTTTTCGATCTGGACCACCATCGAGGAATGTCTGAACCCGCCGGTCATCTACGAGCGAGAGCGCGGCTGGTTCACCACGCCTCCGTTCTCCGAACCGGAGACTTTCGTCTTCCCCGAGGGCATCGGTCCGATCGAGTGCGTCAACGTCGAGCACGAGGAGGCGCTGCTCATACCGCGCTGGGTGGACTGCAACAGAGTGACCTTCAAGTATGGATTGGGCGAGGCATTCATCGATGTGCTGAAGACCATCAGCATGCTCGGACTCGACTCTACTCGGCCCGTCAACGTGGGCGGCACGGAGGTTGCGCCGCGCGACGTCGTGGCTGCCACACTGCCGGATCCGGCCAAGCTCGGAGATCGCATGCACGGGCGCACCTGTGCGGGCACGTGGGTACGGGGTACGGGCTCCGACGGACGGCCTCGCGACGTGTACCTCTATCACGTGGTCGACAACGAAGAATGCATGGCGGACTACGGAAGCCAGGCGGTCGTGTTGCAGACCGCGCTGAACCCGGTCGTTGCGCTGGAGCTTCTCGAATCGGAGGTCTGGTCCGGCGCCGGCGTCCTCGGACCCGAGGCGTTCGACGCGCGCCCCTTCCTCGACCTACTCGCGGACTACGGGCATCCCCACGGCATGGAGGAGCGCGCGCCCTAGCGCTACAGCTTGCGGAAGACGGCGACGACCTTGCCGAGTATCTCGGTCCCCTGAGGTGCCTGGAACGGCTCCATGTTGATGTTGGCGGGCTCGAAAATGATCTCCGACCCCCGGTGGCGGATCGTCTTGACGGTCGCCTCCGGAGCATCGCCGTACTCGCTCGGCATCATCGCGGCAACGATCTCGCCCGAGTGCGCGGTCGGTTGCTGGCGAATGATGACGAAGTCGCCGTCGAAGATGCCGGCCTCCACCATCGAGTCGCCGTGGATCTCGAGCATGAAGACGTTGCCGTCGCCCACGAAATCCGCGGGCATCGGATAGATCTCGTCCACGTGCTCCTCGGCCATGATCGGAGAACCGGCCGCGATGCGTCCGAGAAGGGGCACGGACCGGGCGGGGGCGCGCTCGGCCGCAAGCCCTGTATCCGCGTCGAACAGGACCTCGATCGCTCTCGGCTTGGTCGGGTCGATGCGGAGGTAGCCCTTCTTTTGGAGGGCCTGAAGGTGAGAGTGGACGGTGGAACTGGAGGCGAGGCCCATGGCCCGGCCGATCTCGCGCACCGAGGGTGGATAGCCGCGCTCGGCGACGGCCTCGGCGATGTATTGAAGCGTCTGACGCTGGCGCTCGGTCAGTCCCTCGACCATTGCTTCCTCCTGCCTGTAGACCGATTGCTCGGGCGATCTGCTCGGTTCGACACTGGGCGACAGCACCTCGGGCCTGCCTCTGCAGACTCCGTTGCCGAACGCGTGTTCGCTACACGATAATGCCTTTTTACGCCCACTTCAAGAACATGTGTTCGCCTTCTGCCCTTGCCATAGAACAGGCGTTCGTATAGAGTACCGAACAGGCGTTCGCCACCCGGCTGCGGGCGTCGGGGCCAAGAGCGCGAAGAAATGCGTAGTTACGTTCGTGTGGTTAGGGCCGAGGAGAGTGAAGAGTGGCGGGTGAGGCTGAAGACCTTGTCACACCCCGTCGCTAGCGTCTCCTCGGAGCAACGAGGCGGCGACGAAAGACCAGGAGACCGACATGGCGGTTAGACAAGATGAACTCCAGGTTCAGACCCCGGGAAGGGTCCTCAGATTTCCTGCGGAACGCGCTGCGGCTCGCCTGCGGCGCCAACGTCTGATCGAGGGACGCAGGCGTCTGGCGATCCTGGTTGCTGCCCTTGCGGTCGTCGTCGGAGTGATACTCGGAGGCGGCTCCGGTGGAACCGCGGTGGCGTCGAAGCCGGGAGCGCCTAGGGCCGTCGTTCTGCGACCCGGCGACACTCTGTGGTCGATCGCGACCGAGTTCGCGCCGGACGGAGTCGACCCTCGGTCTTACGTGCACGCTCTCGAACAGCTCAATGGCCTCGAGGGCGCGCCGCGCGCGGGGATGCAACTCACTCTTCCTCGCTGACCCGCCCCTCGGCTCATCCCCCGGCGGTAGGCTCGGACCACCGACTGCTTTAAAGGAGGAGCGATGGGAGCAGGAGAGTTTTCGGCCGCCCGGCCCCCCATGCCGGTGAACGAGCCGGTACGCGACTACGCCCCCGGCTCGTCCGAGCGAGAGCGGCTGCTGGCGACCCTCAAGGGGATGGAGAGCGAGCGTCACGAGGCCCCGCTGGTGATCGGTGGTGGCGAGGTTCGCACGGGCGATCTCTATCAACAGGTTCTCCCGCACCGAAAGTCGCACGTGCTCGCGGACGTGCACCAGGTTCGGCCGGAGGACGTCGAGGACGCAATCGTCGCGGCTAAAGGGGCCCAAGCCGAGTGGGCGAGCACTCCGTGGCAGGACCGTGCCGCGATCTTCTCTCGGGCCGCCGATCTCCTGGCGGGACCCTGGCGCGACCGCGTCAACGCCGCCACGATGCTCGGACAGTCGAAGACGGTCCATCAGGCCGAGATCGACGCCGCCTGCGAGCTCGTCGACTTCTGGCGCTTCAACGTCGCTTACATGCACCGGATCTACTCAGACCAGCCGCTGTCGGGGGCCGGGATGTGGAACCGGATGGACTACCGTCCGCTCGAGGGGTTCGTTCTCGCGATCAGCCCCTTTAACTTCACCTCGATCGCGGGCAACCTGACGAGCAGCTGCGCCCTGATGGGCAACGTCGTGCTGTGGAAGCCGGCCTTGACTGCGACGTATTCGGGTCAGCTGCTCATGGAGCTGCTCATGGAGGCCGGATTGCCACCCGGGGTAATCAACCTCCTTCACGGTGACGGGGCCGTCGTCGGTGACACGGTCTTCAAGCATCCGGACTTCGGCGGGCTTCACTTCACGGGATCAACGGCGGTCTTCAAGCACCTGTGGGGCGAGATCTCGGCGAATGTCGACGGCTACCGGAACTATCCACGCGTCGTGGGCGAGACCGGTGGCAAGGACTTCATCGTGGCCCACCCGTCGGCCGACGTTCAGCAGTTCGTCACCGCCGTCATTCGCGGCGGGTTCGAATACCAGGGCCAGAAGTGCTCCGCGGCATCCCGTATCTACGTCCCTTCGAGCATGTGGGACGAGGTGTCCGAGCGACTAGTGGCCGAGGTCAAGACGATTCGGATGGGCGACGTTTCGGACCTCAGTAACTTCATGGGGGCGGTCATCGACGACCGCGCGTTCGCCAAACACAGGGGCGCAATCGACTACGCGCAGCGCTCGTCGAATGCAGAGATCATCGTGGGTGGAGGCATCGACGATTCCGAGGGCTATTTCGTCGAGCCGACCATCATCCGCACCGAGGATCCGCAGTCGAAGCTCTTGAGCGAGGAATTCTTCGGACCGATTGTCACGGCCTACGTCTATGAGGACTCGAAATACTCCGAGACCCTCGAGCTCGTCGACGCGACTAGTCCGTACGCTCTGACGGGGGCGATCTTCTCGAACGATCGCGCCGCGGTGGCCGAGGCGCGCGACACTCTCCGCTACTCGGCAGGCAACTTCTACATCAACGACAAGCCGACCGGCGCGGTCGTGGGCCAGCAGCCGTTTGGGGGGGCCAGGGGGTCGGGCACGGACGACAAGGCGGGCTCGATGTGGAACCTGATCCGCTGGGTGGCGCCGAGGACGATCAAGGAGACCTTCAACCCGCCGACCGACTACCGCTATCCCTACATGGACGAGGCCTAGGGGAGCGAAGAACAAGGCGGCGAGGGGCGGTCTCAGGGTGTGCCCGGGCCCTGGTCTTGCCGGTCGTGTTGTCCCGGGATCGGCAAACCCAGAACCGGGCATCGAAGGGGCGAATTCGGGGCCTGCCCGGCTCGGCCCTCCGCGCTCCGGTGGGCTCGGGCCGGGGGATTCCGGAAAACCGGGCATCCAAGGGCGGAATGTTCGAGGTTCCGCCCGGAAACGACGTGGATAGCGTTGTTTCCGGGTCAGACCTCGCCGATCGCATTGTCCACGACCAGAATTGGGCACGATCTCGGGATGCGGAGACCTTTCGTGCGTGATGCCCGGTAGGTAGGCGGGCATGGATGACCAGAGGTCGGCGAGAACACTCTCAGGCGCCCCGATAAGCCCAGGCACCCCCAACCAATTGGTCCCGTCGATGCCTGGTTTTCGCTCCGACAACGGCGTTAGCGTGGAGATCCAAGAACAACCACGCTCCCCAGGGGCCGGAAATCGCCCGATTTAGGGGTTTGTGACTCCGTTCACGAACGCTTGCAAATTGAAGCGATTTTCTTGCCTATTACCCTTGACTCTCGTCCCCGACATGCGCGTAATTACATTTCCGTAGTTCCACCAGATGTTGTGCCGCCTCTTTGGTCTTGCCCCACATCTGGTGGTTCTCACGGTTTCAAAGCGGAACACGAACTGGGTCGAGATGGTTGAATAGAGAGGCCGGAGAGCCCGGTCTGAAGGGGGTTTTAGGCGTGTCGCAGGCGACCACATCGCAGCTCGGGACCGATTCCGAGTTTCGGATCAGGCGGTACTTCACCACCGATGGCGTCCATCCCTACGACGAGGTGGAGTGGGACACGCGCGACGCCTTAATCCAGAACTACCGGACCGGCGAGGTCGCCTTCGAGCAGCGGGAGGTCGAGGTACCCCGCGCCTGGTCGCAGAACGCCACGAACATCGCCGCTCAGAAGTACTTCCGTGGCTCGCCCGGTACTCCGCAGCGCGAGCGCTCGGTCAAGCAGATGATCGATCGGGTCGTCGACCGCTACCACGAGGAGGGGCTCGCCCGCGGCTACTTCGCGGACGACGACGAGGCCCAGGTCTTCGCCGACGAGCTTCGCCACCTGCTCGTGACCCAGAAGGCCGCCTTCAACTCCCCGGTGTGGTTCAACGTCGGCTGGCGTTCTGAGCCACAGGTCTCGGCTTGCTTCATCCTCTCGGTCGAAGACGAGATGAGCTCGATCCTCAACTGGTACGTCGAGGAGGGCACCATCTTCAAGCACGGCTCCGGTTCGGGGCTCAACCTCTCGAAGATCCGGTCGTCGAAGGAGCTTCTTCGTTCCGGCGGAACCGCTTCGGGCCCGGTCAGCTTCATGCGCGGCGCGGACGCCTCGGCGGGAACGATCAAGTCGGGTGGAGCAACGAGGCGTGCGGCCAAGATGGTAGTGCTCAACGTCGACCACCCCGACATCAAGGACTTCATCTGGTGCAAGGCGCACGAGGAGACCAAGGCGCGCGCCCTGCGTGAGGCCGGCTTCGACATGGACCTGGACGGCAAGGACAGTCACTCGATCCAATACCAGAACGCCAACAACTCCGTACGGGTGACCGACGAATTCATGAACTCGGTCATCGACGACAAACAGTGGGACCTCGTCGGTGTGACGACCGGTCAGACGGTCGAGTCGTTGCCGGCTCGAGAGCTGTTCCGCGAGATTGCCAAGGCCGCATGGGAGTGCGCCGACCCCGGCATCCAGTACGACACGACCATCAACGACTGGCACACCTGCAGCAACACGTCGCGCATCAACGCGTCCAACCCGTGCTCGGAGTACATGCATGTCGACAACTCGAGCTGCAACCTGGCTTCCCTGAACCTGATGAAGTTTCTCGACGACGACGACAAGTTCGACGTAGAGGCCTACAAGCACGGCGTCGAGGTCATGTTCCTGGCTCAGGAGATCTCGGTCGGCTTCGCCAGCTACCCGACCGAGAAGATCGCCGAGAACTCGCGCAGCTTCCGCCAGCTCGGCCAGGGCTACGCGAACCTCGGCGCGATGCTGATGGCGCAGGGGCTGCCGTACGACTCCGACGAGGGCCGTGCGTGGGCCGCCGCCATCACCTCGATCATGACCGGTCACTGCTACGCGACTTCGGCCAAGATCGCCAAGCGGGTGGGAGCGTTCGAGGCCTACGCCGCCAACCGCGAGCCGATGCTGCGGGTCATGAACAAGCACCGCGATGCGTCCTACGAGATTCCCGACGGGCTCGTTCCGCAGTCGATCGTGGATGCCGCACGTACCAGTTGGGACGACGCGGTGGCTCTGGGCGACAAGCACGGCTACCGCAACGCCCAGGCGACGGTGCTCGCTCCGACCGGTTGCTTGGTCGGAGGTTCACTTGTGCCGACCGAGCGAGGACTCGTTCGCCTCGGGTCGCTGGGCGATGTCGACGGCGAGCAGTGGCAGAACCTCGGAATCCAGGTCAACACGGACGATGGTCCACGCAACGCCAGCGAGTTCTACGTCAACGGGCTGGAGGACGTCGTAACGGCGTCGACCGAGCGAGGCTACCGAATCCAGGGCACCCCAAAGCACCGCATCAAGGTCGTGGACGAGAGCGGGCAATGGGTATGGAAGCGTTTCGCAGAGCTGGGCGGCGGCGACGTCGTCCCTCTCGCGCTGAATCAGCTCATGGGAGAACCGCAGAAGGTCGAGCTGCCTCCTCTCTCACAGGCATATTGGACCGGCGAGCATCACGCATCGGCACCCAGGGCCATGACACCGGAGCTTGCCGAGTTTGTCGGCTACTTCATGGGAGATGGGTCCCTGCACTCAAGGGGTATCCGTATGTGCGTCGCCGGAGGGGACTTCGATGTAGTAGAGCGACTTCGTCTCCTCGGCAAGGAGCTTTTCAACCTCGAATCGCATGCAAAGGAAGGAAAGGGTTATACGGAGGTCGCCTTCCACTCGGTACGGCTCGTGCAGTGGTGGGAGGCGTGCGGATTTGCCAAGTACTCCCCGCGTGAGGGTCACAGCGGCAAGGGTTACCACCCTCACATCCCGAGCGCAGTGCTGTACAGCAACGACCGAGACGTGTACGGCGGGTTCATCCGCGGTCTGTTCGAGGCCGACGGAACCGTGACAGTCGGCTACCCACACTGGGCGTCGACGAACATCGACTTCTCTCACGATGTGCAGAGCCTGCTCCTTGCGCTTGGATACCCGACGACTCGAAAGTTCGACACGACGGATTGGGGGCAGTCGCAGCTCGCGGTATTGAGGCTTATCAACACGGGCTACAACGAGCGGTGGTTGAACGAGATCGGATTCATGAGTGACCGAAAGAATGCTGCTGTACAGATCAAGAACAGCGCGCAGTCTGCTCGCAAAGACAAGATTCCGTTCACTCGAGAGCTGATCGACCGTCTCGCTCCGATTAACGACAGAATGCGCAAGGTACTGCTGCTGGAGTACGGTCGTACGCGCTCCGTCAGCCGCCGTCTCGCAACTGAGCTGCAAGAGCAGACTGGTGACCAGGAACTGGGGCAGCTTCTGCGCTTCTTCTACGACTCGGTTGCGTCGGCGGAGCTGGGTGAAGAGCAGTTGACGTACGACCTTTCGGTGCCCGACAACGTCACTTACATCGCCAATGGCTTCGTGAGCCACAACACCATTGGGTTGTTGATGGATTGTGACACGACCGGAATCGAGCCCGACCTCGCACTCAAGAAGACGAAGAAGCTCGTCGGCGGCGGAACGATGTCGATCGTGAACCAGACGGTGCCGCGCGGTCTCCGCAAGCTCGGCTACTCCGACGAGCAGGTCGCCGAGATCGTCGCTTACATCGACGAGAACGGTCATGTCGTCGAAGCCCCCAACTTCCGCGAGGAGCACCTGCCGGTCTTCGACACGGCGATGGGCGAACGGTCGATCAGCTACATGGGTCACATCAGGATGATGGCGGCGGCACAGCCGTTCTTGAGCGGCGCCATCTCCAAGACCGTCAACCTCCCGGAGGACGTCACGGTCGAAGACGTCGAGCAGGCCTACATCGAGGGCTGGCGATCGGGACTCAAGGCGCTCGCCATCTACAGGGACAATTGCAAGGTGGCGCAGCCGCTGTCGGGGTCGAAGAAAGAGAAGGCAAAGGCGGCCGAGGTTGCGGGCGTCACTGCGCTGCCCGAGCCGGTTCGCCGCCGCCTCCCGAAGAAGCGGACCTCGCGCACCATCAAGTTCCGGGTCGCCGACACCGAGGGCTACATCACGACCGGTGAGTTCCCCGACGGTTCGATGGGCGAGCTGTTCCTCAAGGTCGCCAAACAGGGTTCGACGCTCGCGGGAATCATGGACGCGTTTGCGATCTCGATCTCGATGGGTCTGCAGTACGGCGTGCCTCTGTCGGCTTACGTCAAGCAGTTCGTCAACACCCGCTTCGAGCCCTCGGGTATGACCGACGACTCCGACTTTCGAATCGCGACGTCGATTCTCGACTACGTCTTCAGGGCGCTGGCGGTCGACTACCTGAACGAGGCCGAGCGCCACGCGCTGGGCATCCGTACCTCGGGTGAGCGCCAGAGCGAGATCGAGACCAGGCTCGACCCGAACGCCACGGGCGACAAGGCGAACGGCAACGGCCACGGACAGTCGCCGGAGGCCGAGGAGAGCCAGGGCGTGATCGTGCTCGGCAACGTGGCCTCGGCCAGCGTCGGCTCGCATCCGTTCTGCGGCACCTGTGGCGTGCAGATGCAACCGGCCGGATCGTGTTTCGCATGCCCGTCATGCGGATCGACGAGCGGCTGTAGCTAGGGCCGGCAATCGCCTCGTAGCCACGGGGAACGAGGGACGCTCTCATGAGCAAACAGAAGTGTTGTAGCGAGTGCGGGGCCGAGCTCCAGGCCGGCCCCGCACTTTGTCCACTCTGCGGCACCCCGTCGCACCTCGACAAGACGTGGAGCGACCGGAAGCCGAGACCAGAACCGAGCGGCGTCGATGACTACCATAAGGATCTGCGTGCGCTCAGAGCGAAGCTCAAGAAGTTGCGCGACGACGCCGAGGCGGTTTGACCTACATAGAGAGGCCCTAGCACCCAGCCATGCGTTGTCCCTACTGCGAATCCGGAGAGGACAAGGTGGTCGATTCGCGCCTCGCAGAAGGGGGCAGGGCCATCCGACGCCGTCGCGAGTGCATCGGCTGCGGGCGTCGCTACACGACCTTCGAACGCGCGGAAGAGGTCCCGCTCCTCATCGCCAAACGAAGCGGTGAGGAGGAGCCGTTCGAGCGCGACAAGGTCATCGAGGGCGTCCGGCGGGCGTGTAAGAACAGGCCGGTCAGCGAGGCGGACATCCTCACCATTGCGGACGACGTCGAGGAAGCCATGCGCGCCGACAGCCGTCGACCGGTTCCATCGGCCGAAATCGGACGAGAGGTGCTCGAGCGGTTGCGACTGATAGACGAGGTCGCTTATCTGCGCTTCGCCTCGGTCTACAAGGATTTCCAGGAACTCGACGACTTCGAGAAGGAGCTGGGTCTCCTACTCAAGAGATCACCGCCGAAGGCCGCCGACGATGATGTGCGGGAAGGTGGTGGCTCATGAGACTCGAGATCAAACGCATCGACCCCGACCTCCCACTGCCCTCGTACGCGCGCGACGGAGACGCCGGCCTGGATTTGTCGGCCGCCGAGAACGTGACACTCAAACCGGGTGAGCGCGCGGCTGTTCGGACAGGCTTCGCCGTCGCCATTCCCGAGGGCTTCGCCGGCTTCGTGCACGCTCGTTCGGGCCGCGCCTTGCGGGAGGGGCTCGCGCTCCCTAATGCTCCCGGGCTCATCGACGCCGGCTATCGGGGCGAGCTCAAGGTCCTCCTCGTCAACCTCGATCCCGCCGAACCGATCTACATCGCCCGGGGCGAGAAGGTCGCTCAGCTCGTCGTCCAGCGAGTCGAGCGCGCCGTGCTGGAAGAGGCAAGAGAGCTTCCCCCCTCGACGAGGGGCGGGGGTGGATTCGGAAGCACGGGTCGCTAAGAACTCCCGTATCGTTCATCGGGAATCCACCTAAAAGGGACAGTCCTCGCTTCAGGGGTTGCTCAGTCGGGCGGAGGCGGCTCCTTCAGGGAAGAAGGGACGCAGGCCCCCAACAACGGCGGCTACGGGCCCCTGGTCGACGACCCGAACGGAGTGCTCTCTCTGCCCGCGGGTTTCTCCTACGTCCGGTTTGGAGAGACCGGGCAGCTCATGAGCGACGGGGTCCCGACCCCCTCGCTGCACGACGGCATGGCCGCCTTCGAAGGTCCCTCGCGCAACCTCGTGCGACTCGTTCGAAACCACGAGCAGAGCGCGGGTACGCCTTACGCTCTGCCGGCGTACGACGGGCTCGCTTCCGGAGGTACGACGGACCTCGTCTACGACACTGCAGCCCGTGAGCTCGTCGACAGCTACTCGAGCCTGTCGGGAACGGTTCGCAACTGTGCCGGCGGGCCGACTCCCTGGGACAGCTGGCTAACCTGCGAAGAGGACTTCGCCATCCGCCAGAAACCGCACGGCTACATATTCGATATCCCGGCCGACGCGACCTCTGCGGTCGACCCTGTGCCGCTGACCGACATGGGGCGCTTCGTCCACGAGGCCGTGGCGGTCGATCCCGGAAGCGGCATCGTCTACGAGACGGAGGACCGAGGCACCTCCGGCTTCTACCGCTTCGTACCCAACGAGCGCCGTAACCTCCAAGCGGACGGCAAGCTGGAGATGCTCGCCATCAAGGGCATGCCGGGCTATGACACACGCACGGGCCAGCAGGTGGGCAAGCCACTCGAGGTGAGGTGGGTCACCATCGACGAGCCCAACCCGGCGGAAACGACAGACGCCATGGCGGTGTTCAACCAGGGTGCCGCAAAGGGCGGAGCGACGTTCGATCGCCTCGAGGGGGCATGGTTCGGTGACGGGAGCATCTTCTTCGTCTCGAAGAGCGGGGGAAACGCCGCAGTCGGTCAGATCTGGGAGTATCGGCCACAAGGGCGCTTCAAGGGCAAGCTTCGGCTCCTGTTCGAGTCACCAGGCCCGGACCTGCTGGACGCGCCCGACAACATCTGTGTCTCGCCCTCGGGGGCCTTGCTGCTCTGTGAAGACGGCGGAGACACCCAGTACGTGCGAGGCATAACCGAGCGAGGGCAGATATTCGACTTCGGACGCAACGACCTGAACGAGAGCGAGTTCGCGGGCAGCACATTCAGTCCCGACGGCGAAACGTTGTTCGTGAACATTCAGACACCGGGCATCACCTTCGCCATCACCGGTCCAAGGGAGCGCGGCGAGCTTTAAGGACTTCAATTTCCGCTCCTGGCGGCGGACTGGGGGGCCTCGACCAGAGGCCCCTCTGGGCGTGGGGGTGATTCACTCCTCGCAAGAGCTGAGAGCATGTCCTGATGCGAAAAGTGCTGATCTTTCTCGTCGTGGCGATTCTCGTTCTTGCGATCGGCGCCGATCTCTTCGTCAAAACACTCGCGGAGCGGGCGGTAGCAACCGAGCTCACCTCGGAACTCGAACTCGAGGAGACTCCCGACGTCACAATCGACTCTTTTCCTTTCCTCGTGGCCTTCTTCAGAGGCCGACTCGACAGCATGACGATTACCAGCAACGACGTCGCGGCAGGACGACTGAATCTGGCTGAGGTGATACTGACCCTCGACGATACGACGTTCGATACCGGCGATGTGCTCTCCGGTGACGTCGATCAGATCTCGATCTCCGGCGGAGACGGTGAGGGGATGCTCGAGGAGGCGGACCTCAACCAGGCTTTGAGGGACGAGGGCATTCGGGCCCGAGCTCGTCTGTCGCCGGGAACGGTGTCCATCGAGAGCGACGCGGGCTCGGTCGAGGGCCAGCTCGACGTAGATGAGGACGGCCTTACGGTGACCGGGCCGGGCGGGATCTCGGTCACCTTCCAGCTGCCGTCGCTCGGGGGCCGGGTGACGTTCGACGATCTCGAGATCAATGACGGCGAGGCGACTCTGTTCATGGATGTCGCTCCCGGCCCGCTGCGCCGGCCCGATTGATACACACCTCCCCGGAGAGTCGCACCGATCTGGGTGAGCATTTACTATGGGGCCCGAACGTTGCGGGCGTGGCTCAGTGGTAGAGCATCACCTTGCCAAGGTGAGGGTCGCCGGTTCGAATCCGGTCGCCCGCTC
>WHSV01000145.1 GCA_009379915.1 Actinomycetota bacterium | reverse complement strand
TCAGCTCACTGCCGACATCCGCGCATGGGCCGAGGCCTGGAACAACGACCCCAAACCGTTCCGGTGGGTCAAAACCGCCGAAGACATCTTCGAATCCATCACCTCATATATTGTCAACGAATCAAAGACTCAGAACACTAGATGGCCGCCCCGCGTGCGGTGTGGTTGCTGCCCCTGGCCAACGCGTTCGACTGGACGCTGGAAGCCGGACGCCTGCAGAAGCGGGATGTGGTCGTGATCGTCGGACCAGAGCAACACGGCCTCGCTTGCGTCGTGGCCGCGCGGCAGGCCGATGCGGGCACGATCGTCCTGGTCGGCACGCCGGCCGACGGGGAGCGGCTCGCCCTCGGCGCGAACCTGGGCGCCGACCACACCATCACCGCGACCTCCGACTCCACGGTGGGACAAGTGCGCGCAGCCCTCAACGGCGGCGCAGCCGACCTGATAGTCAACACCTCAGGCGCCGGCCCGGAGCTGCTGGACACCCTCATCAAGCTCGCCGGCAAGCGGGCGCGTGTCGTGGAGAGCGGCCTCGCCCGCGGACGGGCACCAGACTTCGACTTGGAGACCGTCACGGCACGCGCGTTGTCGGTGGTCGGCGCGCGCGGACGCAGCCCCGCGGCGATCGACCGTGCCATCGACTCCCTGGACACCGGCGGACAGCCACACCCCCTCGACGCCCTGCCCACCTCCGAGCTCGGCCTCGAACACGTCGATGCGGTGCTCCGGCCAGCAGACGCAACGACACCAGCTCGCCGCTGCACCACCCGTCATCCGCCCCTGGTCCACCGACACCGCCGACATGGCCGTCAAGGGCGCTGCGGAACACGGCTGACCAACCCCATCGGCTCATGCCTGCTTCGTCCACTGGCAGGACCCACCGTCTGCCATCTTCGAGGCCCGCGCAACCGACGACGCTTCGGGATACGAGCACCAACGCACGCGACCTGCCGTCTCTGAAGAAGCCGCCGATCGCGACGACGTCATGACGCGGGACCCCACTGTGTGAAACGGGGCGGCCGTCGCAGTTGCTGAGACGCTGCCCGCTCGCCAGGGGCAACAGCCAGCGTATCCTCCGAAACCAGCGACGGGCGGGAAGAAAGGAGGAGGCCAGGCGCCGTTGCCGCAGGGCACGGCCTTTCTCGTTGGCTGACGTGCGCACGTCACACCGAGAGGATTGCAGGCGCGGTCCACGCGACGACCAAAGGAGTCACAGGTAATGCCAAACTACACACCTGGGTTGGCCTATGGACCCGGCACCGTCGACTGGCAGAGGCGGGTAGAGCCAGATGAGCTGCGCCGACAACGGGCGGGGCGAGCGCAGGCGGTACTTCAAGAGAATGGCATCGCAGCAGTGCTCGCCGGTGGTCAGGAGTACCGCCGCTACTTGAGCGGGCTCAGCGGACCGGAGTTCGCACCCGCCTTATGGTATGTGCTGTTCACTGCGCGGGGTGAAACAGTGTCTTTCATGCATGCTGGCTACATCATGCGCGCCCCGGAAGATTCTCCTTGGGTCTCGGAGTGGCGGATTGCTCGATCCTGGTTGCGTGGCGCTCCCGGGGTCGCGGCGTCGGTTCACGAGTCGAGAGTCTTTGCCGCCGACGTCAAAGCGGAGCTGCAGCGGCTGGGCATTCTCGATGAGAGGATCGCCATTGCGGGCTTCGACCAATACGCCTGGAACGCCCTGGGTGACGCGGGCATCAACATCACACCGGGGGACCCGCTGCTGCACGAGGCGATGGCAGTCAAGACTCCAATGGAGATTGAGTGCTTCAAGATGGCCGGGGCAATCACGGACCGGGTGTGGTCAACCATTGCCCGCAACGTGAGGGCTGGCATGACGGATGGTGAAGCCTCAGCCCTGGCCAGCGCTGCCGGTGCAAGTGCCGGCGCAGATTCGACGCCCGTAGGGTTCCGCGCCGGTCCTCTCGTGGCCGAACGGGGCATCAGGGGAACGAACCAGATCCTGCTGCCCGGACAGCTGGCCATCGTGAACGCCTGCGGCACGAGCTTCCTGGGATACAAGTCATGCGTGTACCGCACATTCGCCATCGACCGCGAGCCCAGTAGCGAGGAGACCAAGTGGATGACGTCGCTCCAAGAACGGCTGGGCGCAGTCATTGACCTCCTCCGGCCCGGCAGGGAGACCGGAGAGGCCGCGATGCAGTTCCCTCCAGCGACCACCTGGGGACTGCAGGACGAGGTCGAAGTCCTGACTATGGAGATCGGCCACGGGATCGGCCTGCACCAATATGAACAACCAATCATCAACCGCCAGTGGTCACCCCAATTCCCTCAGGAGATCCAGGAGGGGATGGTCATCGCTGTCGAGGGCCGCGAAGGGCGACCGGGCGATGCAACCGTTCGTCTCGAGAACATGGTTGTCGTGACAGAGGACGGGCCGCTCGTGATTGACCGTTATCCGGCGACCATCACGCCTCTCGGGTAGCGGAAAGACCAACAACCCGGGCTGAAGGCACATGCCGAGGTCCTGGTCACCTGACCCTGGAGGCGCGCTTGTGAAGTTGTGGCGCACTTTGTCGAGACGAAAGGCAGGCTGGTCATTCGACGACCAGGCAGTCGGACCGGCCACGACTTGCTGCGCCGACTGTGCCGGTCTCACCCGCCAGCAAAGGAGTCCGGATGAACATCGAAACTGAGCAGCGCACTGCCTCTGGGCTGAAGTTGAAGCAAAAATGCCGTTCTGACATGCCGGTCATCGACTGTGACGTCCACAATGAGTTCACGAACTATGCGCAGGATTTGCTCCCGTACGTCAGCCGAGAATGGAAGCACTATATCACAGAAGGCCTTTTCCGCGGCGTGGCAATGCGTCCTTACACTCTCTGGCAGGGCGGGTACAGAGACGATGTCCGAAGCGAGGACGGTTCCCCCGCCGCTGTGAATCTTGACCAGGTGAAGCGACAGCACCTCGATCAGTGGGGTATCGAATACGCCATCCTCACGCACGGAGTCACGGCACTGTCAGTGTGCTACTACGGTCAGTACGAATGGGCCTCTGAGCTGGCCAAGGCGACCAACGACTGGGCTCTGGACAACTGGCTTGGCGACCCACGCGTACGGTGCTCCATGGTGGTCGCCGCCCAGCACCCAACCGCGGCGGCGAAAGAGATTGATCGGGTGAGCGAGCACCCCGGCATCATCCAGGTCATACTGCCTACACGTTCTCCGGGAGGAGTCGCGTGGTGTGACCCGAAATACGATCCGATCTGGAAGGCGGCGGAACGCCACAACCTGGTCGTCGGGTTCCACGTGAACTCAGACGCCGGGAACGTCTTGCCGCCCACAACCGCCGGATGGCCCCGGAGCTATTTGGAGGCCAGTGCCGCATACGTGATCGCCGCTCAGTCGGAGCTGATCGGGATCATATGCTCCGGTGTGTTCGAGAGGTTCCCCCAGCTGAAGGTAGCGATGATCGAGAACGGGTTCGGTTGGTTCCCGAGCCTGATGTGGCGATTGGACAAGCACTGGCGCGAGCTGCGCGCTGAGCTGCCTTGGCTGCGCCGCAAGCCCAGCGAGTACGCGGAGGACCATATCAGGTTCACGACACAGCCCATGGAGGAGCCGGAGAGTCCTCAACAGCTGCTGCAGCTCATCGACATGATGGGCTCTGACGAATATTTGATGTTCTCCACTGATTATCCACACTGGAACTTCGACTCCCCGGCTCGCAGCCTGCCTGGCGCAATATCTGCAGACCTCGCAGAGAAGATACTGTCCGGCAACGCACGGGCGTTCTACGGTCTGCCAGCCGCCCGCCACGACACCCGGACGAGCGGAGCGGCGCTCGATGAGTGAAGAAGTCTGCCGGACGGATGATCTTCAAGTTGGTGAGCTAGGCATCTTCAAGGTCGCTGGCCGCGAGCTCGTGGTGGTCCGGACCGGATCACACGAGTTCTACGCACTTCCTAACCGGTGCCCCCATCAGGGCGCCCCCTTGGGGCGTGGGAGACTGGGAGGCACGTTCCTGCCCTCTGAGGTAGGCATCTACCAGTATGGTCGAGAGGGCCAGGTGCTGCGCTGTCCTTGGCACCGTTGGGAGTTCGACGTGACCACGGGATGCTCCTTGCACGACCCCGATGGATGCCGAGTAGCGAGCTATTCCTTGGAGGTCCGTGGCGACCGAGTCATCCTTGCCACAACCGACCAACGCACGTAGCGCGGCACAGGTGTGTGAGGCGGGGCATGTCGGGACGAAACCTGTCAAGCAGAATGAGACAACTTCTCATGCGTTGTTGATAAGTGCTTCTCGGGACGGTTCGTTGATCCAGGCGACGGTGGGCAGCTTGGGCGGCTCGGGTCGTCGATGGCGGAA
>WHSV01000047.1 GCA_009379915.1 Actinomycetota bacterium | reverse complement strand
CTTAGATAGTAACTACGTAGCTGCGGCGGAACCGACGGGAGCGCCGGCGAACTCGGGCGCTTCCTCGAGGTACACGACGTTGTCGTATCCGAGATACTTGATCAGACGGTTCTGCGCCGACAGGATCCTGAGGGGCTCGTCACCGGTCGAGTTGAAGTGTTGATGGACGACATTCTGCGGAACGTACAGGACGTCGCCGGTCTGGAACTCGTGGCGCGTCGGCTCCATCGCGACGCGGGCGTAGTACCTCTCTGCGATCTCGGCCTCGACCTCCCAGTGGAGGCTGTATCCGCTGCCCGAGAGCACGTACACGATCTCATCCGCCATGTGCCAGTGCTTGGCGGACCGGCTCCCGCCCGGGATCCTCTGCTCGAAGAGATCGACCGACCACGCGCGCGCATCGTCCCCCTTCGACAGGATCGTCTTCACGTGCCCGTCGGGCGTAAGCTCCCACGCCCGGTCTCCGGACTTCACGACCTTGTTGAGCTCGTCGGAACGCGGCGTCCATAGCTGCGACCAATCGACGCGGGGGCCGAACCGATCTTCATCCTCGACCGGGCCGCTGCGGCCCTGCTGGATCAGCCCGAGGAACATCCACGTCGACTTCGCCTTCACCACGAGGCACACGGCGCGTTCCTCTTCGCTCGCATTGAAGTGCCGGTGCACGGAGTCGGTGTGGACGATGACCGCGTCCCCGGCCTCCCAGTCGTAGCGCAGGTCGTCGTGGATCTCGTAGCCGCGGCCCTCGAGCACGTAGAAGATCGCTTCGTTCTGGTGACCGTGCCCGTGGTTGGATTTGCCGGGCGGCAACTCGACGAAATGGACCTGGAGGTTCTGGGTCAGGAAGGGATCGTCGCCCGGCCCCAGCCGCCACCAGGTCCGCGAGTCCTTGGAGTCACCGGAATGACCAACCGCGGCGTCGTCGACGACGACCTCGTCCCCCCTGACCCTCGGGGCCTCGAGCTGCCGCCGGCGGAAGTCGGATAGACCGTATTTTTGGGAGGCGATGCCTCGGACGAAGGTCCGGCCGTCTTTGCCCATGTCCTGCCACCTCCGTGGACTCGTGCGCGGGGCGACCGCAGGATATCATCTGTCTGACCATTAGACCAAGGAAGTGTGATGACGGAGGACGGCGCGACGGCCGAGGTTCCGACTCCGGGGCGCGGGGAAGGCGACATGTTCAGCCCGGTAACGCCCGGCCGCATCTCTCACGAGATCGTGCGGCAGATCAAATGGGCGATCCGCGACCGGCGGCTCAACCCCGGCGACCGCCTCCCCCCGGAGCGCGAGCTGTCGGAGAGGTTCAAGGCCAGCCGGGTCTCGGTCCGGGACGCGCTGCGGGTTCTCGAGGCGGGTGGCCTGATAGAGATCAGGGTCGGGGCGCGCGGCGGCGCGTTCGTGAGAGCGCCGGCCCCCGGCATCGTCGGGGAGGGCATCGCGAACATGCTGACGCTCTCCGTGGTAACTGCCGAGGAGGTCACCGAGGCGCGCGCCATATTCGAGCTCGGGATGATCCCGCTCGTATGTGAGCGGGCCAGCGACGAGGACGTCGCGAGCCTGGTCGACATCTGCGAACGATCCGAAGCGGCCCTCGAGAAGGGTCCCTACCCGGTCGAGCTCTCGGCCGAGTTCCACGTCCGGCTGGCGCAGGCGACCCACAACGGAGCCGTCGAGATGCTCGTGGACTCCTTTCACGACGCGCTGCTCATGTCGCTGATGCGGGCGAAGGAGGTGGCCCCCGAGATGGGGGGCCGGGGCGTCGTGGAGCACCGGGAGATCGTCGACGCGATCGCGGCGCGCGACCCCGAGAGCGCTCGGCAAATCATGGCGGCTCATCTCGCCCGCACGGCCGACCGACTCGGTCTCGGCGAACTCGCCGATCGACTCAATCGAGCAGCCGGGGGCTGAGGGCCATCCGAAAGGCCCCCGCACCGCAGGAGGTGCTCTCCTCTCAGCGGCACCTGATACCCCTGTACGTTGCTTCGGGCGTACTCACGCTGGGAGAGGGCGGAGTGTTGGTTCTCCTGGCGCCGTACCTCGCGAGCAGGGGGCTCGTGGAGGGGGCGATCGGAACCGTCGTCTCCGTCTACGGGATCGCGTCGCTGGTCACGCGGCTCCCGGCCGGGCTCGCCTACGCGTCCCGGCGAGCGACTCCGCTGATCTCCGGCGGCTGCCTGATCTCGGCGCTCGCATTCATGCTCCTGCCGGTGACCTCTCATCCGCTGTTGCTCGGCGCGCTCGTCGCGCTCGATGGCGTCGGCTTCGCGGCGGCGACCACGGGGGTGATGGCGGGGCTCATGGAGCGGCGGCCCCCCGAGGCGGATGCGGGCACGGTAATGGGTTGGTACTCGGGCAGCATCGGAGTGGGTTACGCGGTCTCTGGTTTCGTCGCCGGTTCCGTCGGTGACGCACTCGGTGTGCCGACGGCGATCCTGCTGCTCGCCGCGGTCCCGGCGGCGGCCGCCTTCTTGCTGCCTGCCGCACTGAGGGCCGCACGGCCTCTGCGGGCCGCGGCTCCCGAGACCGCGTCGCTGCCCGGCCGCCTGCGCGCGCTCGTCCACGCGCCGGCCGCCGTGTGGCTGGCCTTCCTTGTGACGCTGTACATCAACCTCGTGAGCGGCGTGCTGTTCTCGTTCTTTCCTCTCCACGGCCTCGCGATTGGATTGAGCCTCACCCAGATCGGACTGCTTGCCGGAATCCACGGAGCCCTGGCCGCGACCGTTCGCTTTTTCTCGGGCGTGATCTTCAGGTGGATCTCGTATCGAGGCGCGCTCCCGGTCATGGTGGTGGCGAGCGGAGTCGGGATGGCGACCCTCGGCAGCGTTCGGCCTTTCGCGGTGCTCGTAATTGCCTGGGCCGTGATCGGATTCGCCCGGGGCATCCTCCGGGTCGCGTCGGGGGCCCTGGTGCTCGACGAAGCCGCCGCGGGCGACTCCCAGCGCGGCGGAGCCTCCGCCATCTACCTCGCCGGGCTCGACCTCGGCAAGGTGCTGGGGCCGCTGATCGGCGGGCTGGGGGCCGAGGTGGCGGGCCTCGCATCGACCTTCATCGGCCTCGGCGTCGCGTTCCCGGCCCTCTTTCTGGGGCTGGCCTCCTTCCTGGAGCGGCGGCGAAAGTCGGCCTCCGGGGGGGCGGAGTCGCCCGCTTGACACTCGCAGCGGGCCGACCCTATGGTCTAACCATTCGACCGCTAGGCGGCCTCGTGGCAGGAGGCGAAGATGCTCACCGAAGGCGTCGGGCTCGCCGATCTGGTGTGTGACGACGAGCGCGAGTTCCGGATCCACACGCGTCTCTACAACGATCCGGAGGTCTACGCGGCGGAGATGCGGGCGATCTTCGAGACGACCTGGGTCTACGTCGCCCACACCACCGAGATACCCCACCCCGGGGACTACAAGACGACCACGGTCGGCCGGCAGCCGGTGGTCATCAGCCGCCACGAGGACGGGCAGGTCTACGTGCTGCTCAACCGCTGCCGGCACCGGGGCGCCGCGGTGTGCCGGATGGAGAGCGGGCACTCGAACTTCTTCAGATGTCCGTATCACAACTGGGTCTACCGCAACGACGGAGAGCTCGTCGGGATGAGCCAGGCATCGGGTTACCCGGACGACTTCGACAAGGAATCGTTCGGGCTCGTCCGCGCCCCGCGCGTCGGCATCTATCGCGGCCTGATCTTCGTGAGCCTGTCGAAGGAGGGCCGGAGCCTCGAGGAGCACCTGGCCCCCGCGCGGCGCTACATCGACCTGTGGAGCGACCGCTCACCCGTCGGTGAGATCGAGATCGTGCCGCCGCCGCACAAGTACCCGTACCCCGGGAACTGGAAGTGGCAGGCCGAGAACGGCGCCGACGGCTACCACGGCAACTACGTCCACCAGTCGTGGCAGAAGGTCCTCGAGCGCGCCGGGGAAGCTCCCGTCAAGGAGATAAAGAGGTACCGGGAGGCGGGCGCGGCGATCGGTCTCGAGTACGGTCACGGGCTGCTCGAACGTCCGGGGGGTCTGAATCCCGCGTCGTCGTGGACGGGACGGATGATGCAGACGTTCCCCGACTACGCGGACGCGCTCCGGACCAATTTTTCCGAGGAGGCCATCGAGGCGATCTCGGCGCGGCGCAACATCTTCATTTTTCCGAACGTGTACCTGTTCGACACCCACATCCGCACGATCCGCCCGGTGTCGGTCGACAACACCGAGGTTTTTCTCTACGTATACGCGCTCAAAGGGGTTCCCGACCTCTTGAACCAAAGTCGGTACCGAGCGCACGAACGTTTTTACGGGCCCTCCGGCTTCGGCTCGCCCGACGACATCGAGATCTTCGTTTCGTGCCAGACCGGTGTGAACGCGACCGGGGTCGAGTGGGTCATGCTCAACCGCGGTCAGCACCGCGAGCGGATCGAGAACGGGGCGCGAATAGGTCACTCGACCGACGAATCGCCGACGCGCGCGATTTATCGGGAATGGAAACGGCTGATGAAGAGGGGCGTGGCCGGTTCGGCCGCGCAGGAGATGCGCGGTGCACTCGCTTAGGGACGACCAGGTCGAGGTGCGCCTCCCGACAACCGAGGAGGCATGCCAACTCCTGTACTTCGAAGCGCGCCTTCTCGACGAGAGGCGTTACGAGGAATGGCTGGAGTTGTTCACCGACGACGCCTACTACTGGCTTCCCATGCACACCGACGGGGAGACCTCCGATCCGCGATCGCACATCTCGATCATCTACGACGATGCCGAAAGACGGGCCGAGAGGGTCTACCGCACACTGCACACGCCGGTACTGGATCAGAGCCCGCCGTCGCGCACCGTGCACTTCGTCTCCAATGTCGAGGTCGAACCCGCCACGGTCGAGGGGGCCGCGCGGGTGTGGTGCGTGCAGCTCATCGCCGAGATGCGACCGGGGGGGCCGAGCCAGGCCGGGCTGGGGGAGCCGAGGTGGTTCGCGGGACGGTGCGAATACAGGCTCCGGTACGACGGGGAGGCCTGGAAGATGGCGCTCAAGAAACTCGCGCTCCTCGATTCGGATCGCCCCCTGTACAACCTGACGTTCCTGCTCTGAGTGGAGCGAAGAGCATGCCCCCGGAACTGCTGAAAGACACATCGGCAACCGTCGAGGTGGGCCGGTTCGAGACGGCCAGCGGCTCGCGCCTGCTGGTTCGCGACCTCGAATCGGGCGCCGAGATCTTCCTGGACCCGATCGAGTTGGAGGGTCTGACGCGCCTGCGCGAGAGCCGTGACGGACCGCTGCGGGCGTTGCTCGGTGAGACGGAGGCATTCGAGGAGCCCGGTCCTCCCGAGCTCGAGATCCTGCAGAACGAGTTCGCGATGGTGCAGATCGGTCGCGTGGAGACCGGCGCGGGCTCCCGGCTCTTCATCCGAGATCTCGCATCGCGCGCGGAGGCGACCCTTCATCCCTCGGAGCTGCGGGGGCTCACGAGGTTGCGGCACCAGCATCTGGCTCCGCTGTTGGATCCTTCGGAGCTTGTCGCCGCGATGGAACCTGACCCCGATCAAGTATGAAGCGATCATCTCGACGATCGCCTCGGGTTTCGCCGGGCGCGGAAAGACATGAGCACTAGCGCTCGGGCCGCCGTAGCGGTGGAGGCGCTGCGAACCGAGCTCCAGGATTTCTCGCTTCCCGAGATCGGCGCGGACGACGGGCTCCTGCAGGTCGAGGTCGCCGGGGTCTGCGGTACCGACTGGGAGATCTACCGGCGCGAGAGCCGGGGGCGCGGGCTCGGCCCCTTGATCCTGGGCCACGAGAACATCGGCCGGATCGTCGCGCTCGGCGAACGCGCCGCGGAGCGGTGGGGCGCGTCGGTCGGGGATCGGGTCGCGGTCGAGGAGTTCCTTCCGTGCGGTCACTGCCGCTTCTGTCTTTCGGGACGAGGCTGGCTGTGCGACAAGACGGATTCACGCGGAGCAGGCCCCTTCCTGCGCTACGGGTCCACGCCGACGACGATCCCGCCCGCACTGTGGGGCGGGTTCGGCGAGTACCTCTACCTCCATCCGAACTCCCTGATCCACAGGCTCTCCGACGACCTGCCCGGAGAGCAGGCGGCACTGTTCGTGCCGCTATCGAACGGGATTCGATGGGTCGCGGAAGTGGGGAAGGGAGGCCCCGGAGGATCGATTCTCGTGCAGGGGCCGGGCCAGCACGGACTCGGCTGCGTCGTCGCGGCCAAGGCAGCCGGGATGGAAACCGTGATCGTGAGCGGTCTGTCGCATTCCCCTTACCGGCTCGAAGTCGCGCGGGCACTCGGCGCGGACCTCACGATCGAGGCGGACCGTGAGGACGTCGCCGCGCGCGTCCGCGACGCCACGGGAGGACGAGGCGCGGACATAGTGGTGGACCTGGCGCCGGGAGCGACGGAGACGGTCGAGATCGCCGTCGATGCGGCGGCCAAGACGGGAGTCGTGATCCTGGCCGGGTCGAAGCACGGCCGGGCCGTCGAGGGGTTCTCGAACGATGCGACCGTTCGCAAGGAGTTGACCGTGCGCGGCGTACGAGGGCGCGACTACGCGTCCGTGGAACGCGCGCTGGACCTGATCGCGTCGCGGCGCTTTCCCCTCGAGCTCATGTGCACTCATACGTTCGGGTTGAGCGAGACGGACAAGGCGTTGCGTCTCGTCGGTGAGCGCTGGGATCGAGCCGCAATCCACGTCAACGTCGTCCCGGCTCCCTGATCGTGCAGCAGCCCTCATCGCTGTGGAGGAACCGAAGCTTCCGGCTCTACTGGTTCGGGGTCGTTTTCTCTCAGCTCGGTGTCCGCGGAACGATAGCCGTGAACCTCTATCACGTCTTCGTGCTGACGAGCTCGACCGCGCTGGTAGGACTCGTGGGCCTGTCCCAAGCCGTCGCGCTGCTGTTGCTGTCTCCGCTCGGAGGGGCGTTCGCAGATCGCCTCGACCGCCGCCGCCTCCTCCAAGCGACGCAGGCCGTTTCGCTGGTGGCGACCGCCGCGCTGGCCCTCGTGACGCTTGCGGGAACGGTGCGGCCCTGGCACATCTACCTGGCCGTGTTGATCAACACCGCGGCCGCTACGTTCGACCAACCGGCGCGCCAGGCACTCATCCCCGCGATGGTTCCGCGCGAGGAGCTCACCAGGGCGTTTGCGCTCCTCAATCCTTCTCGCGAGATCGCAATCCTCGTCGGCCCCGCCCTCGGCGGCCTGTTGATTGCGGCGGTCGGCCCCGAAGCCATGTACCTCTTCGATGCGGTCACCTACGCCGTGCTCATCGTCGTCCTCGCGGTGCTCAAGGTGCCGCGTCTTCGAGTCGAGGAACACCTGCCCCTGTGGTCGAGCATCGCAGAGGGGGTCGCGTTCGTGCGCGGTCGCCCCATCATCCTGCAACTCATGGCGCTCGACCTCTCCGCGATGTTGTTCGGCGCCTACCGGGTCGTCCTGCCCGAGATGGCGACCGACGTGCTCGGAGTTGGTGCCGCGGCATACGGTCTGCTTGCCGCGGCTCCGTCGGCGGGAGCGCTGCTGGGATCGGTTGCAATCTTCAAACTGAGGAACGTGCGCGAGGGCACGGTCGTTCTGGCATCCACCGCCGGCTACGGCGTGATGTGCATCGCGCTCGCGTGGTCTCCGGTGCTTGCGCTCGCCGTCGTGGCAGCCGCAGGGATCGGTTTATTCGATGCGATGGCAACCACGATTCGACACGCGGTGGTGCAGCTCGAGACGCCGGATGAGTTGCGCGGGCGAGTGTCGTCCATCTACCAGATGTCGTCGCGCGGTGGCCCGAGTCTCGGAGAGCTCAACGTGGGCTGGATCGCCGGCCTTCTGGGCCCGGTGGCCGCCTTGAGCCTCGGAGGACTCGTCCCCGTCGTCGCGGTGGGCATCGTCTCTCTTGCCAAGAGCCCCATAAAGAAGCTGGCGGCCGCGGGAAGCAAGTCTTGAACCGCGATGACCTCGATCCCTTGAGCACCGCGCTGGTGGTCTTCGACATGCTCGAGGGCTACCGCTCCCGCATCGAGGAATCCGGCGCCCTGGAACCCACCAAGAGGTTGATCTCCGCTTGCCGCGCGCGCGGCGTCCCGGTGTTCTTCGCGCGGGCGGACCATCGCGACGACGGCGCGGATCTCAACCGGACCATCACCGACACCGACTCATCCTTTCGTCCGTGGGACGCCGCGGAGGAGCAGCCGCAGCGCCCCAGCCTCCCCCGCTCCGAGCGCAAAGTCATTGCGGAGCTCGGGCCCGAGCCGGGTGACTACGACGTGCCGAAGCATCGCTGGAGCGCGTTCCACCAGACGAGCCTGGAACTCGGCTTGCGCTCACGCGGCGTGGACACCATCCTGCTCGCCGGCGGGTCCACACACGTCGGGATCGCCAGCACTGCGTTCGCGGCGCGCGACCTGGACTTACACGTCGTGATCGTGTCCGACGCATGCTTCGGTTTCGAAGAGCAGAAGCGTTTCTTTCTGGAGAAGGTCTTCCCTCGGATGTGCCGGGTCCGCACTTCGGATCAGGCCGTGCGAATGCTTAGAGGAGGTCCCTGAGCGCGTCGACGTCGAGCTCTTCGATGAGGGCCGGGAGCGAGTCGACCAGCGGCACCTCGACCCCCGCGTCGCGGGCAAGATCCCGCGCGACCGCGAGGTCCTTCTGGGGCCACCGCAGCCGATGATTGCCCCACTCGGTCAGCGGACGGTTCGCACCGCTTCCGATCGCCACGGCCGCGCGCAGCTTCGAGGGATCGACGCCGAGCGCCCGGCCCAGGCGCAGCGCCTCGAAGTCGGCCCTGATGTTCGCCCATAGCAGGATGTTGTTGACCGCCTTGGCGACCTGGCCCGACCCGACCTCGCCGAGATGGCAAACGTCCCCCGCGAAAGCCGAGAACGTCGGACGGCACGCGTCGATGACGTCCGCGGGCCCGCCGCACATGAGGGCGAGTCGCCCCTCCTCCGCACCTCGTTCACCCCCCACGAGCGCGACGTCGATTAGATGGACGCCGGGCTCTTCGGCCCGCAGCGCCAGCTCCCGGCAGGTGTCGGGCCGCACCGAGGAGCACACCGCGACCACCGATCCGGGCATGGCCCCGCCGAGCGCGCCGCGCCGCCCGGCGACGGCGGAGACCACCTGTTCGTCGTTCGCGACGACCACGAGGACGAGATCCGAGCCCGCGGCGACGGCCGCGGCGTCGGGGGCGGGCCTGGCGCCGGACGCTACCGCGCGCTCGAGCGCGTCGGCCGCCGGGTCGGTTGCGGTGAGGGGCACGCCCCGGTTCAAGAGGTGCCCGGCGATGGCCAGGCCCATCCGCCCACAACCCACGAGCCCGACCTCGGTCACGGCGCGGATCTCGGGGTCCCCGGACGGATCGCTGCTCGTGGTCACACCTTGCCTCCCTCCACGCGGCGCCTGCGCCCGGCTTGCTCCGCCTCGGGCCCCCGGTTATCTTCTAATGGTCAAACCATACGACTATCCGGTCGTTGGCTGGTGTAAGGGGGACGAGGATGCGCGGGAGCGTGAGGATCGGGGGACCGCTGGCCGCTCTGCTGTTGATCGCGGCCGCTTGCGGGGGGTCCCCGACGGCCGAACGTGAGGACAGCGAAGGCGGGTTCGGTGGGATTCGCGACGAGACCGCGGACAAGATCGCCGATATCAACTCGGAGCTCGAGGGTTTGAGCGACGAGGAACGGCGCGAGGAGCTGATCGCGATGGCCGCCGATGAGGGAGGGATCGTCAGCGTCTACGGCTCGACGAACCTCGATGAGATGGGGCCGATCATCGACGAGTTCGAGGACGCGACGGACGTCACCGTCAACTACTACCGGGCGAACTCGGAAGACGTGCTGCAGCGCCTCATCGAGGAGGCGCGCGCCGAGTTCCGGGGAGTGGACGTCGTCAACACGAACGGCCCGGAGATGACGATCATCGATAGAGAGGGGTTGTTCGCGCCGATCGAAACGCCGGTGTCCGAGGACATCACGCAGGAGGGCGTCTTAGAGACCTGGATCTGGATGTACATCAACACATTCACACCGGCGTGGAACACCGACGCGATCTCGCCGAGTGAGGCTCCCAAGTCGTGGGAGGACGTGCTGACCAAGTACCAGGGCGGTCTTGCGATGGAGGCTGCCGACATCGATTGGTTCGCAACCCTCGTCAAGGACTACTTCGTGGCCGAGAAGGGGATGACCGAGGACGAGGCGGTGGACCTGTTCAAGCAGGCGGCTTCCGGAGGGGTGGTCGTGGACGGCCACACCCTCATGACGGAGCTTCTCGCCGCGGGCGAGTTCGACGTCACCGCGTCCCCCTATCTCCACAGGGTCCTCCAGCTCAAGGGCGACGGTGCCAAGATCGAGTGGGAACCCGCGATCGAGCCCCTGGTCGCCCGTCCCAACGGGATCGGTATTCATTCCGCGGCCAAGAGTGTCGCGGCTGCATTGCTCTTCACAGAGTTCGTGCTCACCGATGCACAGGCCTTGCTGCCTGAGCTCGACCGGCAGCCGGCCAGCACCGCCGTCGAAGGGGGAGGGCTTCCGACCGAGTACGAGAACATCGTGGTCGACGCCGAGGCGGTGGTCGACGAGCTGGACAAGTGGTCGGGCCTCTACGACGAGGTAGTGCGCTCCTCCGGTGAGGAAGTGATCGAAGACTAACTCCGCGCGGGCGAGAGAGCGAACCCTATCAGGACGAACGCCGGCAACGTAAACCCAAGGGGGTCGAAGCGATGAGAAAGCGGATGATTGTTTCTGTACTCGCGGGCGGGATGGCCATCATCCTGGCTTCATGTTCTTCGGCCCCGACCTCGGGTGACGACGAAGGCCGGGCCGAGCAAGAGGACGCCAGCGGATTCGAAGAGGTCTTCGACGAGCTCGAAGGCCTTACAGGGCAGGAACGCACGGACAAGCTCATCACTATGGCGGAGGAGGAGGGCGGCGAGCTCAACCTGTACACCTCGATGACGACGGATGTCGCAGACGAGGTCGCGGGCGCGTTCGACGACGCATACGAGATCGAACCCTCGACCTATCGCGCGGACAGCGAGACCGTTCTGCTGCGCCTCGTAGAGGAGGCGGACGCGGGCTTCAAAGGATCCGACATCGTCGAGACGAACGGGACCGAGCTCGCGAACCTCTCCCAGGAGGGCCTCCTCGTCGACTACGACACCCCCGCCACCGACGGACTCGTGGAGGGCTCGGTCTACGAGGGTTGGGTGGCCGACAGATTCAACAAGTTCGTCATCAGCTGGAACACCAACGCCGTCCCGGAGACCGAGCGGCCTAAGAGCTGGGAGGACCTCGCCGACCCGAAATGGGACGGACAGCTCGCCCTGGAGCCGTCGGACGTCGACTGGTACATGACGCTCTGGAATTACTGGGCCGACCAGGGAAAGTCCGAAGACGAGATCAACGGGTTGTTCGAGGCCATGGCCGATGGTGGTCTGTTCACCAAGGGCCACACCGTCATGGGTGAGCTGCTCTCGGCGGGAGAGTTCCAGATCGCAGCGTCCAACTACAGCTACATCGTGCAGAACGCGATCGACAACGGCGCCCCGGTTGCCTGGGAGCCTGCGGCGGAGCCCATCCTGTCGCGACCGAACGGGATTGGTCTCGTGCGCGGAGCTCAACATCCCGCCACCGCGATCCTGTTCATGGAGTGGATGCTGACGGACGGGCAGGAGTTGCTCGTCGAGTTCAACCTCGACGCAGCTCGAGAGGATCTGGCGACCGCACCCGACGCCGAAGAGGCCCTCGTGGACCTCGACATGTTCATCGAAGAGCAAGAGGAGTGGACCGACCGCTACGAGCAGGTCACAAGTCTCGGGAAACTGATCGAGGAGTAGTGAGCGCGAGGTACGGGTCGGACGTCGTCGTCGATCTTCTCCAAGCCTGGGACTTCACCTACGTCCCCATCAACCCGGGGTCGTCCTTCCGCGGCCTTCACGATTCGATCGTGAACTACGGGGGCGGTCGGCCCCAGATAATCACTTGCCCTCACGAGAAGGTGGCGGTGGGAATCGCGCACGGCTACGCGAAAGCGTCCGGCCGGCCCCTGCCCGTGATCCTCCACGACCTCGTTGGGCTCCTGCACGGAACACTCGCGATCTATTACGCGTACATCGATCGCGTCCCGGTCCTCGTCCTTGGTGGGTCCGGCCCCATGGACATCGTTCGCCGGAGGCCGAACATCGACTGGATTCATTCGGCGAACGTCCAGGGCAATGCGGTGCGCGATTTCACCAAGTGGGACGACGAGCCGCGCTCGGTCGCGGCCATTCCCGCCGTCCTCGCACGCGCCTTTCGCGTCGCCATGACCGAGCCGCGCGGTCCAGTCTACGTGGCCTTGGACGCCGGGCTCCAAGAAGATGAGGCAGACGAGGAGCTCGCCTCGATCGAGCTCGACCGCGTCGGTCCTCCGGCGCCGATCGGCCCTCATCCCACGGCGCTGCGCGAGCTCGCAGCCGTGCTTGCGGAGGCCGAGCGCCCCGTGATAATTCCCAGTTACGCGGGCCGCGACCCGGCTGCATTCGATCATCTGATCGAGCTCGCGGAGCTCCTGGCAGCCGGGGTCGTCGACACCAACATCCGGTTGAACTTCCCCACGCACCACGAGTTGAACGTGACCGGTTCCGAAGTTCTCGCGGACTGCGACGCGGTGTTGTTCCTGGACGTCAAGGACATGGGCAAGCCGACGCAGTCGCTCGACAGCACCACACGACGCGTCAGCTCGCGTATCCCCGATGGTGCGAAGGTTCTGTCACTCGGATTCGACGACCTCAACCTTTCGGCGTGGAGCCACGATTTCGCGGCCCTCCACCCCACGGACCTGTCGGTGGCGGCCGACTCTAGCGTCGCCCTGCCGTTGCTCGTCGATGCCTGCAAACCGCTCGTCGCCGATGACGGGCGCGACCGCAGTGCGCGGCGCGCCCAACTCGCCCGGATCCATGCCCGAACGCGCGCCGGATGGGAGTCCGAGGCGCGAGCCGTTTGGGACGACGCGCCGGTCTCGACCGCCCGTCTCGCGGCCGAGGTGTGGGACGCGATCCGCGACCACGATTGGGTCCTGACCGCGGGGACCGCGAGCGACTGGGCGCTCAGGCTGTGGGACTTCGACCGTCCCTACCGCCATCCGGGGCGGAGCATCGGCACTGCGACCCAGTTCGGGATCTCGCTCGGGGTCGCCCTCGCGCACCGGGACGCGGGCAGGCTCGTCGTGGATCTCCAGCCGGACGGCGACCTCATGTTCGACGTCGGCGCTCTGTGGGTTCCCGTCCATTACGGAATCCCGATTCTCGTCGTGATGTTCAACAATCGCTCCTACTACAACGACCTGGAGCATCAGGAGCGCATCGCCCTCCGGCGGGACCGCCCGGTCTCCAACGCCCACGTCGGGATGGACATCGACAAGCCGGCCCCCGACTTCGCCGCCGTCGCCCGGGGCTTCGGGTGGCACGCCGAGGGACCGATCGAGGCGCCCGACGCCCTCGCCGGGGCGCTGCGACGCGCGGTCGCCGTGGTGACGCAGGAGCGGCGTCCGGTCCTCGTGGACGTCATCTGCCGCCCGCGTTAGCCGTGTTTGAGCGCCTAAGAGATCTAGTGTTAAATGGTTAGTCCATAAGGCCGAACACAACCTCGAGGAGGACGACGACGTGGGTGAGTGGGACGACTACCAGATCATGGCGCACGAGGATCTCGAGACCTCGGAGATGGCCGCGCGCGAGGAGTTCCTGCGCAACAACCCTCCTCTCACCGGCCTGGCCGCTCCCGAGGATCTCCGCACAATCGACCTCATCAAGCGTCCCTGGCGTAACAACAAGGGGCTGTGGTTCGACTTGGCCGACAACCACGTGATCCAGGCGCACCTCGCCGAGATCCCGCCGGGCGGGCATACCACGCGGCACCGGCACACGACCGAGGCCTACATCTACATCGTCAAGGGCAGCGGCTACTCGATCATCAATTACGAGGGCGAGCCCGAGCAGCGCGTCGAGTGGAGCGAGGGTTCCCTCTTCTCGCCGCCGGTCTGGGCCTGGCACCAGCACTTCAACTCCGACCGCGACGAGACCGCGCGTTATCTGGCGCTCCAGGACACGGGGCTCGTGCGGCACCTGAGGCTTCACCGGATCGAACGGCATCCGTCCCAGAAGAAGGTCGGCCAGGGCATGGAATACGAGGTCGAGGCCCAGCCCGCGTCGGGCAGCGACGTCGTGCCGGTGGCGGCCGCGGTTGACGCAGCCGAGAGGGAGTGACGCGGCGGCCTAGGGTGTAGGAGCGGCAGCGGGGGGAGCGGGGGAGAGAATGGCACAGGTGACGCTTGGGGGGCGGTGGGCTCGTGCCCGGAGGTTCTCCTGGCGCGAGCTCTTCCGGCCCCAGGTTCTCATCATTGCCGGCGTCCTGATGGTGATCGGTTATCTGGCGCTCGTGCCCCTGATCTATCTTCTGTGGGGCACGTTCTTCGACGCCGACGGGTTCACCCTCGACTTCTTCCGCGAGGCGTATACGACCGTCGGCCTCGGCGAGATGATGACCAACTCGCTCGCGTTCGCGTTCGGCTCGACGGTCATCGCGGTGTCGATCGGCACCGGGCTCGCGTATCTGATCGTTCGCACCGACGTCCCTCTCAAGGGCCTCATGTTCGCGGTCTCCGTGGTGCCGCTCATCATCCCCGGCATCCTCCACACGATCGCCTGGATCTTCTTGCTGAGCCCCCGCATCGGGGTGATCAACAAGATGTTGGAGCCGTTTTTCGGTCCGGGGTTCCTGAACATCTTTAGCCTGCCGGGGATGATGTGGGTCGAGGGCCTGCACCTCTCGCCGCTCGTGTTCCTGCTGATGTTCGCGGCCTTCCGCTCGATGGACCCGTCGCTCGAGGAGTCGGCGCTTATGAGCGGTGCCCGCCTGCCGACGGTCTTCCGCAGAATCACGATCCCGCTCGTTGCCCCCGCCCTGTTCGCCTCGGTTCTCGTGATGGCCGTGCGGGCGCTCGAGGCGTTCGAGACGCCGGCGATAGTCGGCATCCCCGGCGGCATCTGGGTGTTCACCTCCCGCATCTGGGAGGCACTGCGCGTCTTCCCCCGCCAGTTCGGCGAAGCCGGCGCCTACTCGATGTCGCTCCTGATAATCACGTCCGTCGGTGTGTTTCTCCACTCCCGCTTCTCGAGACGTGCGAAGGCCTTCCAGACGGTTACAGGTAAGGGGTTCCGGCCGCGTGCGATGGAGCTGGGCAGGTGGAGGTGGCCGGCAACGATCGCGATCCTCATGTACTTCGTGATCGCGGTGGTTATGCCTATGTTGATCCTGATCTACTCGTCCACCCAGGGTTTCTACCAGGTGCCGTCGATGGAAACGCTATCGAGCATGTCGCTCGACAACTACAGGGCGGTCATCGACAACGACAGCAGTGTGAGAGCGCTCAAGAACTCGTTCTTCTTGGGGATTGGTTCCGCGACCGGAGTGATGTTCATAATGGCCATCGCGGCGTGGATCGTCGTTCGCACCAAGATCCACGGTCGCTGGATGGTAGACAATCTTGCATTCTTGCCGCTCGTAGTCCCGGGGCTCGTGCTGGGCGTGTCGCTCCTGTTCGTCTATCTACGGCATCCACTTCCGATCTACGGATCCATCTGGATCCTGGCCATTGCATACCTGACCCGGTACATGCCCTACGGCATGCGCTACGCGTCGAGCTCCATGTACCAGATCTCGAGCGAACTGGAGGAGTGTGCCCAGACCTCCGGCGCCTCGTGGTGGCAGAGCTTCAGGCGGGTGATCGTCCCGCTGCTCATGCCGGGCCTCGTCGCCGGCTGGATCTACATCCTCACGGTGTCGGTGCGCGAGCTGTCCAGCTCGATCCTGTTGTACTCGCCGGGTAACGAGGTTTTCTCGATCGTCATCTGGGAGCAGTGGCAGAACGGGCAGTACACGGAACTGGCGGCCTACGGCGTCATCATGGTGACCATTCTCGTTGCGCTCGTGGCGATCGCCAGGAAATTGGGCGCAAGAGTCGGAGTCCGGGAGGCCTAGCG
Organism: Actinomycetota bacterium; assembly: GCA_009379915.1. Lineage (GTDB taxonomy): Bacteria > Actinomycetota > CADDZG01 > CADDZG01 > WHSQ01 > WHSV01. The sequence goes on along the minus strand of WHSV01000047.1, from coordinate 9,865 downwards.
AAGTGCTCAACGTCGAGAACCTGGTCAAGACATTTCCGGGTAGCAAGCGCCCCCAGAGCGAGCGCGTCGTCGCGGTCGACGACGTGACTCTCGAGGTGCCCGAGGGCAAGCTCTTCACACTCTTGGGGCCGTCGGGTTGCGGGAAGACCACCACGCTCAGGTGCATAGCGGGGCTGGAGACCCCCGATTCCGGAGAGATCAGGGTGGCCGAGCGGACGTTCTTCTCGTCGAGCAACAGGACGAGACTACGCGCCAACGAGCGGGGCCTCGGCATGGTGTTCCAGTCGTACGCGATCTGGCCGCACATGAACGTCTTCGACAACGTTGCTTTTCCACTGGCGGTCGAGTCGCGCAACCGGCGACCCTCCAAGAAGGTGATCCGCGAGCGGGTCGAGCGAACCCTGGCGACGGTCAAGCTGGACCAGCTCGCGAACCGTCAGGCGACCGACCTGTCGGGGGGTCAGCAACAGCGTCTCGCGCTGGCGCGCGCACTGGTGATGGAGCCGCCCCTGTTGCTGCTCGACGAGCCGCTGTCGAACCTCGACGCGAAGCTGCGTGAGGAGATGCGCTTCGAGCTCAAGCGCCTGCAGCGAGAGTTGAATATCACGGCGGTTTACGTGACCCACGATCAGGTCGAGGCCCTGGCGATGTCGCAATTCGTCGCGGTGATGAACGAGGGCCAGATCATGCAGGTCGGGAAGCCCCGCGAGATCTACGAACGGCCGAACTCGCAGTTCGTCGCCGACTTCATCGGCACGTCCAACTTCATCGACGGCGTCGTCGAAGCCAGGGAACCCGACGGCCGCTACGGAGTGACGACGACGGAGGGAGTCCTGCGCGCGGGCTCACAGACCGATTTCGTCGAAGGCGATCCGGTTGTCGTCGCGATTCGGCCGGAACACGTCCACATAGAGGCCGAGCCACCTCTGGCCACGGCTCCCAATCGCTGGAGCGGCACGGTGGTCGCGCGCGCGTTCCTCGGCGAGAGCGTGGATCACATCGTGGAGGTGGGCAAGCTGGAGATCCGGGCGCGAGTGAACCCGTCGATATCGATCCGTCCAGGCACTGCAGTGACCATCACCTTCCCGGAGGAAGCCTGCTCACTGATACCGGGCGGCTAGCTTGGTGGAACTCCCATGAACGCGAGCACGCGCCGCCACGAGTCGGAGCAAGCGTCCGCATGATCGGTCATCTTCCTGTCGAAGAAGCTGTGGGGGGCGCCGGGATAGACGACCCTCTCGTGGTCGATCCCGGCCTCCTCGAGCGCGCTGTCGTAGGCGCTGCGATGCTCCTCGGTGATGTTCTCGTCGGCCCCACCGTAGAGCGCGAGCACCGGAGTCCGGACGAGCCCCGCGCGCGCCTCGTCGATGGGAGACATCCCTCCCTCTTCGGCACGCGCCGGCCATCCGTAGAACCCCACCGCGCCGGCGATCCCCTCCCGCGACGCTTGCATGAATGCAGCGCGCCCTCCAAAGCAAAATCCCACCGCGAAGACCCTCTCGCAACCCGCCCCGGCGAGGTGCTCCGTCGCGGCGCGTGCGTCGGCGCGCACCCCGGCATCGTTGGCGGCGGACCGGTGCGGAGCGTAGTCGAATGCCTCGTCCCGGAAATGGGGGCCTGCGGTACGCCCGTAGAGATCGACCGCAAGCGCGTGAACGCCCGCCTGTGCGAACTCGTTCGCGAGGGCCTCGTAGTACGGATGCAGGCCGCGCACGTCGGGCAGAATCACGACGCCCGGCCCACCATCCTCGGTCGTTGTGGCGAGGCACGCGGCGGCGACGTTTCCGTCCGGCGTGTTGAGGGATATCCGCTCGGAGTTCGCGCGGAACCCAGAACGGGGCGGCGCGGGGGGCCGCGCCGTCGGTTCGAAACACATGCGGCACCTCCTGCGAGAGGGCAGCGACCAACTCGCATCTTGCCATGCGACGGAAGGGAGAGGGCATGACCGGCACGACGCACTATCAGGTCCAGAAGTCTCGCCGAGCTCGATTCATGGAGGAATGGCGGCAGCGGCGCCGCACTGGTGTGGTGAAGGCGTCGGAGATCCGTCTGCACGAAACGTCGCGCCGGATGCGCAGCGGCGTCTACATGGGCGCGGAGGGCGGGGCACCGACGCGTACGCTCGACGGGCTGGTCCACGAGATCGACCCGGGCGTGATCTCGACGATCCACCGCCACTCCTGGGATGCGACCATGTTCATCGTTGCCGGCAGCGGTTGGACCGAGGTCGACGGCGTCCGCCACCGATGGAAGCCGTGGGATGCGCTTCATCTCCCTGCCTGGGCATGGCACAGGCACGGCAACGAGGGTATGAAAACGGCCCGGTTCATGAGCTTTTCCTCCGAGCCGGTCGTCGAGTCGCTCGGGCTCGCGGTTCTCGAGCAGGGCGGCGACGAACCGGTCGAGCGGCTCCCGACCCGTCCGCAGCCCGCGGAGCTCGAGGGCGACGATCCCTACGCGCGCCGCGCCAGAAGGCTTGCCGAAGGTCTGGGTGAGAAGGGGCGAATCCACACTCCCTACGACGACATCGAGCTCCGCGCGACGCCGAGGGGGACGCGCACGGCCTTTCTCATCGACCAGTCCATCGGGAATCGCACGTCCGGTTTGACGCAGGTGATGATCCAGTTCGCACCGGGTCTAGCCCAGACGATGCACCGCCACCCCGGTGAGGCATGGCTGTACGTCGTGGAAGGGCACGGTCACTCCTACATAGACCGTGAGCTCACCGCTGGCCGCGAGTACGAATGGGGGCCGGGAGACCTCATCGTCGTCGATCACTTCCTCTGGCATCAGCACTTCAACGACGATCCGGATCGGACGGCGCGCCTGGTGCGCGTCCACATGTTCGCGAGCATGCTCGACACGATGCGGGCGCTGGTCGATCCGCTGGAGCTGTTCGAGGAGGATCCGGATTCCCTCGCTTCGGCTCCGGACGTTTCCGGGTTCGACTGGTCCCCCGACGAGAGACCTAGTTGAGCCGTCTCACGAGGTAGTCCCAGGCCTGGTGCAGCAGGGCCGGTGGGTAGCAGTGCGCGCGCTTGGCCAGCGCCTCATCGTCGTCGGACCAGCTCTGGATCGGTCCCGCGGCCAGTGCCTGCAGCTGGATCCGGCAAGCGCGCTCCAGCAGGATCGCCGTCAAGACTGCCGTCTCCACGTCCGGCCCCACGGTGACGATCCCGTGATTGACCAATAGGAGCGCGTTGCGCTCACCGAGTGACTGTGCCAGCTTCTGGCCCAGCTCGGGAGAGACGATCAGGTCGCCGGTCTCCGTGAACCTCGCGACGTCGGGAGGGACGAACAGCGTTCCCTCGTGAGAGATAGGCAGCAGCGGAGCGTCCAGGGACGCGAACGCGACCGCGTGCAGGGCGTGGGTATGCACGACGCTGTTCACGTCGGCACGGGCCGCCATGATCTCGGTGTGGATCGGGTACTCGATGTGGCGGCGCCCCGAGCCCTCGATCACGTCCCCCGCATGGTCGACCAGGAGGACGTCGTCCGGCCCGACCTCCTCGAAGCCGATTCCGCTCCGCTTCATCCATACGCCGCGGGAATCGTCGTCGCGGATCGAGACGTGACCCCAGATGAGGTCTCCGTGCGATTCGATCCCCAGCACGCGGCTCGCGATGGAGACCGACCGCCTCACCTCGGTCATTTGCTTAGCTCCTGCGTGTAGGCGAGGGTTTCATAGCTACCGTAGCTGAAGGTCCGATGGTCGGGCAGGAATCTGTTGCTGGAGGAGGCGTCGTGCCGGAGCCAAGCAAGCTCGTCTACGTGATCCTCGACGGGCTGGGTGACGACCCGGTCGAGCCCTTCGGCGGCCGCACGCCGCTCGAGGCGGCGCGTACTCCGCAACTGGACGCGCTGGCCGCCGGGGGTGTCAACGGCTCGGTCACCACCGTGGGCGAGGGAATCGCGCCGGAGTCGGACATCGCGGTGTTTGCGGTGCTCGGCTACGACCCCTACAAGCACCACACCGGCAGGGGGCCGGTCGAGGCGATCGGCGCCGACCTCGAGGTCCGCGACGGCGATCTTGCCTACCGCGTCAACTTCGCCACCGTTTCCCAATCGTCCGGCGGGTGGGACATCGTCGACCGCCGGGTCGGCCGGAACCTCACCTCCCAAGAGGCGAAGGCGCTCGCCGACGAGGTGCAGGAAGAGGTCTCGGTCGAGGGCGCGAGCTTCGATTTCCGCGCCACCGTCGGCCACCGCGGCGTGCTCGTGCTGCGCTCCGACGACGGCCCCCTCTCGGCGCAGGTCGAGAACTCCGATCCCGCCTACGGGCGCGAGGGCCTGCTCGGCGTCGCACTCGAGGTCTTCGACGAGAAGGTCGTCAGAGTCACGCCGCTCGCGCGCTACGACACGGAGGAGGCCCGGCGGGCGGCGGACATCACCAACCGATGGCTGCGCGCCGCGTTCGAGGTTATGGACCGCTCCGAGGTCAACGAACGAAGGCGCAAACGGGGCGACCTGCCCGGCAACTTCGTGCTAACGCGCGACGGCGGCGACCACGTTCCCAAGCTCCCGTCTTTCGCCGACACCTTCGGCATCAACATGGGCTGCTTCGTCGAGATGCCGGTCGAGATCGGCATCGCCCGTCTGACCGCGATGGGCGAGATCGAGGCGCCCACCGACCTGCCTCCCGGCGAGCAGTACGAACGGTGGGCCGCCCTGGCGCTCGAAAGCCTCGGCGACTACGACGGCCTCTACGTTCACATCAAGGGGCCGGACGTCCCCGCGCACGACGGCGACCACGATGCCAAGCTCGAGTCAATCGAGGCCATCGACGCACACTTCTTTGAGCCGCTGCTCAAAAAGCTCGACCTCGAGACAACGGTGGTCGCGGTTACCGCCGATCACTCGACGAGCTGCGCCCGGAAGGCGCACACCGACGGGCCGGTCCCGCTCGTCATAGCGGGCCGGGGCGTGACATCCGACTCCGTGAAGTCCTACGGAGAGCGGGCCGCCGAAGACGGCGCCCTGGGAGCGCTGCTGGGGGTCGAGATCATGCCCAGGCTGGTGGACCTCGTCTCGGTCGGCTGAGCCGCCGGTCCCCGAGGGCGCTGTGGCCGCTCAGCGGGGACGACGAATCTGTGTCACCCAGTACTCCGCGGTTTCGGGCGACGTCGTCCCGAAACGCGCACTGACGAGCGCCAGCCGATTGCCGGCCCGGGCCAGAGTCGTTGGGACGTCGAACGTCTCGTCGGTGAACCGCTCGACAACCTTGCCGGACCCCAAGCTTGGCTTGAGCCTCACGAGCGTTAGCCAGTTGTCGCGATTCTGCAGAACCCACAGTCGCCGGCCCCCGTCGAGAAGGATTCCGTCACCGTTGGTGACCGTCTCTCCACCGAGGTCGATCGACTGTGCGACGCCGGAGCGCGGATCGACGGTGAAGAGCCGACCGGTGTTGCTCTGCACGACGACCAGTTTCTTGCCGTTACGAGTGGCGTCGATTCCGTTGGTGTTGAACCCCTCCTCGTAGACGAGATCCCGCTCAGTGGTATCGCCTCGGGAGTGCCGAACCGCCCTTTGCCTATGACGGGGAGACCTTGTAGAGAAACCGGTTGATGGAATCGGTGAAGTAGGCGGCCTTCTTGGTCGCGATGACGTCGTTGACGAAGGTTTCCTGAGTGGTGAGTTGGAACACCCCCCGCTCGCCCCCGTCCTTGCGTCGTACACATAGGCCTGGCCGGTCGCTCCCCCCGCAACGAACAGCACGCCGCGGCGCATGGAGAGCCCGATCGCGCTCCGGCCCTCCTGCGCCGGGACGAAGATCGATCCCTCACCCGTCTTCAGGTTTCCGCGGTAGATGGCTCCCGTGGGGATGGAGCCGACGAAGAAGGTGTTCGCGTTACGCGCGGCGATGCCCTCGGGTTGGAATCCAATCGGCAGATCGACGACCTTGGACCGGCCCTGGGCGGTTGCCCCCGCGTCGCCCAGCGCAAGCACAATGATGACCAGGAAGACGACGAGCGTGGCCGGCCCCCTGCGACCCTGTCCGAAACAGCTCCCGCGAAAGCCATGACAGTGACTCCTCCTCGTTCGTCCGGCATGGAGTTCTTGCGAGGATAGGCGGTCGCGAAAGTAACGCGTGGCTGGTCGGGCCGCTAGAGGAGCTCCACCCGACGTACCGGTGAAAGCTGGTTCGCATGCGGGCAAGGGTCGCCCCAAGTCGTTGGTGGGGACCGGGCTGTCAGCCAACTATGTCCTCGCAGCGTCTCCACCAACCGGTCGGTTCTCGCATCCTGAAAGTCCCGATTGTCCCCTAACTGGCATTTAAACCCACCATTGACGATAAGGGAAAGCTGATTACATAATCGGGCTTAGTTGCTCGAAGGGCGCGAAGGGCCCTTCGACCGGAGCCCAGTGGCTCCGTTTCAAAGGGGGGTATGGACTGTGAGGAACCCATTTGGGGTTCGTAGAATCCTGCCGATCTTAGTCGCGCTGGCTCTCGCCTTACCGGCGGTCGGGTTGAGTTCCGCACCTGCACAAGAGCTCGATTCCGCCGACGCATTCGACTACGTGAAAGACAGTGCGGCGAAGCTCGGTGTGACGCGCGCCGATGTCGCCGATGTATTTGTCACCAGCAAGTTCAAGAGCTCGCACAGCGGCATCACCCACTTCAACCTGAACCAGCGCTACCAGAAGCTCGAGGTCTTTGGGGCGCACGCCACCGTGAGCGTCGCGGCCGACGGCGAGGTCGTCTTCGCCTCCGGCGCGCTGGTGCGCGACCTGGGGGCCGGGGCCTCCGACGACGCGAATCTTGACGCCACCGAGGCAGTCGAGGCTGCAGCCGACGCCCTCGAACTCGATGGGCCCGAGAACCTGCGCGTACTCAAGCGGGAGGGCGGCCCAGCCGAGGAGAGCGTACTCTCGCGCGCCGGCATCTCCGACGAGCCGATCCCGGCCCGTCTCGGATGGCAGCCCACGAAGAACGGTCTGCGCCTGGCCTGGCAGCTCACCATCGACGACTCCACGGACGTCCACCTCTGGAACGCCACTGTGGACGCCGAGACCGGAAGCTTGCTCGACGTCGATGACTGGACGGTCGAAGACAACCACAAGGACCTCAAGAGAACTCTGAAGCGCGGCGGCACCTCGGCCTCGGCGACCACCGCGAGCAACGGCGGGCCAGTTTCGCCGAACCCGGTGGACGACGGCTCCAGCTACCGCGTCTTCGAGCTGCCCAAGGAGAGCCCCAACGACGGGGACCGCGCGCTCGTAACCAACCCCGCCGACGGGCTCGCGTCGCCCTTCGGCTGGCACGACACGGATGGGCTTCCGGGGGCGGAATTCACGATCACCCGCGGCAACAACGTCCATGCCTATCTCGACCAAGACAACAACAACGCACCGGACTTCGGCGCGCCGCCGTTCGAGGCGCACACCGGAGAGCGCTACGTCTTCTCGCAGACCGCGGACATCTCCTACAAGCGCCTCACCCAAGAGGTGGCCGTGCCGAGCGCGGGCGGCGACCTCACGTTCTGGGCGGACTACAACACCGAGACCGCCTGGGACCACCTCTTCGTTGAGGCCCGCAGCCCGGGCGCCGACGACTGGACGACGCTGCCCGACGCCAACGGGCACACGACTCAGGCGACCGGCGAGAGCTGTCCCGCGGGGTGGCGCGAGCTGCACCCCCACCTCGACCACTACCAGACGCTTGCGGCGGGCGCGTGCACGCCCACGGGCACGACCGGCGAGTGGCACGCGGCCTCGGGCGGCTCGGGAGGCTGGCAGGAGTGGTCGGTCGACCTCTCCGCGTGGGCCGGCGAGAGCGTCGAGGTGTCGATCGCATATGTGAGCGACTGGGCGATCCAGGAGAACGGCGTCGCCGTCGACGACGTCACCCTGCCGGACGGCACGAGCACGTCGTTCGAGACCGGCCTCGACGGCTGGGAGGTCACGGGTCCGCCTGCGGGCAGCGCCCCCAACCCCAACAACTGGGTTCGCACCGACCCCTCGAGCCTCCCCGTCGGCGACACCGACGGCGGGCCGGGCCTCGACTTCGACTTCCCCGCGGACTTAAACGAGCACGCTCAGAACTACCGCGACGCCGTGGTCACGAACCTCTTCTACGGATGCAACACCTTCCACGACGTCTTCTACCGCTACGGCTTCGACGAGCCCTCGGGCAACTTCCAGGCCAACAACTACGGCCGCGGCGGGGGCGAGGGCGACTACGTACGCTGCGAGGCCGCCGACGGCGGCGGCACCAACAACGCCAACTTCTCGACTCCCGCGGCCGACTCGGGCACGCCGCGAATGCAGATGTACCTGTGGCCCGGCGCCCAGTTCGGCCTGCCCAACCAGGTCGTCGTCGACGACGTGGGAACCTTCGGGGCGCAGTTCGCTCGGTTCTCGCCGGCGCCCACGGTCGCGGGGCTGCCCGGCCAGACGATCGTCTACGCCTCCACCGGCTGCGACGCCGGGCTCTATCCCGATCCCCTGCCCGCGTCCGACTGGGCCGCGATCGTAGACGGCGGCACCGCCGCGTGCTCGTATCTGCAGCGAGTCCAGGTCGCCCAGGCGCTCGGCGCCAACGCCGTGATCGTCGCCCACAACACCGCCGCGGCGCCGCCGATCTTGTCGTCTCCCATGGTCGGCACGCCGGCCGAGATCCCCGCGGTCGGCATCAGCCAGGCCGACGGCAACGCCATCAAGGCTGCGGTGGCCGCCGGCACCACCATCGCAAACGTGCGCAAGAACCCGGACCACCCCGGGATCCGCGACGGTGACTTCGAGAACGGGATCATCTTCCACGAGTACGGCCACGGGGTCTCGCTGCGCCTGACCGGGGGCCCGGGCATCAACTGCCTCACCGGCAACGAGCAGGCGGGCGAGGGCTGGAGCGATTTCGTGGCCATCTCGACGCTGCTCAATCCGGCTCTGGACGATCCCCAGGGCCCGCGCGGAATGGGTCCCTACGCGCTCTTCCAAGACAGCCGCCAGGGCGCCGGCATCCGGCCCCGCCCCTATTCCCGCAACATGGCGATCCAGCCGTTCACGTACGACAGCATCAAGTCGGGCGGCTGGCTGAACGGGACCTCGCTGGCGCTGCCGCACGGACTCGGTCACGGCTGGGCGTCGGTGTTGTGGGACATGACCTGGGACCTGGTTGACAAGCACGGATTCAACCCGAACGTCTACGAGTCCTGGTCCACCGGCGGCAACAACCGCGCCATCCAGTACGTGGTGGACGGCCTCAAGCTTCAGGGCTGCGGTCCGGGCCTTGTCGTCGCCCGCGACGCGATCATCGCCGGCGCGGATGAACTGAGCGACGGCGAGGACACGTGCACGCTGTGGTCTTCGTTCTCCCGCCGCGGCCTCGGTTTCAGTGCCGTGCAGGGCACCACGAACCGCAACGACAACGACGAGGCCTTCGACACGCACCCGGACTGCCTGCGCGGGTTCCAGCCGCCGCCGCCCCACCCGTACGGCACCCTTAGAGACGTCGATGCAGGCGATGCTGTGCCGCTCAGGTTCACCGCGGACGGTTACAGGCGACTGGACGTCCTCGCGAGCAACTCGCCCTTCTCGCGGAGGGTCGACTGCGACACGCTCCGGGTTCCCAGCCAGGGTGAGTTCACCACGCCGCGGGAGCTGCCCATCGACACGGAGACTCCAGGCAACTCGAAGCTGACCGTGAACGCGAACGGGGTCTTCACCTACCCCTGGGCGACGCTCGAGGAGTGGGGAGGCACGTGCCGCGAGGTCGTCGTCACGCGTGACGACGGCAAGCAGCACAGGGCCTTCTTCCGGTTCCTGTAACCCACGAAGCAAGTGACGATGGGAGCGCCCCTCCGGGCGCTCCCATCTGTGCTTGGCAAGAGATCCGAGAGGGTCGCCCGGGTAACGACCTTTCTTA
>WHSV01000144.1 GCA_009379915.1 Actinomycetota bacterium | reverse complement strand
GCGAGCCGGTAGGTCGACACGCCAACGGCGGTCAGTCGCCACAGCAGCGCGCTGGCTATCGAGTTGACCACCCCGAGCACGGGTTGCTGCCATCCAACCTGGAACTGGGCCAGCGTGGCATCGACGAGGAAATAGGCGGAGCTGAAGGCAAAGAACGTCGCGAGCACTGCCTGAGCCAGAGGCTTGTATACGAAGCGCCACAGGTAACGAGTCCGATTCGCGTCGGACGATGCGCCGAGCGCCCCGACCGCGCCCTCGTAGTTCGGGTTCTCCTCCAGAGGTCGTCTCCAGGGATCGATGACACGCACGACGGTCCACCGGATCCCCTCGCGATGAACAAGCGAGTAGACAAGGCCGAGCAGAACAATTCCCGCAAGCGCCCAACCGGGCCACCCCAGACCGAGTGCTCCGAATTGACCTCGCGCCGAGAAGCCGCGCGTCTGACCGTAGGTGGAGGGCGACAAAAGTCCGATGCTGCCGAGGACGATCACGCCCGCGGCGAAGCTGTTCTGCCAGCAACGACCCGCGAAGCTCGCTCGGTTCAAGCGCCGAGGGCGGCCCAGTTTGGTCCATTTCACCGCATCGGAGTAGGCACCGTGCTCTCGCCTTGCCATCGACGCAATCTATCGGACGGCGCGAATAGCTATGGGGTCCCACCAAGGGTGATGCGGTAGCTGCAGTGATGTTCCCCCGCGACCATGTGGGAAATGCGCTCGACTTGAGCATCGGGCATAACGGCGCGAATGAATTCGATCTCGCTGCTGCATGCTTGTCCGTAGCGCATGGCCACCCCAAAGATGGCGCAGTTGTGCTCGGTCACGAGCCATGTGATGTCGTCGAGACGGGTGCAATCGGCCAGGTACCCGTCCTCGTCCAGAATCTTGGCGAGCTCCTCCACCTGTTGGGGGAAGGGCTTGTTTGCCAACCGGGTGTGTGCCCGCTCGATGCGTCGTTGACGACGTTTGTCGAAGATGGCTTCGAGCAACTCCGGGTCGGCGTCCTCGACGTACTCGAGCAACTCGTTCGTGATCTCGGCGTAGGCGCGGGGGTACAGGCCATCGGCCGCAGACGTCAGCCGGTAGACGTAGCGGGGCCGTCCCCGCCCCGAGCGAATCTCATCGAAGGTGACTAGTCCGTCCCTCTGCAGGCCTGAGAGCTGCTGACGGACACCCGACACCGTCATGCCGAGCGATTCGGCGAGGTCGTCCGCGGAGAGATCACCCTGCTTCTTGAGCGAATTCAACAGCGCCCTCTTGGTGACGGGAAGGGCGGTCAGGGCAGGGTGACTGGCCGGGGACATGGACTCATCCTAGCGATCCGCTTGCCTTTAGGCAATAAAAACAGAATGTTCTTGTTTTTTTCTCGAGATGGAGTTACGGTCGATTCTCCGAGCCAGAGGAGGCCACATGAGCAAGACCGCAATCGTCACCGGAGCATCTCGCGGATTGGGCCTGGAGCTTGCTCGAGCGCTGGCGGCACGGGACTGGGCGCTGGCGATCGACGCGCGACGCCCCGGTCCTCTCGAAGCGGCCCGGGCGGAACTCGAGTCGGCGACCCCCGTCATCGCCGTTGCGGGAGACGTGCGGGACTCGGCCCACCTCACGCAGCTTGTCGACGAGGCCGGCCGCCTCGGCCCCATCTCCGCGGTGATCAACAATGCGAGTCTTCTCGGTCCGAGCCCGCAACCACCACTCGGCACGTATCCGCTCTCGGCGCTTCGAGAGGTCTACGAGGCCAACGTGTTCGCGCCCTTGCGTTTGATGCAGATCGCCCTGCCTCGTCTGGAGCAGGGTGCGCGGATCATCAACGTGACCTCGGACGCGGGCGTCGAGAGTTACGAGGGCTGGGGAGGCTACGGATCATCTAAGGCGGCACTGGAGCAGCTCACCAACGTCTTCGCCGCCGAGCATCCCGAGCTGCGCGTCTATTGGGTCGATCCGGGTGACATGCGCACGCAGATGCAACGGGAGGCCTTCCCAGGAGAGGACATCTCCGACCGTCCGCCTCCTTCCGATAGCGTCCCCGGCTTCCTGACTCTTCTAGAGGCCGACCTTCCGAGCGGCAGGTACCGGGCGTCCGATCTGCCGGCGACCCAGGAAGTGAGAAGTTGAACAGAGCGCAAGCACCCGTCGAAGAGGGCCGCCATCAGCCATTCGAGGCGTGGGGACCGTGATCGCGACGCGGGTGGTGGACTCTGCGGCGCGCGAGGAGTTGAAGTTCAAACTCCCCGACTCGCTGATTGCGCTGGATCCACCAGAGGACAGGGGGCTGAAGCGCGACGAGGTGCGGCTCCTCGTTTCACGTTTGCCCGCCGGCGACGTGAGTCACAGATGCTTTACGGAGCTGCCGCATCTACTCGACCCCGGTGACGTCGTCGTCATCAACACCTCCGCAACGATCCCTGCATCGCTCCCGGCGATCGCGCCCGATGGTTCCTTGTTGCGGCTGCACCTGTCGACGCATCTCCCGGCCGATCTGTGGATCGTCGAGCTACGGCGTCCGACCAACGAAGGCCCCAGGCCCTCCTTCGATGAGGCTCCACCCGAGGTGTTGCTTCCGAACGGAGGCAACGCTCGCTTGCTCGCTCCCTACGCGACGGATCGCGGCCGATTCGTCTCCCGGCGTCTGTGGGTGGCCGAGCTGTCGTTGCCACACGAGCTGAACCGATATCTGCACGAGCACGGAACTCCGATCACATACGGAACCCGATCGCACCCGCTCGACAGGTATCAGACCGTCTTCGCAACCGAGCCGGGAAGCGCCGAGATGCCGAGCGCGGGCCGCTCGTTCACCCCCGAGCTACTTACGAGGCTCATTGCGCGCGGCGTCGAGGTCGCACCCCTGCTGCTCCACTCCGGCGTGTCCTCGCCAGAAGCCAACGAGCCACCCTTCGAGGAGTTCTATCGAGTGGCTCCAAGGACAGCGGAGCGAATCAACGCCGCGCGCGACGCCGGCGGCAGGGTCATCGCCGTCGGCACCACTGTCGCTCGCGCGCTGGAGACCGTGGCCGATGCCACCGGAAGGATTCATCCGGGCGAGGGCTGGACCAGAGTGGTGATCTCTCCGCTGCACGATGTTCGTGGGATCGACGGTCTCCTTACCGGATGGCACGAACCGCAGTCTTCGCATCTCTGGATGATCGAGTCGATCGCGGGATCCGATGTTCTGCGAAAGGCCTATACGGCGGCGCTCGAGCGCCGTTATCTGTGGCACGAGTTTGGCGATCTGCACCTGATTCTCTAGGTGGCGCGCTCGGTACGCAGGTCGCCAGGCCCTGCCGCACAGAAAGTTCCGTTCGTGGCTCACATTTGAGGTACTTCATCGGTTAGACCGGACATGATGCCCTCCATCTCTTACCTGCCGCCGTTCTGGACGCTCGTCGAGAACCATGCCGACGAGCTGCTGCGTTACGCACGCCGCCTGGCCGGCGACGACGCGGAGGACATCGTCCAGGAGGCCTTTCTGCGTGGCCTTCGCTCCTACCCCGGCCTGAAGCATGGCGATCACCTGAGGGCTTGGTTGTTCCGCATAACCACGACCACCGCGTTCGATCACTCGGGGAAGCGACGAGAGATTCCCGTCGCCGATCTCTCGGGGGAGACCTTCGAGCACTCATACGACGACGGAAATTTCGAATCGATCATCGAATTCCTGAGCGACGTAAACCGGGACGCTCTGAGACTGCGATTCGTCGACGACCTGGCCTACGAGGACATCGCGAGCAAGCTCGGGTGCTCGCCGGCGGCGGCCAGACGACGGGTATCTACGGCAATCGGATCCTTGAGAGAGAGGCTCACATGAGTCCAAGCACGGAGTTTCTAGACAGGTTGGCCTCGGCGGCGGTAGCCGAAGGATTGACCGACGTCACCTACGAGTTCGTATCGACTCCCATCGGGGAGCTGTTGGTGGCGACGACGGAACAGGGAGTCTGCAGGGTCGCTTTTCAGCAGGAGGACCCGAGCGGAGTGCTCGAGGAGCTGGCCTGGAACATCGGGGGCCGGGTGGTGCGCTCGGCAAGCGAGACCCAGCAGATCCGCGACGCGCTCGCGGCCTACTTCGAGGGCGACCCCGCCGATCTTTCATTTCCTGTGGATTTCTCGCTCATGCACTCGAGCTTTCGCCGGACGGTTCTGGAACAGCTTAGGAACGTTGGTCGCGGACACGTCGTCACCTATGGTGAGCTCGCCCGCCGGGCCGGATCGCCCAGGGCGGCGCGCGCGGTCGGGACGGCCTGCGCCACGAACCCGGTCCCCCTCATCGTTCCCTGTCACAGGGTTCTCCCCTCGAGCGGCGGAGTCGGCAACTACGGGGGAGGACCCGAGCGCAAGGTCTTCCTGCTCGAGCTAGAGGGTGCCCTTGGTGCCTAGAGAGACTTGCCCGCCCGGAGGGCGGGGTTCCGAGCCTCTCGCTCGGCGAGGCGCAGCGGAGCTCCGCCGAAGCCCAGAGACTTGCCCGCCCGGAGGGCGGGGTTCCGAGCCTCTC
>WHSV01000143.1 GCA_009379915.1 Actinomycetota bacterium | reverse complement strand
CGCCGAAGCCCAGAGCTACTCGGGGAGCCGGTCGAGTCCCTTTTGAATCGCGTAACGCATCAGCTCGTAGCGCCGCTTGAGCTGGAGCTTCGTCAGGATGTTCTGCACGTGGTTCTGAACGGTCTTGGTCGAGATGAAAAGCTTCTCGCCGATCTCCTTGTAGCTGTACCCCTTGGCGACGAGCTTGAGCACCTCGTTCTCACGCTCGCTCAGACCGGGCTCCCCCGGATCGTCGCGCGCTATGCGCCTGAACTCACCCAGCACCAATCCCGCGAGTGACGGAGTGAACACCGCGTCCCCGGCGACGACTCGTCCGATCGCATCCCGCACCTCTTGAGAAGTGGAGCTCTTCAACAGGTAACCGGAGGCGCCGGACTTTACGGCCTCGAGCACGTCGGCCTCCTCGGCCGAGGCTGACAGCACGAGCACCTTCACGTGTGGGGCTTCGTCCACGATCAGGCGCGTTGCCTCCGCTCCGGAGAGATTGGGCAGTTGAAGGTCCATTAACACGACGTCGGGCATCAACTCGAGTGTGAGTTCGACGGCCTCGCCGCCGTCGGAAGCCTCCCCGACGACCTCCGCCGCTCCCGATCCTTCGAGGTCGCTCTTGATGCCGTCGCGCCAAACCGGGTGGTCGTCCACCACCAGCACCTTGATCGGTTCATCCGTCATCGTTCACCTGGCTCTTTTCGTTGAGTGGTACGCGGAACTCGATCTCGGTTCCCTCGGAGGATGCACTGACTACTTTCATGGTGCCGCCGAGGTCGACGACTCGGCCCTTCATGCTCTTGAGCATTCCGACCTTGCCGTCCGCCTCCAGCCGGCCCTCGTCGTAGTCGAAGCCGCAGCCGTCGTCCGTCACCGAGACCACCGCGAAACCATTGTCTTCCTCGGCGAAGACCGTCACGCGGGAGGCATCGGCATGGCGAACCACGTTCTCGAGCGCCTGGCGGGTCGCCGCGGCAAGCTCCGTTACGACATGTGAGTCGAGGACCAAGGCCCCCACCGCGCTAACGGCTACCCGTGGTGCGTCGATGGTGCGTGCCTGCGATTCGAGCGCGTCCCGCAAGGAGGATCGTCCGGTCCCCCCATCCTGTGGTTGGCGAAGGATCAAACTCCGAAGCTCGCCCTCCTGCCGACCCGCAATATCGGCAAGGCGCGCGACTTCGGCCGGAGGCACGGCAGGTGATTGTGCGAGCTCGCGTCCCTTCTTGTGCACCAGAGCGAGAGCCTGCAGAACCGAGTCGTGGATCTCGCGCGCCAAGGACTCCCGTTCGGCCAGACGGCCCGCCCGTTCCCGTTCGACGAGCAACTCATCGGTCGTTCGCGCCAGCGCCTCACCCGACTCGACCAGCACGCGCGCCACCAACCCCACGGCGGCCCCACCCACGAGGTACAGGACGATGGCCCCGCCCAGGCTTTGCCATTCGGGCCTGGTCAGTTCTCCGAACGGAATTCCGTTCAGTGGACGTGACAGAGCGAGAGCACAACCGAGCACTGCGGCGGCCGCGACGCCAGCGAAGGTTCTGTGCACAACGGCCCACAAGAGGACCGCGTTTGCCGGGTAGGCGGCCGCGAAGAACGGCCGATTGGACACTATCGATCCGTCGGGGATGACGAGACCCGAGACCAGCACCAGGTAAGTACAAAGAGCGAGATCGAGTCCGAGCACCACGCGCGTGGGGGCCGAATCGCTCAGCGAGAGCCAAAGCGTCCAGGCCGCGGTTGCCCCCACCGAAACCCAGGCGAGAACGGGGCGCCCTATGTTGTCCATCTCGGTAATTGCAAGGATCGTGATCCACGCGAGAGAAACCCACCTGAAGACCAGAGCCCCGCGTGCCAGGGTACGTCGGTAGCGATCGGCTGCGGACGAGGTGGGTGCTCGATCCATCCCGCGACCGTAGTCGAGTCGGTCAGGGCGCCGCGGCGGCCTATTTTCGAACGATTCGCTTGATTGCCGTTGTCGTTGCGAAGTACAGCCAACCTCCTGGGCCCTTCATGACATCGGTGACCCCGCTGTCCTGGCCCCTGAGGATGATCCGTTGCCTGCGAACGCGCGTGTCCTTCTTGTTCATGATCAATCTGCGGATGCGTCCCCCGAAATCACCCGTGTAGACGTCCCCCCTCAGGGTCCTCATCTTTCCGTTGTAGAAGGCGGGATCGGTCGGAACGATTATGTTGCTCCAGCGCACCTCCGGGCCTTTCGGGTTCGGGCCAACGCCCCGCGTCCCGCATCGGTAGCCGCTGCCCCATCCATAGTTGCGGCCCCTTTTGATGACGTTGAACTCGTCGTCGCAATTCGGCCCGTTCTCGGTGGAGTAGATCTTCGTCGTGCCCGGCTTGTGTGCGAGGCCGAAGGGATTGCGGTGTCCGTAGCTCCATACCGCGTTGCCGAAGGGGTTGCCGTCCGGAACGGATCCGTTCGGGTTGTACCTGAGGATCTTGCCCAGTCGGTTGTTGGTTTGCTGCGCCAGGTTCGGCTGGTGCTGTTCTCCGGTCGAGACGTATAGCTTGCCGCCGGCGAACTCGACCTGACCGCCGTTGTGATAACCGCCGGAGCTTGCGCTGATTCCGCTCACGATGACCTTGGGGTTCCGACAGCGCCCGTCGCGAACCTTAAAGCGCTTCACCTGGTGCTGCAACGGACTGGCCTTCGTGAAGTAGACGTAGAGGTAGCGGTTCTCCTTGAACCTGGGATGGAGCGCGATGCCCAGCAGGCCGCGTTCCCCGGTCGAGTTGACGTTCAGGGTCGCGCACGCACGTCGCTTGAGTTTGCGTCCTTTCAATACCCGGATCTTTCCGGTGTTCTTCTCCGTGAAGAAGATCCTCCTGGTGCCGGGCACGTGGGCCATGTCGACCGGAAAGTTAAGGCCTGTCTTGTAATTCTTCACCTCGGCGTTAGGTGGCAGGGCCGGCGCCGGCGAGGCGAACAGGACGAGTGATGCCGCAACCACCACGGCAAGCACCGCGGGTCTTAACTTCACTGAGATCCCTCCCGAAGTCCAATGACTAAGCTAAGTGGTCGTGCCGACCACTTAGGGTCGAGTCTATGAGCAAACGGTCGTTTCGTGACAAAAAACTTGTGCAAATGCCCCCTATCGGAACCCGAGGACGCAGGGTGCTCCGTTACATCTTCGTGTTTACGATGGGAGGGCTCATTGCGCTCCTGCTCCTCCGCTTCATCCCGCTCCCGGCCCAGGATCTGGGTCCGGCTCGTGTCCGGACCACAGCGGGACTCGGGGGAGGGAACACCGCGGTCCTGATTCCGCCCCTGGGCCAGATCTCGGCGAACACGCACGACACGCCTCTAACGTTTGGTATCGAACTTGTTCAGCTCGACATACCGCAACTGGGCGTTGCCGTGTCTACGGACGAGGGTCGAGACGCTCTCCAGGTCCGCATCCAGAGGGATCTTGCCGGATCCTTGCGCCGCACGGGCCTGGTGTTGGTCGTTGCGGGGACGATCATCGGCGCGCTCACCGGTGCGCTCATGCCCTATCGCAAGTGGAAGTACATCCTTGCGGCTGCTACGGGGGGCCTCGTGGCGGTGTCGACTTTGTTCGGCCTTGCTCTCGTGACGTTCGACCCCCAGGGTTGGGAGGAGCCGAAGTTCACTGGAACGCTGGCTCGAGCGCCCGACATGCTCGAGGCGGTCAACCGCAATCTCGGCTCTCTGGACAACCTGCGAGATCGGTTCGAGGTCGCGTCGGAACGCATCTCCGATTTGGTAGCTCTGCTCGCAGAGCCACTGGACGATCCCGCGGGTGGCACCAAGGCGATCCTTCACGTGAGCGACATTCACTCGAACCCTTTGGGCGTCGAGGTCACCCGCCAGCTTGCGCGGCAGTTCGACGTTTCGGCCGTCATCGACACCGGCGACCTGACCTCGTTTGGCAATCCGGTCGAGGCACGGATCGGAGATCTGATCGATGGGTTTCCGACGCCCTATGTGTTCATCCCCGGCAACCATGATTCGACCGCCAACCGCGTCGAGGTGGGGCGAATCGAGGAAGTCGTCCTGCTCGATCGTGAAACCGTGACGGTCGGAGGGCTGGATGTGCTCGGATGGGCCGATCCGACCTTCACCGCTTCGAACCAGACTTCGACCGAGGAGGGCAACACGGCCAGGGAAGAGGAAGGCGAGCTGGTCGCAGAGGCGGTCGAGGAGCTCACCCCCGACATCCTCGCGGTACACGACGAGCGGCTCGCCGAGGACTCCTACGGCCGGGTGCCGCTGGTGATCTCGGGCCACACCCACGAGCGCGACCTGCGGATCGAGGAGGGTACGATTCAGCTCGTGGTCGGGTCGACCGGGGCAACGGGCCTCGGATCGTTCACGATCGAGGCGGATCTACCCTACGAGGCCCAGGTCATCTACTTTCGCGACGGCCTGCCGTCGGCCGTCGACTACGTGAGCTTCAAGAGCCTCGGGAGCGAGTTCGACATTCAGCGAGAGGTCCTGGAGGTCGACGAAGAGCTCGTAGAGGAGTCTCAATCTCCCTGAGGCTATGATGCCCGGCGGAGGCGTGCCCGAGCGGCCGAAGGGAGCGCACTGCTAATGCGTTAACCGGGCAACCGGTTCCGGGGTTCAAATCCCCGCGCCTCCGCTCC
>WHSV01000046.1 GCA_009379915.1 Actinomycetota bacterium | reverse complement strand
TGCGAGACGGGGCCGGCCTCGATCAGTCGCACGGCCAGCTCGGGGTCGGGATCGAGCACGTGGGCGGGATTGTGCGCGCCGACCCATTCGGGCGAGATGAACGGGCCCTCGAGGTGAACACCCAGAATCCGGGGGCCCGGCTCACCCTGTGCGCGTGCGGCGGCCTCGAGGGCGGTGGGGTAGGCGTCGAGCGGCGAGGTGATCAGAGTCGGCTGGTACGAGGTGACCCCGGTCGCCGCCAGCGCGAGGCCGGCGGTTCGATAGCCCTCCTCGCCGGCCGCGACGAAATCGACTCCCGAGAAGCCGTTGA
This sequence comes from Actinomycetota bacterium, assembly GCA_009379915.1. Taxonomy (GTDB): domain Bacteria; phylum Actinomycetota; class CADDZG01; order CADDZG01; family WHSQ01; genus WHSV01. Next base: position 27,505 of record WHSV01000046.1, on the reverse strand, counting down.
CCTGGAGGTCGACGAAACCCGGCACCGCGGTGCCCGCTCTCCCGGCGGGGCTCAGTCCCACTGCGGAGATGCGGCCGTCCTCGACCTGCACGTCCCCGGGGACGATGCGGTCCCCGATCAGTGCCTCCTTCGCGCCCAGCCGCACCCGAACCCTCCTACCTCGTCCTCGACTCATCGTCTATCAGGCCGTTGGCCCCGGTCTAGACCAGCGCACCGAGGAGAGCCGGCCGCCGGGAACGGCCGAACCTCGAACTCGATCGGTCCTTGCCTCTGGTCTAGACCAATCATAAGATGGCGGCAGCATAGCGACCTGATCGTCCGCACGGGGGCGAGTCCCGAGGGGCGACCGGTCCGAACTAGGGGGAGGCTCGGAATGCTTGGGACCTTGCAGCGAATCGGCCGGGCACTGATGATGCCGATCGCGGTGTTGCCGGCGGCCGCGTTGCTGTTGCGGCTGGGGGTGTACTTCCAGGAGGTGTCGTGGCTGGAGTGGGGCACCACGATCTGGGAGATCATGGCCGCGGCCGGCGACGCGGTATTCGGGAACCTGCCCCTGATCTTCGCGATCGGGGTGGCCATCGGCTTCACGGAGGCAGCGGGTGCGGCGGGATTGGCGGCGGGCGTCGGCTACCTCATTCTCAGGGCCATCAACGACATCTCCGAGATCACCCCCGCGGTCACCGACCCGGACGGCAACGTCGTCACCGAAGCAGTCACGGTAGACATGGGCGTACTCGGCGGAATCCTGATCGGACTCCTGGCTGCGGTTCTCTACCAGAGGTTCAAGGACGTGCGACTACCCGACTACCTTGCGTTCTTCGGGGGGCGCCGTTTCGTGCCAATCGTCACGGCGTTCGCGGCCATGCTGGTGGGTGCGGCCGCCTACTTCATCTGGCCCCCGATCGGCCGCGGCATCGAGAATTTCGGCGATTGGATCGTGGGTGCCGGCGCGCTCGGAGCCTTCGTGTACGGGATCGCCAACCGGGCACTGCTCCCGATGGGCCTGCACCACATCATCAACACCCTGGTGTGGTTCGAGTTCGGCCGCTTCACCGACCCATCCGGTGAGGTGGTGCAGGGAGACCTGACCCGTTTCTTCGCGGGCGATCCCGAGGCGGGAATCTTCATGGCCGGTTGGTACTTCATCTTCCTGTTCGGACTGCCCGCGGCCGCCTACGCGATGTACCGTCAGGCTCGAGCAGAGGAGAGGAAGACGACCGGTGCCGTCATGGGATCCTCGGGCTTCACGTCGTTCCTCACCGGCATCACGGAGCCGATCGAGTTCTCGTTCCTGTTCCTCGCTCCACTTCTGTACGCGGCGCACGCGCTGTTGAGCGGCTCCGCGCTGGTGGTAGCCGACGCGCTCAACATCAAGCACGGGTTCGGCTTCTCGGCGGGATTGATCGACTACCTCGTGGCCTTCGGGCAGGCGACGAACCCCTTGCTGATCTTCCCGGTAGGGGCCGTCTACGGCGTCGTGTATTTCCTGCTGTTTTCGGCCGCAATCAGGGCGTTCGATCTCCCGACACCCGGACGAGAGCGCGCGGTAACGGCGGCGGAACCGTCGGCTCCGGCCCCCGGCCGGACGGCACCGGCCTAGGACGCGCGGCCGCGACGGCGAGGGTCGGAATGAGCGAGCTACTCGTCGTCGCGGTCCTCGCGGTCGTTTGGTGGGTTCCGACGTTCATCTGCATCTCGGACACCCAGCGCCGCACCGGTGTGAGACGGGTTCTGATTTGGAAGTGGTGGACGATCTTGCTCGTACCGGTCGCCGGTTGGATCCTGTACCGGACCAAAGGCCGCGCCGAGCTGGACCGCGACGCGGAACAGGTGAGGAAGCGGCGAAGATAGCCGGGTTCGGCTCTGAGGGGAGCGCTCTGAGGATCGACGGCGGAGGATTCGGCCTCGAGATGCGCGACCACCTCGCCATGGTCGAGGATACAAACGCGGCCATCCTTGAGAGGGTGGGAAACGCGGTCGTGGACGTAATCGCTTCCGACGGCCTCGTCTTCACCGCCGGCACGGGCCACTCGGCGGTTCCGGTTCTGGAGTCGTTCTACCGGGCCGGCGGGCTTGCCTGCGTCTACCCGATATATCACCCCGCGCTCAATCCTCTCGAGGGCGCGGCAGCGAGCACGCACCTGGAGCGCTCCTCCGGGCTCGCACAGTTGCTCGTGGAGGCCGCCGGTGCGAGCAACGACGACATCGCCTTCGTCTTTTCGAACTCGGGAGTCAACGCGGTTCCGGTGGAGCTCGCGCTGCAGTTCAAACAACGAGGAGTGAGGGTGGCGGGGGTCTCTTCGCGAGCGCACATGGAGGCCGCCCCGCGCCGGCACGAGCACCGGCTCGACGAGTTCGCCGATCACCTGCTCGACACACTCGTGCCGTTTGGAGACTCGACCCATCCGCCGGATCATCCCGTCACGGGGGCCATGTCCTCCCTGGTGTGCCTCTACGTATGGAATCTTCTTCTCGCCCGGGTGATCGACCTCGCGGGCGCGCGGGGAATCGATGTGCCGCTGTGGGAAAGCGCCAATACCGCGCGGGGAGAGGAGCGCAATCAGACGCTGCGGGATCGTTATCGGACAAGGATCCCCGGCCTGTGAAAGCTGGTTGTGAGGGCTCCGAGCGAAGACTAGGGTTCTCGCCATGAGCGAAGCCCCAAAGGCTGCCCTCCCCCCTGGGCTGGCCCACGGGCGTCCCAAGGGCGAACAGCTTCAGGAGATCTTGGAGGCGTATATTGCGAGCCTGTCTCCGGGCGACCTTCTACCGTCGGAACGCGCGCTCTCAAATCATTACGGTGTCGCGCGCATGACGGTACGCCAGGAGATCGAGCGCCTCGCGGCTAAGGGGATCGTCTCTCGCATGCATGGGAGGGGCACGTTCGTCGCCGAACCGAAGTTCGTGCAATCCGCGCGCCTCACGTCGTTCTCCGAGGACATGCGCGCCCGCGGCATGACGCCCGGATCGTCGGTGCTCGAGCGCAGCATGTTGCCGGCGAACGAATTCGTTGCGAGCCACCTCGAGGTGGACACGGACACCCCGGTCGTCAAGATCGACCGAGTTCGGTCCGCCGACGGTGAGCCGATGGCGTTCGAGCGCGCCTATCTACCGAGCGCCCGTTTCCCCGGGCTCGAGACGGAGGATCTCGCAGGCGGCTCACTCTACGAGTTGCTACGAGAGCGATGGGGTGTCGTCGTCGAGAGCGCCGACCAGATCGTCACGGGGGTGGCGCTCAGCGCGGATGAGGCGGAACTGCTGGGCACGACCGAACATCAGCCGGCCTTCCTCATTCAGCGCACGACGCGCGATGCCGGGGGCCTGGTGATCGAGTACGTTCGCTCCCTCTACCGGACGGACAGGTACGACATCCAGATACCCCTTAAGAGAGGAGATCGCCCTTAGTGAAGTTCGCCGTGAGGGCGATCCTTTTCGATCTCGACGGCGTGCTCGTGGACTCGACCGCGGACGTACGCCGGGCCTGGACCGAATGGGCGGAGACCAAGGGCCTCGATCCCGAGGCGGTGGTCGATGCCGCGCACGGCCGCAGGACCGTCGAGACCATCGCGCTCGTCGCCCCGGATCTCGATCCCGTAGAGGAGGCGAGGATGCTCGAGGACGCGGAGGTGGGCAACACCGCCGCGACCCGCTCGATGAAGGGAGCAAAGGAAATCCTTGCCGCTCTGGCCCCGGAGCGGTGGGCGATCGTGACCTCGGGCACTCGTCCCCTCGCGGAGGGACGAATACGGGGGGCGGGACTTCCTTTTCCAGAGGTGCTTATCACCGCAGGCGACGTGGACCAAGGGAAACCCGATCCGGAGGGCTACCTCGCCGCCGCGCAGGCCTTGGGTGCCCGCCCCGCGGACTGCGTCGTGATCGAGGACACTCCGGCCGGCATCGAGGCCACCCGGCGCGGCGGCATGGCCGCCATCGGCGTCGCCTCGACCTATCCCGAGGCCGCCCTGGCCGCCGCCGACCTCGTCGTCCCGAGCCTCGGGGCGCTCCACTTCTCGTCCTCGGAAGACGGACTCCTCCGCATCGGGACCTGAGCGCGTCCTCCCGCAGCTACTTTTGGCGCGTCGAAATCGGGCATGGGCGTTGACACGGGACATTTCCAACCGCTATGGTCTAGACCTCTATTGGTCTAGACCAGTCACCTCGCGGGACTAGACCAGCGGTCTCGCGGGACTGGTACAAGGGGGGATGCGGCGTGGGGCAGACGCCGGCAAGACCGATCTCAACGCGGGTCGATGACTCCTCTCGCGCGGCCGGCGCACCACGCGCCTTCGCGCGCCGGGGCCGCGTGGTAGCAGGTGTCCTCACCTTGGTCGTCGCGCTGGCCCTGACCGGCACGCCGGGTGCGCGGGCGCAGTCCGCTTCGCCCGGCCAGCCCGCGCAGGCGGAGCGAGACCGGCCCGGCCCGCCGCTCGACAAAAAGAAGGGCTTTCTCCGCAGCACCCTGGCGCGCATGACGCTCGAGGAAAAGGTCGGGCAGCTGTTCTTCACGTCGGTCTCGGGCCTGCATGCGAACGACACGAGCGGGGCGGCCGCCAACCAGAACAGGTACGGCGTGGACACCCCTGGAGAGGTAGTCACGAAGTTTCACCTCGGTGGAGTCCTCTACTTCGCGAACAACATCACCAACCCGACCCAGCTCAACGCCTTCAGCAACTCCCTGCAGGAGGTCGCGGTCGGCGAGCGCTCAGGCATCCCGCTGAGCCTCACGATCGACCAGGAGACCGGCATCGTCAACCGCATGCAGTCGCCGGCCACCGAGTTCCCCGGCCACATGGCGATGGGAGCGACACGCTCCCCGGAGCTCGCGGAACGAGCGTGGACCATCGTCGGCAAGGAACTCCGGGCGGTGGGAGTCAACTGGAACTTCGCGCCGGTCATGGACGTCAACACCAACCCGAACAATCCCGTCATCGGCCTGCGTTCGCTCGGGGAGGATCCGAGCCTGGTCGGTGAGCTCGGCACGGTGGCGGTCCAGGCTCAGCAGGCCGCCGGCGTCTCGGCCACGATCAAGCACTTCCCTGGGCACGGGGACACCGAAGTCGACAGCCACTTCGGGCTCCCGCTGGTCGCATACGACCGCGACACCCTCATGAACGTGCACGTCGCACCGTTTAAGCAAGCGATCGACGCGGGTGTGGACGCGGTCATGACCGCCCACATGGTGGTCGAAGTAATCGACGACGAGTTGCCATCGACCCTGTCGCGAGAGTTCCTCACCGGTCTGCTGCGCGAGGAGCTCGGTTTCGACGGCCTCATCGTCACCGACGCGTTGAACATGGCCGCCGTGGAGAGGGAGCTGGGCTTGGGCCAGGACGATGTCGCGGTGATGGCCTTTGAGGCCGGTGCCGACGTCCTGCTCCTGCCGGCCGACTTCCAGCTCGCCTACCGCGGTGTGCTCGAGGCGGTCAGGTCGGGGGAGATCAGCAAGAAGCGCCTCGAGGCATCGGTGATGCGCATCCTCGAAGCCAAGTACGACCGAGGGCTGTTCCACGGCCCGTTTGCGGATCCCGAAGGGGTCGAGACCACGGTCGGTATTCCCGAACACCTCGCCACCGCGGACGAGGTGGCGCGGACTTCTCCCACGCTGATCACCAACGGTGGGGACGTGCTGCCATTGGACGCCTCGGAAATCGGCAACGCGTTGGTGGTGGGGCCGAGCGCGGCCAACACGAGCTCGCTTGCCGGGCGCTTGAGTCAGCAAGGACTGAACACGACGCTGCTGACGGTCTCGACCACCCCCACTGCGGCGCAGCGAAGCGAAGCCACTGCCGCCGCCGGCTCGGCGGATGTCGTGCTGGTGACGACGACGAACGCGCGTGGCAACGCCTCGCAACGGCAACTCATCGAACAGGTGGCCGCAACCGGTACACCTTTGATCGTCGTACCCGCGGCCCTGCCCTACGACGCGGCCTTCGTCTCGGGCGCCGACGCGATCATGGTGACGTACAGCAGCCGGCCGGTCGCCATGCGGGCCGTGGCCGACGTCATTCTCGGGGTGGCCCGGCCGAGGGGCCTCCTGCCGGTTTCGATTCCCGCCGCCGATGGACAGATCCTCTACCCGTTTGGGCACGGCCTGAGCTACTCGGGTCCCTGAACGAACCGGATGCTTTGGTATGAGCGCGACCGACCCGGAGATCGAAGAAGGATAGCGTGAAGATCGGAGCAGCGACGAATGCATCCATCCGACGGATAGCGTGGCGCGGGAGCCGCTCGCGCGTGCTCGGTGGGCTTCTCGCCGCGACGGTCATGATGAGTCTGGCCGCGCTACCGGTTAGGGCACAGGAGGAGAACGCGGATCCCGGACCTCCCCAGTTGATCCCCGCACCGGTTTCGATGGAGACCACCGCCGAGGTCTACGCCTTCCGTCCCAACAGCAAGGTCACCGTCGATCCGGGCCACGCGGGGAAGCAGGCGTTGCCGGTCGCGCGTTGGCTTGCTCCGTTCCTTCGCACGGCCACCGGCTATCCCGTCCCCGTGGCCCGCCAGGGTTGGGGGGGCCGGGACAAGACGACCCCCGGCAACAGCCCCCGCAACGTTCACCTGGCGTTGACGGGTGACGAGTCTCAACTGGGTGAGGAGGGATACACCCTCAGCGTCTCGGATGAGGGCGCCCTGCTGCGGGCGGCGGCGGCCGAGGGACTCTTCAGGGGCAGTCAGACCCTTCGTCAGTTGTTCCCTCCCGAGATCGAGCACGATTCCGTTCAACCGGGTCCCTGGACGTTGCCCGGCGTAAACATCGTCGACTACCCGCGCTACGAGTGGCGCGGCGCACACCTCGACGTCGCGCGTCACTTCCTCACGGTCGAGGAGGTCAAGCGCTACATCGACCTGCTGACGCTCTACAAGATCAACCGCTTCCACATGCACCTCTCCGACGACCAGGGCTGGCGCCTCTGGATCGACGACTGGCCGAACCTCGCGTTGATCGGCGGAAGCACTGAGGTGGGTGGAACCCCCGGCGGCTACTACACCAAGGACGAGTATCGCGCGATCGTGCAGTACGCCGCCGATCGTTTCATCACCCTGATCCCCGAGATCGATGTGCCGGGGCACACCAACGCCGCAGAGGTTTCCTATCCCGAGCTCAATTCCTGCCGCCCGGGCGGGGTTCCGTCCCACCGCCTGCTCCCGGGCTGGGAGGACGAGCCCTTCTACACCGGAACCGGCGTGGGCTTCAGTGCCCTGTGTGTGCACGACGAGATCACCTACGAGTTCATGGCCGACGTGATCCGGGAGATCTCCGAGATCACTCCGGGCCCGTACTTCCACGTCGGCGGCGACGAGGCCTTCCAAACGAGCCTTCCGGACTACATCATGTTCATGGATCGGATCCAGGACATGGTTCACGACAACGGCAAGACCATGATGGGCTGGGCCGAGGTCGCTAGAGCGAACGCCGTGCCCGGTTCGATCGCCCAGAACTGGAGCACTGCCACCGGCGGGGGCTCCGGAGGCGATCTCGCCCGCACCGCGGTGGCCAAGGACATGAAGGTGGTCATGTCGCCCGCCAACCGCATCTACCTCGACATGAAATACGCGCCCGGCGTGCCCCCGGACCTCGGGCTCACCTGGGCCGGAACGGTCGAGGTCATGCGCTCCTACGACTGGAACCCCGGAGCGCACCTCACCGGCGTCACCGACGACAACATCATCGGAGTCGAGGCGCCGCTGTGGACCGAGACGATCGAGGACATCAAGGATGCCGAGATGATGTCGTTCCCGCGCCTGCCCGGCGTCGGGGAGATCGGTTGGACCCCGCAGCAAGGGCGCGTCTGGACCGAGTACCGGGAACGGCTGGCTAACCAAGCGCGTCGTTGGGCCGTGATGGACATCAATTACTACCGGTCGCCTCAGGTGGACTGGGTCGACTAGACGGCCGGAGTGAAGTCTGCACCCCCGAAAGGCGCTGCGCCCGCGGGCAGCACCCAACTCTGTCCGCGGGCGGGCCCATTGAGGACACCGAGATGTGTCCAAGGGTAGGTTGGTGCCGCACTCGTGTTCATGATGGAAGGAGCCAGCGACGACATCCACACCGGTCTATTCAAGACCCGAGGGCCGTCGCTACCTGGGGAATGACGACAGCAGGCACGTGCACGACCTACGGAACGAGAAGCCGAACTGCGAGATAAGCGAGATCTTCCGGGGCGCACACGCCGTTACATTCTCACCCGACGCGCTCGGTCAAGCGCACGCGGATGGATACAACGATTGCTATTGGTGCATCGGGGGATCACCGGGGTAGCCCTCAGCGTCAGTCCCGTTGGTCGCCGCCCGATCCCACACTCGGCTTTGGATTGAGACATGCCATCTCTCCTTGAATCACCCCGCCTGGTCAACCAGAGAGCCGGTTCGTCGAGAGCATATGAACCGTGAGGCTCAGCACCAGGTCGTTTTCCCTGTTTTCTACAAGTCAGAAGCAACCCGGCATCGAAGGGGACTCGGTTCGTTCGCCTTACAAACTCTGTGACGTTGCGGCGGCGTCACAGGGTGGGGTGGATCAGGTGGCGTACATCTGACGACAAGGTGGTGATACTCGAGCGGTCAGGTCCCACAGCTATGAAGCATTCGCGAATCAATGAATGGCGGACAACCATGGACTCAGCGCCGGGCTCGACTCGAGTGACATCATCATGAAACCGATGAGTTTTCGTCCCTCCGGGCGGTCCCCTGGACTGACTCCATTGTCAGAGGCGTCGCGCCTCCCGCCGCTATCCAACTGCCCTACTACGGTTCAGGCGGTTGCGAGCGGCCCCTTGCTTTGCCGATTGAGTTTTCGGCTGCCGCGCGGTCTTCTGATCAGAGGGCAACGAGAGAGTAATCAATGGGGAGGAGATCACATGCGATTGACGCTGACGACGTTTATCACCATGGACGGGGTCGTGCAGGCTCCGGGCGGACGGGACGAGGATCCGGACGGGGGGTTCGAGTACGGCGGGTGGGTGGTGCCGTACATGGACGACGACATGGTTCAAATGATGGCCGCCTGGTTCGCCGAGGCCGACGCTTTCCTGCTTGGGCGCCGGACGTATGAGATCTTCGCTCGGTCCTGGCCACTGGTGACCGACCCGGATGACCCGATCGCGAGTCGACTCAACAGTCTTCCCAAGTACGTGGCGTCGGGGACGCTCGAGGAGGTCTCGTGGGAGGGCACGGTGGTGCTGAAGGGCGATCTCGCGGCGGAGGTCGCCGAACTCAAGCGGAGGCCCGGGCGCGAGCTGCAGGTGCACGGCAGCGGCCGCCTTGCACAGACGTTGATGCGGCACGACCTCATCGACGAATACCGACTCCTCACCTATCCCGTCGTGCTCGGCAAGGGCAAGCGATTGTTCGCCGACGGCGCCAAGCCCGCTGCGCTGAACGTCATCGGCCACAGGTCCACGAGCAGCGGCGTAAGCATCGATGTGTACACGCCCGCCGGCGAGCCTACCTACGGGTCGGTCGGTGTCGAGTACGAAGTCGACGAATAGGAGGCCACGGAACGGTTGCTGATCTATCTGCAATGCCCCACGCGACGCGCGTTGCCGGCTACCGCGCATGGCGCGTCAGGTTCGAAAAGGGCTTGCGGGGCATCGCCATCCTTGCACCCTGCCGAAAGGTGAAGCCGGTCGAGAGCGAGGATACCGACGAGCCGGAGGGGGCTCAGGTCGTCGCCGTCAGCTCAGCACGTCGCAGAACGCGGCCAGCAGCTCGGGCGTGACCGCACCGGTTGAGAGCTCGCGAACGGGGTGGGGACGGGTGGCCATCACGATCTCGAACTCACCGGGCCCGATGCGGATCACGAAACGCCCGACGTCCTTGAGCTTGTCCTCCCCCCGGACGTTGACGGAGAGGCCGTTGGCCTCGATGGTCGCGCTCCCGTCGTCGTTGAAGATGTTGCGCTGAATGCACGCGTCCGGTCCCTCCTCGAGGGTCAGCCCGGTGGCGAGGTTGGTGACCGTGTTCAGCTCTTGGAGGGTCAGCCCGGTGGCGAGGTTGGTGACCGTGTTCAGCGCGGATCTCAGCCGCCGAAGTCCCACGGCATGTGCCCAGCCAGGTTTCCAAGCTGGAGAACGAGATAGGCGACGGCCAGCACGAAGCAGGTCCACCCGAAGACGCGGCCCGCCGACGATGAGGGGATCGGCCTGAGGAAGGTCCTGGTCCTGTGAGCTCCGTAGCCGCGAATGTCCAGGGCCATGGCCTGCGTCTGGCCGCGCCGCAAACCCATCAGGAGCATCGAGAACGCAAGGTGCTTCAAGGACGCCCATTTGCGAGCGATGGGGTGGAGGTCGGCTCCGAGGTCCCTGATCCGCTGGGTCGTCGAGATGTCCCGGCCCAGCTGAAGGAACGAGGGGAAGAGAACGAGCCCGAGCACCGGCGCGTGCACCAGCCGGTAGTTGAGCCCTCGCCGGGAGAACGCCTGCACCAGGTCCGAAGGGTGAGTCGTGAAGGCATAAGTGAGTCCGGAGAGCCCGATTGCAAGAAACCTCAGTCCAAGCAATGCGCCGAATCCGAGAGCGGCCCAGGTCAGATCCTTGATCGGGGTCCTGATGGCGATGTCCTCGGAGCCGATCGACACCTGCCCCGCATAAAAGAACGGAAACACGAAAGTGAGGATGAGAATGAAAGGAAGGACCACCTTGCCGAGCTTCCAGTAGGCGCGCAGAGAAACGCCCGAGAAGAAGGCAGCGCAGCTGAAGGTCAGCACGAACAGACCTATTCCGACGTAGAGGCTGGAGTTGAAGATCGCCGTGGTCGACACCGCGAGGATGTACAACGTCTTGGAGAAGGGGTCCATACGGTGAAACGGCGAACTAGCTTCCTTGTACGACAGCTCCAGGTCGTCCAAAACGAGCCTCCAGTTGATCGATGAGATCGATCGTGGCGAGGGTGGGCTTTCCCATTAACTCCTTCGAGAAGTCGAAGACCGGCGGTGCCTTCAACCTCGCCTCGTTGAGAACATCCGCCGACGAGAACAGCTCGAATGGTCCTCCGTTGAAGATGATCCGACCGTCCGACATGGCCACGCAGCGATCCGCGTACTCTGCAACCAGGCGCATGTCGTGGGTGATGAACGTCACCGCGGCGCCGGCGTCGGCGAGGCTGCGCATGTAGTCCATGAGTCGTCCCGCCTGGCGCCAGTCCTGACCAAAGGTGGGCTCATCCAGGATAACGACCTCGGGCTCGGAGATCACCATGCAGGCGACGGACAGCCGCCTCTTCTGACCGTGACTCAGCAAGAAGGGACTCGAGTCCTTGCGCTCGTCCAAACGCACCGTCTTCAGGACCGCGTCCACACGTCGCTCCAACTCGTCCGCCGGCACCTTCAGGGCCTTGAGTCCGTGGGCCATCTCCTCGAACACCGACTTACGGATGAACTGCTTCTCTGGCACCTGAAAGATGTACGCCACCCTCCGGGCGAGTTCGGCGAACTTGTAGTCGCCGGTGGGCTTTCCATCCACGATCACCGTGCCCGATGCCGGAGCGAAAAGACCCGTCAGGCACGACGCGAGCGTCGACTTGCCCGAGCCGTTCTGTCCCACGATGGCAAGAAGCTCATGCTTGTGGATGTCGAGGTCGATGTCGCGCAGGACATCGCTTTTTGATGGATAAGAGAAACCGACCCCGCGCGCTTTGATGGCCGGCTCGGCCGCCGCAACCAAGCGGCGCGGCGCGGCCGCATCTCCCTTGGGTGGCGGGGCCGCGGGCTCCCGCGCGCCCGCGGCCCCCAGGTCGTCGACCAGTTCCTTGCCGGTGAGATGGGTACGAGACAAACTCACGCCGCGCCGGGCAAGCTCGAGGCTCACCTCGGAGGCCTGAGGTATCCACAGACCCATGTCGTCGCGGACCTGCATGCCCCTCTTCGTCAGGAAGGCCCTCGGCGTCTCGGGACCGTGCACCGTCAACCCGTCAACCAGCAGGACCTCATCGACCTGGTGAAAGATCCTGTCGACCTCGTGCTCCACTATTACGAGGGTGATGTCGACTCGCTCGCGAACGAGACGAACCGCATCGAGCACCTCTTCGGTCCCCACGGGATCGAGATTCGACGTGGGCTCGTCGAGGATGAGCACGCTGGGCTCCATCGCCAGCATCGCCGCGAGGGCGACGCGCTGCTTCTCACCGCCCGACAGCTTGAGCGTCGATCGGTCCTTGAATCCCTGCAGGCCGACCTGGCCCAGAGCCCGCGCCACGCGCGGTCGTATCTCGCTGGGCGGCACCAGATAGTTCTCGAGGGCGAACGCGATCTCTTCCTCGACGGTGAGCGTGACGATCTGGTCCTCGGGATTCTGAAAGAGCATGTTGACAGTCTGGAAGCGCTCTCCCCGGTCCAGCTCGCGGCGGTTCACGAGCCCCTTGGTGCGATGGTTGACGAGGACCCGCCCCTCGTTGAAGCCGCCGAAGTAGTCCGGGTAGATGCCCACCAGGTTGAGGGCGAGCGTGGATTTCCCCGAGCCGCTCTCACCCAGAATCAAGACAAACGAGCCCTTGGCGACTGAGAAGGACACGCTGTCGAGCGCGAGGCGCCGCTCCCCCGTGGGGAGCTTGAACCAATAGCTGTAGTCCTCCGCGACCAATGCCGGTTCAGGCATGCTGGCTCCCCGGTGACGACGCGCCCTGTGTGGATGGGGACCCTCCGGCAATATGTATCAGGCGTAGCTCCGGGCACCCCCGGTGAGTCCGGGCGGCTCCTCGACCACCGGAACACCGGCCCTCTCCAATCCGATCCCGAGATAACGGCCCAACGGGCCCCAGATCAGACCTCCGACGAAGCCGATGATGATCGCAACGGCCCCCCAGAAAACGCCGCCGGCGAGGTCGAACCCGCGCAGGCCGATGAACGACGCGATCTGGTTGGTGCCGGCCGCGACCGCACACGTGATCGCGAACAGCGACCATTCGCCTCTCCACCGCATCGCCATGAACGCGAGGAGCGCCCAGATGGCGGGGAACAGCGCATAGAACATCAGCAGTGGGCCGTCGGGATCGCCCCAGAACCAACGAATCAGATGAGTGATCGCGGCGGCCAGCACGATAACGCCGGCCCGCTTGCGAAGGTAGGCGCCTGCGAAGAAGAGGATCCAGGTCGTGCCGTTGTAGAACGCGTAGAAGGCGAACCCGGCGGCGCCCCCAAGCCAGATCGTACGTTCCAGGAACCCGAGCGCCCCGACGATCTCGATCACGGCCTCGATGAGACCCAGGATCGTCGCCACGACGATGTCCATCGTGTCGAGGCGGAGTTCCTCTCTCCAGTCGTAGCGACGAGCAGGAATTGCTCCCCGCGCACTCGCAGCAGTTGCCACGGCCAACCCCCTTGATTCGTTGCGGGCCGCGTGGCCCACAAGAGCCAATTTCCACCTGAGAGAAGCGCCCACTCCTCCCGTGTGTACTATATATACTACGTAATAAGAGTCAAACGTAAGAGTCGAACACGGGGTCCGATGCTGCGAGCGATGCCAGATGAGCGAGGCACCTTCGATGTCGAGGAGTTCGCGGACGAGCTCAGCCGCGCTCGGTCTAACCACGACATCGGAACCGCGCTGTGGTTCGAGGACGACAGGATCCGCGTGTTCGAATCCAGACTCGAGCCCGGTGAAAGAGCGCCCTTCCACGTTCACGACAAAACCTATTTCTGGACCGTGGTCGACGCCGGGCGCGGTCTTCAGCGGTTCGCCGATGGCACCTATCTCGTCCACGACTACGTGCTCGGCGAGACCAAGCGACTCGATCACACCGTCACCGAGACGCTCATCCACGACCTCGAGAACGTGGGCGACACGACACTGCGGTTCGTCACCGTCGAGCTCAAGGACTGAGACTCACTAGATGGGGGTCGCCGCTCCCCGCGTGCTGATAGCGGGAGGATCTCTGGGTGGTCTCACCACCGCGCTGACCCTTCGCGATGCCGGATGCGACGTCGATGTGTACGAGCGTTCCCGCTCGCCGCTCGAGGGCCGGGGTGCAGGAATCGTGCTCCACCCCGCGACGATTCGCTATTTCATGGAGAGCGACGCCATGGACGTCGGGCAGGTCAGCTCAAAGGCCGACTGGCTAAGGTACCTCGATCGAAGTGGCGACACGATTCATGAGGCTCCCTGCCGGTACTGGTTCACCTCGTACTACACGTTGCACAAGGGGCTTCTCGACTGTTTCGATCAATCTCGCTACCACCTCGGCGCGGGCATGACCGGCTTTCGCCAGAACCATGACTCGATCACGCTCGAGCTCACCGGCGAGGAGGTGACCGGCGATCTCCTCGTATGCGCGGACGGGATTCACTCGACGGCTCGAAGACTCCTTCTTCCCGACGTGCTGCCGCGCTACGCCGGCTACGTGGGATGGCGCGGCACCGTAAAGGAGAACGAACTGAGCGCCGGCACCCTGAGTCCCCTGCACGATGCGTGCACCTACTTCGTCGGGGACAGAATGCACATCCTCACTTACCCGATTCCCGACTTCGACGGTTCGGTCGAGCCGGGCGAGCGACGCATCAACTTCGTCTGGTATCGCAACGTGGCGGAGGGGCCCGCGCTCGATGATCTGATGACCGACGCCCGCGGCGTGCGACAGGAGATCTCGCTTGCGCCCGGGGCGGTCCGGCAAAAGCACGTCGAGGAGCTCTTGGCCGCGGCCGTCGAACAGCTCCCGGAGGTCATTGCCGAAGTCGTCGTGAAGTCGAGCGAGCCGTTCGTGCAGGCGGTGTTCGACATTGCGGTGCCGCGCATGGCCTTCGGACGCGTGTGTCTGATCGGGGATGCGGCCTTCGCCATCAGACCGCACGCAGCAGCGGGCACTGCCAAGGCGGCTGAGGACGGATGGCAACTCGCGACCGCCATCCGCGCGGAACGCGGCGACGTGATCGCCGCTCTTCGGCGATGGGAGCCTCACCAGCTCGCCCTCGGCCACACGGTACTGAACCGGTCGCGCGAGATCGGGCGGCGCGCCCAGGTCTCCGGGACCTACGTGCCGGGCGACCCCAACGTGTCCTTCGGGCTCTACAGGCCGGAGGACAGCTGGATCAACGAGGCCGCGCCTCCTCGACTCTCTCCCTCAGCACGACGATTGAGTCATTGAGATTCCCAGACGAGAGCGCCTCGTCCCTCTAGACTGCCGGAGCGCAGCAGGTCGTGGATCGACTCGACTTCGCGGGGGCCCGAGCTCACGCCCACCACCGGGCGCACCTCGCCACGCTCTACCATCGCCGCCGCCTCGAGGAGCTCCGCGCGCGACGCATAACGGCTTCCGACGATGGACATCTCTCGGAAGACGAACTCTCGAGGCTGCACCGGAAGCTCGACTCCGCGAAAGGTCGTCAGCAAACAGACGCGCCCTCCGGTCGCCAGCCGGGACACGCTCCAGGTGAGGCTGTCGCGGGTTCCGACAAGATCGATAATGGCATCCGCGCGCCCGTCGAAGTCTTTCAACGTAACCGCATCGAAGTCACTCGAGTCCTCCGCGACAGCACCGAAGCCCTCGACCAGCGCCAGCTTCTCGTCGCCACGCTCGAGACCGATCACGCTCGCCCCGCAGGCGGCCGCCACCTGCACCATGTGAACGCCCACGCCACCGCCCGCGCCGATCACGGCGACCCGGTCGCCGGGGCCGAGCCCGAGACGCGTTCTGCAAACGTGCACCGGCGTCGCCACAGCATCGGGAATTACGGTGGCCTGCACTGCGGGAATGCTTTCCGAAAGGGGGACCGTGTTGCCCTCGGGAAGAACGGAGAACGGTGCATAGCCACCGCCGCGGTGGACACCGTACCAACCGCGCAGATTCTCGCAGCGAGACTCCCGACCCGCGAGGCACCACCGGCAGCGAAAGCACGACAGGTAGAAGTAGGCAATGACGCGATCACCGATCGCCCTCGAGTCGACTCCCTCGCCCACCGCGACGATGCGGCCCACCACCTCGTGGCCGGGCGTCACGGGAAGCAGATCCGGAGAATCGCCGAGCGCGCCGTTCATGCAGTTCAGCACCGTGAGCCCCACGCCGCAGGCCTCGACCTGGATCAGGACCTCACCGCGCCCGGGATCGGGAAGCGAAAAGGCGTCCCAACGAGGGGCGTCCCCCCAGCGGTGGAGCCTGTAGCCCTCGATCTCCATGTCGCCTCCTCGACGCCCTGGTTCCGTGCAGAGATTGAATATAGTGCCGGATGTTTTGATCAAGCGACCTCGAGCGGGAGGGGCGACAGGCGGTGCAGGCAACCTGGAAGGGCAACATGGAGTGCCACACGTCGGTGCCCGGCACCGACATCGTCGTGATTGGCGACGAACCTGTTGAGTTCGCCGGCGAGGGCAAGGGACCGAATACCTTCGCCCTCCTTCAGATGAGCCTCGCCAATTGAACGATTGTCACGCTCGTGGGGGTCGCCTACGAGAAGGGAATCACGCTGCACGGCATCGAGGTCGAGATCAAGCACAAGCAGAACATCGCCGTGAAGGGGACCGAAGGACACCAAGCAGCGGCGCTCAAGATCACCGAGCTTCGCCGCACTATTCGACTGCAGGGCCCTCATTCGGAGCCGAAAGAGAGACCCTCTTATGGGGTGCCAACCACTGCCCGGTTTCCAACTCGCTCGAGGGAGCGATCGAGATCAAGACTCAACTCCGGGTCATGTGACCTTGGCACCGGCTCCCCCGGTACGAGCGGTTGCCGTGACCTCTCGTGGTGCCATACGGCTGGAGAGCCACAGCCAGAGTCCCGTGAAGCAACAACCGGCGACGGAACCGGCGAAGCTCGAGAAAGCATGAAGCGCGAGCGCCACCACGGCACCCGACGACCACGCCAGCAGGGGATGCGGCGACCGCGGCGCTCGAGTCAGTCGAGGGGTAAGCAACATGACCACAAGCGCCGGGGGAATCACGGCAGCGAGGACCTCGAGAAATCCGACAAGACTCTGATCGAAGCGCGTGACGCCGAGAACGGTCGCGCATGCAGCGACGACGGCCATGGCCGCGCGGTGTGGCACTTGCACGAGGCTCTCGACTGAAATCGCGCTGGAGTACACGGCGGTCACACTCGGGGCGATCGTCGAAAGCGTCAAGAACAGCTGTCCCGCTTGAGGCCGTTCCGTGCGGGCCAGAAGGTCGGCCAGATTGAACAGCCCGGTGCGAGCGTAGAGAGAGACTCCCAACACCGCGAGTGCAAGCAACGGTATGAGCATGGTCAAGCCAACGATCCAAACGCCACTCTGCCTGTTGATGTCGACGGTGAAGTCCGGCACGCGCATCGCGAAGACGACCGCGTAGGAGATCATCCCTCCGAGAGCGGCCATGAAGCCCACTATCGGATCCAGTTCGATGGTGGGCGGGGGATCGCTCGGCACGGCAGACACCGTGATGATCGTGAGCGCGATCGCGCATCCGGCCGTGAGGTAGGTCAGTGGATTCCAACGCTCCTGGCCCAGCAAGCTCAATCCCATGACGACCGTGCCGAGCGCGCACGACCCGGCGACCTGAGGTATCCCGACGAGATCGCTCAGAGCCGCTCCGCCGACCCCCATGTAGAAGCCGCACCACCCGATCATGGCGAGCACCATGATCATGGTGAGGGCCCATCCGCTGCGGCCCCCGAATATCTCCCGCACGCTCACGCCCATCGGAGTGCGGGACCGAAACGCCTGCAAGCCGTGGGTGACGCAAACGAAGTAGAGCGCGAGGCAACCGGTGACGACCGCCGGGATCGCGATGGCGGGACCCACCTGACCGGTCACCGCGGCGCCCGTCATTAGAGCTCCGGGTCCGGTCCCCATCCCGATCCACGCTCCCGTTCGCCGGTACCAGGGGACCCCGGGGCGCTCGTCTTCCCCGGGGTCCGAACCGGTCTGGCCCATTCTTCGCAATTTGCCAGTGTCGGGCACCCGAATATACTATCCACAATGTTTGATGCAGAGCCGGGGTGCCGCACTCTCCGCGGTCCAGGGGTGTGTCGAAGGGGGCTCCTCCCCTTCGAAAGGGGGAGTCTGGGGTGATCAAACAGGATCAGCTCTTGTGGATCGACGGCCGCGAGGTCGCCGCGCTCGACGGCGGAACACTCGAGGTCGAAAACCCCGCAACGACGCAGATCGCTTTCGTCGTCGCGCGCGGTCGGGGCCCCGACATCGACGCGGCCGTCGACGCCGCCCGACGAGCCCACGACCATGGTCCCTGGCCTCGCATGCACCCGCGCGAGCGTGGTCGCATTCTCAGGACGGCCGCGGAGATACTCCGTTCTCGTAAGGAATCAATCGGGGAAGTCGAGACTGCGTGCGTCGGACGTCCTCTACGGGAAATGGTCCAGCAGGTGGGTCGAGCACCCGACTGGCTGGACTTTTTCGCGTCGGTGGCCGAAACGCAAGAAGACCTCGTGGTTCCCGCGAGCGGCGAGCTCATGAACTACGTGCGGCGCGTGCCACTGGGTGTTGTCGGCGCCATCACGCCGTGGAACCATCCGCTTCTGATCACCATGAAGAAAGTAGCCCCCGCACTCGCGGCCGGCAACACAATGGTCGTGAAGCCGTCAGAGGTCGCGCCCGTCGCCCCACTCGAGCTCGCCCGAGCGCTTGTCGAGGCGGGCATTCCGGACGGGGTCATCAACGTCGTTCCCGGCTTCGGGACCGATGCGGGCAAGGCACTGACCGAGCACGACCGCATCGACCGCATCGACCTCACCGGCGGCACCGAGACGGGGCGTCAAGTCGCAGCGGCCGCCGGGCGCAACCTCATCCCGGTGCAGGCGGAGCTCGGCGGAAAAGCTCCGGTTCTCATCTTCGACGACGTTCCGATCGATATCGCGGTGGCGGGAGCAACTTTCGCCAGTTTCGTCGCCAGCGGTCAAAGCTGCATCGCCGGCACCCGGCTTCTCGTGCACGAGCGCTCGATCGACGCATTCGTCGAGAAGCTGGTCGAGCGCACTCAACTCATTCGCGTAGGTGATCCGATGCAACCGGAGGCGCAGATGGGTCCGGTCGTTTCGCAACGCCAACTCGATCGAATCCTCGGGCTGGTCGAGTCCGCGCGCGCCGAGGGCGCTCGTGTGCTCTGCGGTGGTGAACGCCTTGCTGGACATCCTTTCGAGCGCGGCTACTTCATCGCTCCGACTGTGATCACGGATGTCCATCAGGACATGAGAATCATGCGCGAGGAGGTCTTCGGACCGGTCGTCAGCGTGCAACCGTTCGCGGACGAGGACGAGGCAGTAGCGCTGGCCAACGATGCCGATTTTGGGCTCGGCGCTGCGGTGTGGACCAAAGACCTGACTCGCGCCCACGTCGTGGCGCATCGCATCCGCTCGGGAACCGTGTGGATCAACGATCACCATCGCATCGATCCGGCCTCGCCCTGGGGCGGCTTCAAGGACTCCGGAATCGGTTCGGAGAACGGCGTGGAGGCATTCAACGACTACACCGCCGCACAGAGCGTTCTTGTGAACCTCAGCCGGACGCCGTTCGACTGGTTCGGCTCTAGCGAGGAACTGAGGTACAGCTAGTGCGGCGAGACACCGAGTGAGTGGCCGCCAGTTCGTCCTGCTGTCGCTCAACGGGATCTCTTTTGGGGCGCTGCTGTTCCTGCTTTCAAGCGGATTCACTTTGATCTTCGGACTGATGCGGATCGTGAACCTCGCCCATGGATCCTTCTACCTTCTCGGCGGATACGTCGGCCTCACACTGATGCAGGGCGGGCAGAGCTTCTGGGTTGCGATGATTGGCGGCGCGCTTGCCATCGCGATTCTCGGATTCGTCGTCGAGCGTGGGCTCTTGCTTCGCGTGCGGGGTCGCACCATGCCCGAGGTGTTGCTGACCGTTGGACTCTCACTGATCTTCGCCGATCTTGCTCTGGCACGATGGGGTGGCGACCCAATCCTGCTCGACCGGCCTTCGCAGTTCGCCGGCACTGTGGAGTTGAGCGGCGTCACCTATCCCGAGTTCCGACTATTGGTTCTCGGGCTGGGGATTCTGCTTGCCGCGCTGATGTGGATCCTGCAGTCGCGAACGAGAATCGGCGCCATCATCCGAGCGGGGGTCGACGACCGCGAGATGGTCTCCGCACTAGGCATCAACGTCAACGCAGTTTTCACCGGAGTGTTCGTGTTCGGGGCGCTCCTCGCGGGCATGACGGGCGTCATCGGCGGCGTCTTCCTGAGTCTCTACCCGGGGGCCGACGGCGAGATCCTGAACTTCGCCCTCGTGGTGGTGATCCTGGGTGGGCTCGGAGATTTGCGCGGAGCGATTGTCGGAAGCCTGTTGGTCGGCCTCATCGACTCCTTCGGACGCTCCCTGACCCCCTCGCTTTCCTATTTCCTCTTGTTCGCGCCGATGGCCCTAATCCTCATCTTCAGACCGCGGGGCCTATTCGGACGGGCGACGGTCGACTAACCGTGAACACCCTGCGCCTCGTCAAGTGGGCGAGCCTCGCGGCGGTCGTGGGGCTCACCGTTGCACTCCCCTACCTCGTCTCGTCTTTCTACGTGAACATGGCCACGCAGATGCTGTTCTTCGGGCTATTCGCTCTCTCGATCAACCTGATCGCGGGCTACGGCGGAATGGTGACGCTGGGACAAGCAGGTGTGCTTGGCATCGCAGGTTACGGCTTGGGCATCTTCTACACCAGCTACGCGGTTCCGCTCGGCGTCTCGGCGCTGTTGGCCATCATCAGCACGATCTTGGTCGCAGCCTTCTTCGGATTGTTGCTGGTGCGCGCTAGCGGCGTGTACTTCCTGATGATCACGCTCGCCCAGGGAATGGTGGTCTGGGGTGTCGCGCAACGGTTGACCACGCTGACGGGCGGAGACAACGGCCTGCGTGGCATCGCCCGGCCCCCATTCGCCGTCGAGTACTGGAGCTACTACTACTTCTCCCTGGCAGTGGTCGCGTTCTGCGTTTTCCTGATCGCTCGCATCGTCCGTTCGCCATTCGGCCTCTCGCTTAAGGGAGTACGAGAGGCCGAAACACGAATGGCACCGCTGGGCTACGACGTCAAACGCATCAAGCTGTTTGCCTTCACGATCTCGGGGACCTTCGCAGGGGTCGCGGGGCTGCTGCTAGCCATGTACAACAACTTCTTCAGCCCCCCATCGGTCTACGTGAAGGCGTCGGCTGAGGGTCTTCTCATGTCGATCCTGGGAGGGGTAGGCACGATCACCGGTGCGTTTGTCGGCTCGGGTGTTTTCGTGTTCGTCACCAACTACGTCAGCGGCTACATGGAGCGGTGGCCTACCCTCCTCGGGCTCATCTTCGTGCTCACAATCCTGTTCACACCCGACGGAGTCGTCGGCGCATGGCAGCGGCTCGTATGGGCTCCCTTGCTCCGTCGCTACGGAGCGGCCGACGAGGCCGAGCTTATCGAAGTCGGCGTGGGCGGAGGCGGTCTGTTGTCGGACCGCGACCTCAAAGGCTCGAAGTCGGCGATCGAGGCGGGCTCGGCGGCCCCCTCCGAGGAGCCGTCCGAACAGGTTGAAGAAACGCGCGCGGGGTCCTAGTGGTCCGCGTGGCACAAGTAGCACTCGGTCAAACCAAGGGACCACCACCCAAGGTCCCGTGAACGAGGGGAGTGGCAAGGATGAACGCATACACATCCCGGCTGAGAAAAGCGCATATCGCCGCGGCTCTCGTACTCGTGCTGCTCCTCGCAGCCTGCTCGGCTCCCGGTGGGGGTGACGACGAAGGGGGAGGCGAAGAGGGGCCCATCAAAGTAGGAGTCATCGTACCGACGACGGGAGTGGTGGCGGCCGCGGGAACCGACATGCTGAATGGTTGGAACCTGTACTGGGAGATCAACGGCAACGAGGTCGCGGGGCGCACGATCGAGACCATCCACGAGGACAACGCCGGCGACCCGACGACGACGCTGACGAAGGCGCGCAAGCTCGTCGAGCAAGATGGAGCAGCGGTCATCGTGGGAACCCTGCTCGCGAACACCGCTCTTGCCCTCGCCGAGTACCTGGATCCACTCGACGACGTAATCGGATTGAATCCCGCCGGATCAGCCGACGACCTCAGCCAGCGCGGCGTGGTCGACAACTACGTGCGCGCGGGTGGCTGGCAGAGTTCTTCACCAACGCACGTCGCCGGCGACTGGGCCTACGAGCAGGGTTACAGGAAGGTCATCACACTGTGCCAGGACTACGCCTTCGGCCACGAGAACTGCGGCGGTTTCACCAATACCTTCACCGACCGCGGTGGAGAGATAGTGCAGCAGTTGTGGGCTCCGCTCGGCACACCCGATTACAGCTCATACCTGTCGGACATCGACCCGGCGTCGGCGGATGCGGCCTTCGTGCTTACCGTGGGCGCTGACTCGGGCCGTTTCGTCAAGCAGTGGGAGGACTTCGGTCTCAAGGACAATCTCCCACTCATCGGCGGTGAGACGACACTCGAGCAGTCGCTCCTCAGGGCCATGGGCGACGAGGCCGTCGGCCTCCAATCCTTCGGTCACTATGCGGAGGGTCGCGAGGACTCGGCCACTCAGGAGTTCGTCGATGAATACGTCGATGCCTACGACCAGCTTCCCAGCTACTACTCGGCGTCGACCTATACGGCGGCGCAGTGGTTCGCCGAGACACTCGAGGCCGAGGACGGCGACATGAGCGACGTCCCCGCGTTCCTCGAGACTCTCAAAGGCTATCAGCTGGACAACTCCCCCTTCGGGCCGATGAAGCTCGATGAGCACGGCGGCACCATCGCCACGATGTACCTGCGCGAGGTCGCCAAGGACGAGGAGGGGCGGCTCTACAACCAAGTTGTCGAGGAGTACCCGGAGGTCAGCCAATTCTGGAACTACGACCCGCAGGCGTTCCTCGAGCAACCCGTGTACACGCGCGAGTACCTCGGAGAGGACTGGCCCGAATCGTGCGATCAGTTTGCCTCTGATTGCCCGCTCGAAGGCGAATGACATCGATGGACGAGACTCCCTCTGAACAGTCCGGCGCGCGACCGGTGCTCAGGCTCACTGGAGTGTGCCGCCACTACGGCGGTCTCCGGGCGGTCAGCGATGTCTCGTTCGAGGTGGCGTCCGGTGAGCGCCGAGCTGTGATCGGACCCAACGGCGCGGGCAAGACAACACTGTTCAAGATGATCAGCCGCGAGGAGCCGACCACGAAGGGTCGCGTAGAGTTCCTAGGGCGCGACATAACGAGGATGCCCGCGTACCGGGTGGCGAAGCTCGGTCTCTCTCGCACTTACCAAATCACGCGCGTGTTCCCTGCACTATCCGTTCTGGAGAACGTCGTGCTGGCGACCCAGGGCCTGCGGCCTGGCAGGTACCAGATGTTCAAGGCCGCGATGAGCAACAAAGCTCTCGTCGAAGATTCCGAGCGTGCGGTCGAGCAGGTGGGACTTCAGCGGGTGACCAAGACTCCGGCGGCCGAACTGGGACACGGTGAGCAGCGTCAGCTGGAGTTAGGCATCGCCCTCGCACAGAAGCCTAGGCTTCTGCTTCTAGACGAGCCCGCGGCAGGACTTTCTGCGGTCGAGCGGGGCATGATGCGTGACCTTGTGAAAGATCTCCCCGACGACATGACACTGCTGCTCATCGAGCACGACATGGAACTCGCTCTCGGCCTCGCCGACTACGTCACCTGTCTGCACAACGGCAGTCAGGTCGCACAGGGAAATCCGGAGGAGATCAAGAACAACGAGCGTGTGCAGGACATCTATCTGGGGCGGGGCGACTGATGCTCACCGTCAGCGATCTCCATTCCGGCTACGGCCTCTCCGAGGTGCTCAACGGAGTAACGCTCGAGGTGCCCGACGGAAAGCTCGTGGCATTGCTGGGACGTAACGGCATGGGAAAGACAAGCCTCTGCCGGTCGATCATGGGCCTCGATCCACCCGCCATCCGAAGCGGAACCATCAACTACAACGGCACCAAGGTCACGAACATGCCGCCCTTCAAGATCGCGCGGCTCGGCCTCGGCTACGTCCCGCAGGGCCGTCACATCTTCGGTTCGCTGACCGTGGTGGAGAATCTGGCCATGGCTCATCGATCTCCTGCTGGGAGCAGCCAGGGTGAAGACTGGGATCTCGAGCGTGTGTGGGAGATGTTTCCCCGTCTGGCCGAGCGAAAGGCCAACGTTGGCGCGCAGCTGTCCGGCGGCGAGCAGCAAATGCTGGCTATTGGCCGCGCGCTCATGACGAACCCCGGAGTGCTGATCATGGATGAGCCCTCCGAGGGACTCGCACCCGTCCTCGTGGACCAACTCGGTGAGAGAATGCAGGACTTGAAGAGATCGTCGCTCTCGATGCTGCTCGTCGAGCAGAATTACTCGCTGGCCTTGAAACTAGCGGACATCCTCTACGTGATGGAGAACGGCCGGGTCGTTTTCGCCGGTAGTCCGGAGGAGCTGGATACCAGCGAAGACGTCAAACGGCGCTACTTGGGAGTGGGAGTGTGATCGACGCGTTGAGCGGAGGGAGACCGTCGTGAAATGGGGAATCATCGGAACCCGCGGCTACGCGGCCAAGTCCGCGGCGCCGGGAGTCGAGGCATCCACGAGAGGCGAGCTCGTCGCCGTCCTCGGACGGGACCCGGACCGCACCCAAGAGTTCGCACGCGAGCATGGCATCCAGGTCGCGGTCACCGGATTGGATGAGTTCTTGGCGACCTCCGGGCTCGACGCGGTGTGGATTGTCTCCCCCACCTTTCTGCACCATCCGCAGGGCATGGCGGCGCTCAAGGCCGGCAAGCACGTGCTGCTGGAGAAGCCGCTTGCGACCACGGCGGCCGAGGCGTGGGAGCTCGTCGAAACGGCTAAGGAGACCGGAGTCGTTCTCGCCACCGGCTACCAGGGACGCTACGTACCGGGCCACCAGGCGATGAAAAAGCTCATCGCCGAGGGTGCCATCGGTGACGTGACCGCGGCTCGTAGCTACTACGGGGTTCATCGAGATGGCCCTCCGCCAGAGTGGCGCCAGCATCGCACCGAGGCTCGCTGGGGTGCCCTGGCCGACATCGGCACCCACCACCTCGACCTGCTGCGCATGCTTCTCGGGGAGGTCGTGGACGCTCACGGTCTGACCGGTCATCAGCTGGGCTTCGAGACCGACGATGTTGCGGCCGCCGCCCTGCGCTTCGACCCCGGCGTCCTGGCAACACTCACTGCGACGGTCAACGTCTGGAAGATGGCCACGCGGGTCGAGGTACACGGCACCAAGGGCTCGCTCGTTGCCTTGGACACGAACCCTGCGGGCGCCGGCACCGTAACGCTCATCACAGAGGACGGAGAGCGAGATGTCACCGGTGAGCGGCCCGCTTCCGTGTGGGCCGCGGAGGTCGACGCGATCGAAGCGGCGGCCGCAGGCGATGACGTCGGTTACGCAACCGGTGAGGACGGCGCGCGCAACATCGAGATCCTGGAGCGCATCGGCTGATCAGACGGCCGCGCTGGCCTCGATCTCGACGAGGAACTCCTCAGAGGCGAGCTGATCGATGACGAGGAACGTGGACGCCGGATAGCGGCCGTCCGGGTAGATCTTCGGCCAGAGCTGCGCGCGTACCCCGCGGAACCGGGCGGCGTTCTCGCGACCGACCACATAGATCGTGTACTTCACGACATCGGCGAAGGTGCCGCCCGCGGAGCGCAGGACACCTTCGATGTTCCGCAGTACCTGGCGGGTCTGCGCTTCGATGTCTCCGACGCCGACCACCCTCCCCTGCTCGTCGATCGGAACCTGCCCCGCTAGGACGATGTGAGTGCCCGACGAAATGCGCACAGCATGGGAGTAGGTGGCCCGCGGCGCGGGAACATCCTCGGGGACGAAATACTCGAGCTCCGCCATTACTCCTCCGATCAACGAGTGCCTGGTGGTCAGTCGAGCAGCAGTCGTTCGTCGAACCTCGTGCGAGTGAGAGGGATCCCGCCCGACTCGCCCACCGCGATGGTGTCCTCGAGTCGCACACCACCCCCGCCGGTGACCCCGGAAACCCAGATCAAAGGCTCAAGCGCCAAGGTCATGTTGCGTTCGAGCTCGACCGTATCTGCGCCGGGCAGCGATTCACCTACGTATGGCGGCTCGTTCGAACCCATCCCCACGCCGTGCCCGATGAAGAGCGAGAGGAAGTTCTGCTCGAAGCCTCGCCGCGCGCCCTCCTCGATCACCGCGTCGGCCACTTCGTCGTTCGTGTTGCCGACTTTCATCGCTCTGGTCCCCGCACGTAACCCGTGATAAACGGCCGTGTAGATCTCCTGTTGCCGCGGGCTCGGGTCTCCGCAGATGACCGTGCGTCCCAGATCCGCGTAGTAACCATTGAAAGCCGCGCCAATGTCGATGAATACGAGATCGCCGTTTCGAATGATCTTGTCGGTGGCGAAGCGGTTGGGAGGACTCATGTGCTCACCCGATGCGACAAAGGGCGTCGCGACGTGCGGCACCTCACCACCGAGCCGATACAGCGCGTGCATCGCGTCCGCGACTACATCGACCTCCCGCACGCCAGGCCGGACGGCCTCGATCGCCGCCTCGGTAACGGCCTCCGCTATTGCGCCGGCCTCTTGCATCATTGCGATGTCGGCGTCGGTTTTCACCAGGCGCACCGACTGCATCACCGCGTCGCCGTCCTTTAGGTCGACGGAGGGGAGAGCATGCTCGAACGCCTGGAGCTGTGCGAAGGCGAGCTCATCCACCCCCAGACGAGCTTCGGAGAGCCCATGTGCCTCGAACGCCGGCGCAATGGTGTGCTCGAACGCTCCGAAGATGAGGCCTCGTGCTTCCATGATCGGGATGGCGTGGATCTCGTCGATCCAGGTCATGATCCGGCGCGCCCTGTCCACCTCTCCTCCGGAGAGAAACAAAACTATGTCGCCCCCGGCGGTCAGCAGGCACCCGTTTAGGAGCGCGCTCTTGTCCGAGATGATCTGCGCGCGCAATCCGGAGAGGAACCTGACGTTCTCGTACTTCCACACGAGCAGAGCGTCCAGGCCGGCCTCGGCGAGCGCCTCGCAGGTTCGCTCGATGCGCCGGGCGCGCACCGCATGGTGATCGATGCGGGCCTCGTAGTCGACGGCGAACTGCCCGTGGCCGAAAGAACCGAGATCCTTGGGAGGCGGCACGCTCAAGAGCCATTGATCCCCCTCGTCGCGATGGATGCGCGCCGCCTCCCTCTCGTGCTCCGGCGTCCATCCAGCCCGGCCCACCGTATTTAGCATATGATGCATAGTATCTATGACTGTGCTGGTGCTGTCCAGAGGATGCCCGAGGCGCTTCACCGCGACCATGAAGGAAGGGGTGGCGACCGGACAGGACAGACATCGGACATCTCACGACGGCGCAGCGGAGGCTCAACAACTGCGCGCCGAGTCCCAGCGCGAGATTCTGGAGACTGAAGCCTGAAGTTCCGAGAGGTGACTACGAGGAGGAGGAAGCTGTATGGAGCATGAGTTTCTAGAGACTCGCCACGAGTACTCCCCACGGCGAGTGTTCTCGACAACGAGCACCGACTGGCAGGCACGAGTCGACTTCGATCGGCTGCGCAAGGATCGGGTGGCGCGGGCGCGCGAGCAGATGGCGATCCACGATATCGACGCCCTGATCCTGTTC